>CAZEXM010000122.1:0-8127 GCA_964515915.1 uncultured Victivallaceae bacterium
ATTTATTTTTGGAAAAAATTTCAATCTGCTTTGTCTCATGTCATATCTTAGTATATTTATTTACTGTTTTGAGCTCCGAAGACAGTGTTTTTCATCTTTGCGAACTTATTACGAGTACACACTCTCCTTTCCATTTGCGGTTTTTATTCCGCGTCAACAATTCTTCCGCCGTGCCGCGTAACACTTCTTCATGAAGCTTAGTGGCTTCACGAATAATCGCCACTGAGCTGTCACAACCCACTATCCTGTTTATATAATCAAGCGCCTTCTCTATACGATGCGGCGATTCAAAAATTATTACCGTTTTGTCTTCCGCGGCGATACGTTCAAAAAATGCTGTTTTGCGCCCTGATTTAACCGGCGGAAAACCGTAAAAAGCAAATTTGTCAACCGGCAGGCCCGCCGCCGCCGCCGCAAAGGTCAAAGCCGAAACTCCCGGAATTATTTCCGGTTCGATTCCGGCGGCAAGCGCTTCCCGAACCAGAAGAAAACCTGGGTCGGCTATAGCCGGCGTTCCCGCGTCCGAAACGACCGCCAGATTTAAACCGGCTTGAATCTTTTCAATAAGCCCGGCAGTCTTATGATGTTCATTATGCGTATGATAGCTGCACATTTGAGTGTGAATATCAAAGTGCGCTAATAATTTACGAGTATGGCGCGTATCCTCCGCGGCAATCAAATCGACCGACCGCAAAGTTTCCAGCGCCCGATAAGTAATATCATTTAAATTACCAATCGGTGTGGATACTATATATAGTTTTCCAACAGAGTCAAATGCCATAGAAATTAATAAGCGCAAGTGCTTTTTTATATTTTACTTTTATATGAGTCGTAAACTAACGCTTTTATGTTACATTGTACAGTAAAGTTTTATAAAAAAAGAGAAATTTCATGGAAAAGAACGGGAAAAGCAGCTTATCTAAATATTTAAGTGTCTGCGGAATTGCTTCGCGACGTAAAAGCTGCGACTTGATAAAGCAGGGCAAAGTGCGGGTGAATCATCAGCTCGTCAAAGAACCGGGTTTCAAAATTTCGTCTCAGGACAGCGTAACATTTGCCGGGGAACAAGTCCTTTGTCCGGCAAAGGTATATATAATGTTGAATAAACCGCGCGCTTACATTTGTACTAATGATGACCCGCACGCGTCCCGGAAAGCTGTCGATTTGATAAAACTGCCCCCCGGACAGGCGCGTGTCCGGCTTTTTTCCGCCGGGCGTCTCGACAAGGACAGCGAAGGATTGCTGATTTTTAGCAATGACGGGGATTACGTCGAAAAAATCATGCACCCGAAATACGAAGTCCTGAAAAGTTATCAGGTCAAAACCAATTCGGAAATAAGTAATGCAGTATTGGATAAATTACGTGCCGGTATTCATGACGGCGGCGAATTTCTGCGGCCCGAAAAAATTATAAGAGAAGGAGATTGCCGCTATTTATTTATTTTGAACGAAGGCAGGAAACGGGAAATCCGCCGTATGGCCAGGTTCGCGGGGACAAAAATCGAAGCGCTCAAACGAATTTCATTAGGTTCATTGAAACTTGGAACATTAAAAAGCGGCCAATGGAAATATCTTACTCCCGAAGACATCAAAAAAACATTGAAATAGTTGTGAGTTACGTGTTACGTGTTACGTGCTACGTGCTACGTGCTACGAAATACGAATTACGAATTAAAAAAGCTGGGAGCGCTGGTCGCTGGACCGGCATTCTTATTTCCCTTCTCTGGCAGGCATACGCGTCAACTCGGGAGTTTAATCCAAAATTTTTACGTTTGCGATGAAGCCACGGCTATCCCCTGCCGTGTTTTTGCATATTAATGTAGCACAACCGTCCCGGTTGTGAATATTCTCAAGCGGGACGCTTAAGCTTCCATGAGAAGGTCGTTGTCAAGTCCCAATTAATATTTATTCAAAATTTTCTTATGTCTTGCTCCCATTCGCATTCTTTTCTTGACCTGCCAAAGCCTGATGCATGAGATATTAAAACAAGCAAATTCCCGCCCTATCTTTTTGCTATCCTTATAAGTAGCAAAATAGCAATTCGGTATAAATACTTCACTTATGTACAACTTTCTCTGAAGTTTTCGATTTTTTCGGTGCAGAGTTTTTCCGTCAGTTCGAGCAATAGTCTGACCCGGCCCGATAAATAATCCAGGTCTTTTTTGGAGATTTCAAAATCCGGGTCGTAACGGGCGCCGATATAGGCATAGTCAAAGAGCTCGAAAAGTTCTTTGTCCGCTTCCGTTTCACATGGAAAAATATCTTCCATTCCGGGAAGAACTTCGCGAATTTGACCGTCCACGGCAAGCAGGAAATGGTTGCGGGGAATGTAATTAGTAAAAACCAGAAGAAGAGCCTTGTAAGCTGATTCGGCTGCTTGATGAAGCTGGAAAGCAGCCGTTTTGTACCTTTTTGTTTCAAAAAATTTGTTAAAACCAAATATAAAATCATTAGCTTTTTCAAACCAATGCTCAAAATGTTTCTTTGCAACTTTGAATTGCTGTTCAGGGGAGAGTTTCTTGCCAATGTTGAGTTCGTATTTGCCTGAGGTATAGAGCAGGCAGCCTTCTTTGACAATATCACTGAAAAAGAAATGGATTTCCTTGAGCCGTTTTTTGATGTACTTGATGTCGTGGACGATAATGCGGAAAGGGACGTTCGGATCAAGGCCGTTACAGCATTTAGAAATACTGTTCCAGAGGCGGGTGTGAACGGCGGTTGAATTATGACGGCAAATCACCAGAATATCATAATCAGAGACGGCGCCGGACTTGCGGTCAGAGGCTAAATCCTCTTCTTCCCTATAATTTCCACGGGCGTGAGAACCGAAAAGAATAATCATTTCAGTGTCATCGCACCTTTCGCGGATGATAGAAACAACCCTGTCCAGTTCGTTTCTTTTATGTTCAGGCAAATGTTCCAGTGATTTTTTCATAATTAATAAATGTAGTGCGTGCCTGTTCAATGTCAAGGACAATGTATATATTTTGGTGTCGAGACCTGAGATATTAAAAAGCGGTCAATGGAAATATCTTTCACCTGAAGAGGTCAAAAAAACATTAAATTAAGGCAAAAAAGTGGCGGGAGCGACGGGACTCGAACCCGCAACAACCAGATCGACAGTCTGGTACTCTAACCAATTGAGCTACGCCCCCACTGTTTTTGAGTGAGCGATAAACATACTCCTTTATCAGAAGTTTGCAAGGGAAAAACTAAAAAAAAAGATTTTTTTTGGAGTAAAAATTGAAAACAGTATCCCTGAAGTCAAAACTCTATAATACCCGAGCAGCCTGTCGGATTTATGGATAATCTGCTGCAAAACTGCCGTGGAGACTTTTGCAATTATCTCACCCGGCACAAAAAATAATTGCCCTGTCCCCAAATTACGCTCAACTTTTTGTCGCGCACCAAATAATTTATATGATTCATAAACTGCTCTTTCTTTTTGAGGTACTTTCCGCCCAACTCATCAGGATTTCTATTCGAACCACCTAAGATTATATATTGAATATTCTCTTTGCGCAGGGAATTATACAGAAGCTCAGGAGTGGACGGCGACGGGGTATTGTACTTTGCCTGAAGATAAGGAGTCCCGATAACATGGGGACGCGGACAGTACAGGCCGCGGCGTTCAAAAATAAGCATTACCCGGGAATCAGGAGGCGTTTTACCGGCAAGCGCGCTCATGGCTTCAATATATCCGGGATCGCGCACAGCGCTCTTTAAAAACTCCATAGAATGTTTCGGAAAATGCCGCAGATTGCGCCATGCGATGTTAAAATGCCGTACTGCCATCCAATTGGAACTGCCGATGGAATATCCCTTTACAGGCGGATACAAAAAACATCCGGCCCAAATCAGCACTAAAATAATAATAATATTCTTCTGCCATTTCAGCTCAAACCGTCGAATTCCATGAATCGCCGCTAATAAAACCAGAAATAACAGCGGCTGCAGAAAACGCGTCTGTTGAGAAGTCATAAACCAGAAAACATAATAAAAAAGAGTCGCTATGGGTAAATAAATTTTTGTCCGCCAAGCCGGTTTTCCTTCACCGCGCAGGTTTCGCAGCCACCACACACCCAAAAGCACGAACGCGATAAATGCCCAGCCCAGGATTAATCCGTCAAAGGACTTATCATCGAAGGCGATAAGAATAAATACAGTAAAAAAGCCCAGAATATTACGCAGACCGAAATGCGCGTTTCCCGCTGCATAATGATACCCGGCAACTAGAATTTCCGCTTCGCTTCCGCCGAACCATGAAGCTAAAAACGGATAAAAGGGATTGCCGGTCAGCAGCCAGGGACGTAAATAAAACGGCAAAGCCATACACACTCCGCCCAAAGCAAAATACAATAATAAAGAACTGCGCCTGCCGGCAAAGCTTTTTTGATATTTGGACCATAAAAAGATGAAAATTATTGCCGCAACTCCGAGGCCGGTAAGTTTTGTCGCAACGATTCCACCGGCAAGAAGTCCACACAGAAAAACCGTTTTCCATGAATTTCCCGTTTCCCGAAGCACCAGCAAAGCCGTAATCATATTCAACATGATGAACGCTTCCACGTAGGTGGAACGCATCATGCTGATTACCAGCGGACTGGCAACAAACATAAAAGTCATGAATAAAACCACAAAACGATTCGCACAGGCTTTGAAGTAGATATATATCGCTGTGAACAAAGACAGATAAGTTACCCAAACCAAAAGCCGTGGAAATAAAATCCCGCCGTTTTGACAGCCCAAACGAAACAGTAATTGCGGCAAGTCCGGAAAACCGGAAAAAGCATTGTCCGCGAAAACCGCTAAAGAATCAGCGGCAATCCACCGGAACGGCAAGGCTATATGATAAGTTAATTCATCCCAGATATAGGGAAAACACAAAGCCGACCCCAGAGTAAAAACCGCAACTCCAATTAAAAAAATACTGAAAAAAATGTTTTTACGGAAAAAAATCAGTTTGGCTCTCGCTAACGGCCCAATACTCAAACATCCCCCCGCCAAAGCCGGAATTCCTAATAATATCCAGATACTTACCGGGTTCAATAACTTCAACACTCCCATCGCCAGCGTAATTAAAGCTAATAAATTAAGGCCAAGCGTAAAATCAATAATCAATTCCGCAAAAGTTCGCCGAAAACGAATTTTCAAGACGTAACGATTAAATAAATACCCCGCCCCGTAAGACGCGGACACAAATAAGCAGAGTACAAATAAACTGAAAAATACGCCGTGATACATGTTGTCGAGAAAAAGCCGCATTATTTCACCATGGTTTTGAATCTTAAATCCTTAGACGGGTCTTTCAGTAAAACAGGAAGCGTGTCTTTTGTAAAACCTTTCAGCTTTAGTAAATATTTTAAATATTTGTCAATAGCTTTTGCCTGCTGTTTTTTTCCCAATTTATTTAATATAAGGTGATAATAATACAAATTTACGCAGGACAAAGGGAAATTCTGCTGTTCCTGAGCAAAATAAAGTAAAGCTTCAGATAATTTACCACCGGCGGCCAAAGCCTTTGCCCGAAGCAGATTATTGTGCTCATAATTTTCAAATCCCAAAGCAGCCAGTAAATCAAGATATTCTAAACATTTTCGCGGATTCTTGAAATCATATAAATATATTTTCGCCGCTAAATATGTATTTTGCGGATTTGCTTTGTAGGCGATGCTTTGCACGGTTTCAGTGAAAGCTGATTTGATATTGCCTTTATCCAACATCAGCCGGGCATTACGGTAATGTCGGGAACTCAGTAGATTCAAACTCAAATAATTCAGTAAAGCAATCGCGCAGCAGGCCGCCGCTATGCAGTTGAGTATTAATGTGGGTTTATGCGGTTTAATTTTTTTTTGCTCTGCGCCCTCAACCGCGCGTCCCAGTAAAATCCCGAAAATTATCAGGAAAATACAGCCCAGGGGCCAACTGAGAACAACGTTGTCGAACATTGAATGGGTGAGTAATAAAATAAAGATGAACAGATACAGCTTGAGATACCAGTTTCCCGGCCCCGCCGCCTGCCGTAAATTTTTGATTACAAAATAAACAATAACGCTGCACCAGGCAAGCAAAGCGGGAATCCCCATTGTCGCGGCAAACTGCAGCAAATGATTATGAGCATGAGGGTGGCGAATCGAAACAAGTCTTCCAAAATAATAATCCGCGGGAATATGATGAGCATATGCGGATTCAAAAAGTCCGGGCCCGCAACCAAACCATAAATTTTCCTTAATTAAATCAAGCGCTCCGCTCCATAATAGAAAACGCTGGTCTTCCCTGAGAATAACAAACAACTGTTCTTTGAATATTTGCAATAAAATCATAGCGCATATGGCGAGGAGTATTCCAGTTCTGAGCCAGTAAACCCGGGACATTTTCCGCCAGTAGCGCAATACCGCCACACTGCCGCAAGCTGTTATCAAGGCCAGAACAGCGGCTTTGGATTCACAATACAGTATCAGCGCAACGACGCCAAGTACGAAAAATGTAATTAACCATGGTGAGAATTTATCATATTTATGGAAACAACGATAAATCCCCAGGCAGATAAACGGAAGCGTCACCGCTAATAAACTGGCATTCCAGTTCCAGTTGCCGGGTATGCCATAGCATTGATTGTCAAGGCGAATGCCATGAAATGATTGAATTACAGTAGCCAATCCCAAAAGAATCATGAAAAAAGGCAGGTATTTTTCAACTTCCCGTCGATTTACGGCGCAAAACAAAGGAATAGCGATCCAGTAAACAGAGCTCCACAGATAATTTATCCGGCCATCATAGCAGGTAATTAATTGAATGAACGCGACAAGCAGAATAAAACCGAATGCCATGCCGGCCATCCGGGCGGCACGGCGGGAAAAAAAAGAAAATAAAGCTTTTGCATTAAACAAAAGCAAAGCGCAGCATAATAAAGCGATCAGGCCGGGGGTAAAAAAACGCAGTTCATTCCAGTAAGGCACGCGTCCCGTAAACAGGCGTATCCATACTACCGGGTAAAATAATAATACACAAATATAAAAGCACGGTACCTGCCAGTTGTTTTTTTTAAGAACCGTCTCTTTCAAACTCTTTACTCCCTATCAATAAAAAAGGAGGCCGAAGCCTCCTTATTGAATAGACTAAGATGTTCTAATTCTTAGCTGCTGGCACGACCATTAGTATCCATAGCCGAAGAACCAGTATTCGCTTTAGAGTACCATTTGTCTGTCGGGAAACCTTTCACATGTCCGTCAAGGAACAGGAGGTTGCCATAGTCAGAATGGTTAGCTACATTAGCATTGTGATTAGCATTATCGTCTGTAAACCACGGGGCAGCAGAAACGGCATCGCCTTTACCTAAGCGGTCTGCGCAAATAGCTGAATCGGCATTACCAAAACGATCTGAAGAACCTTCCATCATGCCATAGGCTATAGCATAGTCAGTAACACAATTTCCTGAAGAGATATCATTCATAGTTATTGCATCACCAGACACACCTTTTGTGGTAACACTAGAAGGACAGTTGTATACGCCGTAATCAGTCAAATAGTCACTAGTACGCAATTTTTCAAAACCAGTTGTGGTAGCCGGATCGGGGAAGCTGTCAGCGTAATCCATTGCATACTGCTTGAGGGACAGGCCGATTTGTTTCAGGTTGGAAGTACAGGAAATGCGGCGAGCTTTTTCACGAGCCTGATTCAGGGCCGGTAAAAGCATTCCTGCCAGGATTGCGATGATCGCGATCACGACGAGGAGTTCGATAAGAGTGAACTTACGGATACTTTTCATTTTGTTTCTCCTTGATAGAGATTTTGCTTATTTTTAACGACTTCATGCCTAAAAAGAAAGTTCTTTTAAACACTACCTGACATCTTTAATTTAGCAAAAAAAAGTGGTAAATGCAAGTTTTTTTCGCATAAAATGACGTTTTTTTATTTCAAAAAGGTTTTCATAACAGATAAGGTCTTGTCTATCAACAAATTAGGTCTTTTAAATTAATACTGTTATTGTTTCATAAAGTTGTCCCGCAATCGTCCGGGAGCATCAGCATAGAATAATCGCGCGACACTTCGAAACTGCTTTATTATTTCAACATCTTCTGCACTTTGTGACATAAAATCCCAGCTTGCTCGTTGCGCCTCTAGGGA
>CAZEXM010000123.1:0-7984 GCA_964515915.1 uncultured Victivallaceae bacterium
ACAGATGCATCTATGTCAAACAACACGTCCCGTTCACAGAAAATGGGACATTAACCATATTTTACCTTTTAATATTTTTTTTAAAATAGCGAGGGCGATGTTCGCCTTTTTTAAAGAGCTGCGCAAAAAACTTTCAGCCGTGCGACCGCTTCCTTTATATTATCTTCACTGCACGCGTAAGACAATCTGATTTTGCCCGGAGCCGCGAAAGCTTCGCATGGAATAGCGGCGACTTTCTTTTCTTCCAGAAGTCTGGAGCAGAAATCATTACTGGTCAAACCAAAAGATGAAATATCGCAAAATAAATAAAAAGCTCCCTGCGGGCGAACACAAGTTACACCCGGAATAGCACAAACTAATGAATAAATTAAATCACGACGAAGCGAAAAGGCTCGACGCATTTTTTCAACTTCCGCATCCGCTTCTTCCAATGCGGTGATGGCGGCGTATTGCGCGAAAGTAGTCGGGTTTGAAGTGGAATGACTTTGGAACGCGCCGATTTTTTTGGCGAGCCACAAGGGAGCGCTTAAATAACCCAGGCGCCATCCAGTCATCGCGTAAGCTTTGCTGAGGCCGTTGACAGTGATGGTTAAATCATTAATTTCATCATTCAAAGATGCTATGCTTATGTGCGGTTTGTCAGCATCGTAAACTAATTTTTCGTAAATTTCATCGGATAAAACCATGAAGTTTTTGGCAACCGCGACAGCCGCGATGCTTTCGAGAGTTGTTTTGCGATAAACCGCGCCGGTTGGATTTGACGGGCTTGTCAAAACCAGTAAACGAGTATTTTCAGTTACCGCCGCTTCTAATTCAGCAGGAAGGAGTTCGTAATTGTTTTCCGCTTTAGTTTGGATAATAACGCATTTCGCACCGGCAGCCTTGACCATTTCCCCGTAGCTCAGCCAGAAAGGAGCAGGGAGAATAACTTCATCACCAGGACCGCAAAGCGCCGCGATAGTACTGAAAACAGAAAATTTCGCGCCGGGGGCGATAATTATTTGCGCGGGCGTCGTTTTAATTTTGTTTTCTTTTGTAAATTTTTTGGCAACCGCTTGTTTCAGTTCGAGAAGCCCGCTGGCCGGAGTATATCCGGTCTTGCCTTCCTTGAGGGCCTTGATCGCGGCTTGTTTGATAATTTCCGGCGTGTCAAAGTCAGGTTCGCCGGCGGATAAACTGCATACGTCAACGCCTTGTGCTTTGAGAGCTTTAGCCGCCGCGGTAATCGCGAGCGTCGCTGACGGGGTTAAACCGCCCATGGAACCAGTAGAGTTTTGAATATCTTTCATAGAGTTTTCCGGTAAAATTTATGTTTGAATTATGATTTATGCTATACTGAACCAGGTAATATATATAGCCTTTTTTTTTGAAAAATCCACTTTTTACGGATTATTTTTAAAAATTTACTGTTTTTACGGCGGGACGGGACTTTTAAAATAATTGACGGGAGAGTATATTAAGAGAATAAAGTAACTGAAATTTTAATTAAATTTAAGGATGACAGGCATAAAACATGGTTTTTCATCGCAAATCTTCAGACAGGCAGCCGGTGGTGATGATGGGAATCGGCCTCGACAATAAAGACGAACACAAACGTCTTACCAAAGGGGATAATTTTTATTTGGTCGGCGGTTCTGAAGAAACCCACGAACAGATGCTTGAAACGGCTGTTAAGGTGAACGAAAAACTTGCTGAAAAAGGCAAACATCTTTCAGAAGTTTCGGGAGAAGAATTTAGCGATATTGTTCGTGAAGCCAGTTCATAAATTATGTGTACTTCTTATCTTCAAGCCCTTAAAGAAACTACAATCCGTCTCGAAGCCGCCGGTATTGAAGGAGCCCGCGCTGAAAGCGAATTGATTCTCGCCGGGCTGGCGGAATGCTCTCGTTCCGAACTGTTCTCCCGCAGCAATGACCGGCTGTCGCAAACAATTCTTAATTCGCTCGAAAATATTGTTCGGCGGCGCGAAAAACGTGAGCCCTTACAGTATATTTCAGGGCATGCTTATTTCATGAATCTTGATCTATTAGTCAATCCGGCTGTGCTTATTCCGCGTCCGGAAACGGAACTGCTGGTGGAGCGTCTTTGCAAAATAGCTCCTCACGGGGCAAAGGTTCTGGATTTGGGCACAGGCAGCGGGGCGATTGCCCTGGCCCTGGCTTTTGAGCGCGAAGATTTGTGTATTTGCGGTGTTGACATTAGCGAGCCTGCTTTGCGTGTTGCCAAAAGCAACCGTAACAAATATCAATTGGACAAGGTTGCCTTTTTCCAGAGTGATTTATTCGCCAGTCTTGAGAAGCGGCGTTTTGACTGCATCGCCGCCAATTTGCCTTACGTCGGCGAATCAGAATATCTCACTCTTATGCCGGAGGTCAGGGATTTTGAGCCTGAACTTGCGCTTAGCGCACCTGAGGATGGTTTGGAGTTGATTTATAAGTGTATAAAAAAAGCCCCGGAACATCTGAATCCCGGGGGCTTTATAATCTTTGAAACGGGTATGACGCAAACACAAAATATCCATAATGCATTAAGGGCTGTCGGAAAATTTAAAAATATCCTGACAATTCAGGATTATTCCCGCCGGGATCGTTTTGTCTCTGCGGAACTTGCTTAGCCGGGGATAATTTCTTCCTCTTCAACCAACTCGTATTCAAGCCCGCTGAGGGGGTTGGCGTCCTTTTGCGCTTCGATCAATTCAATCAGCAATTTATTAGTGCGGCGTTGTTCGACGTTCATTTCCTGAAAAGAAAGTTGGATTTTACGGAGATTTGTGCCTATACCGGTAAGGTCGGTTTCCGCTGCTTTGCGGAATTTTGTAAATTGTGAACAAAGCTTCGAAAATTTCGCGAGAGCCAGAATAAAAATCAACCAGGTTAAGGCACAGCCTATTATGAGTGTGATAATATATTCTATAGGAATTTTGTCGCCCATTTTTAAGAACATCTCCAATAATAATTTAAAAATACCGTTTCAATAACAACAACGCAGTTAGTGTCAATCAGCGATTCTCACACCTTACTTATAAAGATAGCATTATGGCTTAGCTTTTGCAAGCTCTTCAACAAAAATAATAGTTTGAATTTTATAGTCGTTAATTTGCCATTTAAGCTTTGGCAAAAAAAGTGTTTATTTTTTTGAGCGGAAATGTTTAGGGGATACTTTCATATATTTTTTAAAAATACGGGTAAAATAATTACTGTCTTTAAAACCTGCTTTGTAAGCACTTTCGGAAACGGAATAATTATGATACTTAAGAAATTCCGCGGCGTGCTTCAGGCGTGTCGTAATCAGATAGTTTCTCGCTGAAGTACCCGTTGACAGAAGAAAAGCCCGTTGAAAACTCCGCGGCGACATCCCCGCCGATTGCGCGAGTTTGGTGAAATTGATTTGTTCCGCGTAATGCCGTTCCAAATAATTTATCGCGTCCGCTATACGCAAAAGCGAAAGGGCTTCAGGTTTTTTGCTCTGGCCGTAGCAGCGTGATAAATGGATAAGCAGTTCCACCAGCAAAGCGGTGGCGATAGCCTTGAAGCCGGGCATTGTCGCAAGTAATTCGCGTTCCAATTCGTCCACCAGGTGTTCAGCCTTTTTCAAATCTTCGCCGGATAACTGCAATCTGCTTTTAAATTTATGGGTCTTCCGGTGCTTGGGTTCCAGAAAACACAATGATCTAAAACCGGGCAAATCGCTTGTGTCCAAACTGTTTAACGCGGGAATCGCGGGATTAAACATCACATTTACCAGAGCGAGATGTTCCATGTTGATAAATTCATGTTCATGTTTGCCGCTGATCACAAAGACATCTCCTACCGAAACCGGAAACACCAGATCATCAATGACCTGTGTGCCATGTCCCTTGGTAATTATCAGCAACTCTGAAAATTCATGGCTGTGCCGGGGAAATTCCGGCTGCGGGTCCCGGCGCGCAAGCGCTATCGAAAAATCCTTTACCGGGACAAAGTTGTCTATGGTTAAGTTTGTCAGCATAAAAGCAAGCTCAATTTATAGAATTTGTCGTTAATATGCTGGTTTTTGTCGAAAAAATCAAGGATTTTTAAATTTTTTCTTGTAAAGTCATAAGATATGATAAAAAGCATAAATAACTGAAGCGTGGTTTTATATGTATAATTATTTAGCCATAGACATAGGCGCCGGGAGCGGTAGAATTATTCACGGAAGCTTTGACGGTTCTGTTCTTGTTTTGAATGAAAGCTTCCGTTTCAGCAATAATATGCTCTCCGGCAATGGACATTTTTACTGGGATGTGGAAGGGCTTTTCGCCGAAATCATCAAGGGCTTGAAAATATCCGCGCGGCAAATGCCCACTCCGCCGGCTTCCATCGGCATTGATACCTGGGGATGCGATTACGTTCTGCTTGACGAAAACGACGCGATTGCCTGTCCGGTTGTCGCTTATCGTGATTCCCGGACTGACGGCCTAATGGAAAAATTCTTTGCTTTACTGCCTGAAAATGAAATTTACGCTAAAACCGGTATTCAATTTTTGCAGTTCAACACGCTTTACCAGTTGTGGGCGGCGCGGCAGAATGGTGATCTGAATGCCGCCAGGCGTTTTTTAATGATTCCCGATTATCTGAATTACCGTTTAACCGGTATTAAAGCCAACGAGTACTCCAACGCGACAAGCACCCAGATGCTGAACAGCAAAAGCAATGACTGGGACGCTGATCTGCTCAATATCCTGAAAATAGATAAAAATATTTTCGAAAAACCGCTTTTGCCGGGGACAGTTCTGGGGCCGCTGCTTGACACTGTTCAGGACGCGACGGGCCTGCCGGACATTCCGCTGATTCTGCCCGCGACCCATGACACCGCTTCGGCGGTGGCCGCGGTTCCAGCCGAAAACAAAGACTGGGCCTATATAAGTTCCGGCACCTGGTCGCTCATGGGAATCGAAACGGAAGCGGCGCTGTGTTCGGATTCGGCATTGGAATACAACTTTACCAATGAAGGCGGTGTTTTCGGGACTTTCCGCCTGTTAAAAAATATCATGGGGTTATGGATTATCCGCGGGCTTAAAAATAGTTTTGCAAAGGATTATTCCTATAATGATTTAGAAAATACGGCACGGGAAGCTAAAGCTTTTGACGTCTTCATTGACGCCAACGACGCAAGTTTCCTTAATCCGGACTGCATGATTGCCGCCATTGACCGTTACTGCCGGGCGACCGGACAAAAAACTCCGCAAAGTGACGGCGCCTATGTGCGCTGCGCCCTGGAAGGACTTGGTTTTCTCTACAAAGAAACTTTGGAGCAGTTAAGGGAGATTCAGGATCAGGAAATCAACAGAATCCATATTACCGGCGGCGGCTGCCGGGACGAACTGCTTTGCCGGATTACTGCTGACGCGACCGGGCTGCCGGTGTTTGCCGGGCCTTGTGAAGGCAGCGCGGCCGGAAACCTTATTGTCCAGGCTATCGCGCTGGGACATATCAAAGATTTGTCTGCGGCGAGAAAAATAATAGCTGATTCTTTTGCAATAAAAACTTATATTCCAAATAACCGGGACCGCTGGGATAATGCCTGGTGGGCCTTCCGGCAAATCAGGGGGCAAAAATGAAAAAATCCATTCAGGACGCTTATCAACTGGCAAAAAAACGCTATGGAACTATCGGTATGGATACCGATGCCGTACTGGAACAACTGAAGAAAATTCCAATTTCAATTCAT
This sequence comes from uncultured Victivallaceae bacterium, assembly GCA_964515915.1. Classification (GTDB taxonomy): domain Bacteria; phylum Verrucomicrobiota; class Lentisphaeria; order Victivallales; family Victivallaceae; genus JAHOYW01. Next base: position 5,692 of record CAZEXM010000123.1, read on the forward strand.
TGCTGGCAGGGCGATGATGTCGGTGGTTTTGAAGTCGCCGCGGATGGCACTGGCGGGGGTGGAATTATGGCAACCGGCAATTATCCCGGACGCGCCCGTACTCCCGGAGAATTGCGTGCCGACCTTGATGAAGCTTTATCCCTGATTCCCGGTACGCATCGTTTAAATCTCCATGCCAGTTATGTGGAAACCGGCGGGAAATTTATAGACCGCGACCAAATCAAGCCCGAACATGTCAAAAATTGGGTCGAGTGGGCTAAAGCCAGAGCTATGGGCATGGATTTCAATCCGACATTTTTCGCCCATTCCAAAGCCGACAGCGGTTTCACGCTCAGCAGCAATGATGATAAAATCCGGAACTTCTGGATCGCGCACGGCAAAGCCTGCCGCAGAATCAGCGAATATATTGGCAGGGAACTGGCTTCCCCCTGCGTGATGAATATCTGGATACCGGACGGCTTTAAAGACGTCCCGGTTGACCGCAACGGCGCCCGCGCCCGGCTCAAAGCTTCGCTTGACGAAATGTGCGCCGAAAAAATCAATCCAAAATATCATCTCGATGCCGTTGAAAGCAAATTATTCGGTATCGGTTCGGAAAGCTGTGTGGTCGGCTCGCATGAATTCTATATGGGATATGCCCTGAAAAACGGCCTTCTGCTTTGCCTTGACACCGGGCATTTCCATCCCGCCGAGCTGGTTTCGGATAAAATTTCTTCCGTCCTGCAGTTTGCCGATGAAATTCTCCTGCATGTCAGCCGCCCGGTCAGATGGGACAGCGACCATGTCGTAACTTACAACGAGGAATTACTCGCCATCGCCCAGGAAATCATCCGCAATAAATTCCAGGATAGAGTCCATATCGCTTTGGACTTTTTTGATGCCTCAATCAACCGCATCGCCGCCTGGGTCATCGGCGGCAGAAATATGCTTAAAGCTTTGTGCGTGGCTTTGCTGGAACCGTCGGAACAGCTCAAAGCTTTGGAAAATGAAGGTAATTACACCGCCCGGCTGGCGATGCTTGAGGAACAGAAATTCCTCCCGGCGGGCGCGGTATGGGATTACTATTGTGCTCAGCAAGGCGTTCCGGTTGGGCTGGAATGGCTTGGCGAAGTCGAAAAATATGAAAAAAATGTTTTAAGTAAACGGGATTGAAAGAATGGATTCTTTATTGGGAAATTTAACTGAATTAACTCGTAAATTCGGCAATGTCGACTATGTCCGGGGCGGCGGCGGCAATTCGTCAGCCAAAACCCGGGATACAATCTGGATGAAGCCATCCGGTTTGACCATGAGAACGCTTACTGCGGATAAATTTGTCGCTTTGGAACGCGCTGAAATCAGGCGCATGGACGAAATTTCACTTAGCGGCGACGTACAAAAACGCGAAGCCCTGGCTAAAGCTGTCATGGCGGCGGCGGTAAAGCCGGGTTCAGCGGGACGCCCGTCTGTCGAAACGCCGCTGCATAATCTTTTTGACAGCGTTTACCTTATGCATACGCATCCCGCCCTGGTTAACGGCATGACTTGCGCCGAAAACGGCAAAGCGCTTTGCGAAAAGCTTTTTCCCGACGCTTTATGGACGGGCTATATTGATCCGGGCATCACGCTTTATCAGCTTGTCCGTGGTGAAGTCGCTGAATATAAAAAACAATTCGGCAAACAGCCGGAAGTACTTTTCCTGAAAAACCATGGAGTTTTCGTTGCCGGGGATACGCCGGAAAAAATTGAGGAAATTTATGCTGATATATTCACGAAACTAAAAAAAGAGTATGCCGGAGCCGGTATTTCCCTGACTTTAAATAAGCATAATATGGATCTCAATCCCCGGGACACGGAAGTTTTTAAGAAAGCTTTTCCCGCTGCTGAGATGCAGGCGCTGATCTGCACTAAAAGCTTTGCCGCCGCGGACGGGCCGGTTTCCCCGGACCATATTGTTTACATGAAATCTTTTGTCCACAAAGGCGCTATTTCAGAACAGTCAATATCGGCTTTCAGGCAGGCGCACGGCTATTATCCTAAAATCCTTGAAACTCCCGGGCTGGTTTATTCCATAGGGCCAGATTTAGCAGGAGCATACCTGGCTTTGGAACTGGCTGAAGACGGAGCTTTGATAAAACAGCTCGCCGAAGCTTTCGGAGGCATCAATTATCTCGATGCCGCCTCCCGCGATTTTATCGAAAACTGGGAAGTTGAATCCTACCGCCGCGGACAACTGGCGTAAACTTTGTATTTCACCTAAGTATCTGTTAATAAATAAATGATGTTTTATTTTTATTTAAAGGTTGTTGTTTTT
>CAZEXM010000124.1:0-7890 GCA_964515915.1 uncultured Victivallaceae bacterium
ACAATATATCACTACATTCGTCCACAAAAAAGATGTGCCAGGTATGACGCTTACAGTACATCTGACAAATTTGATGAACTGGTGAAAAATATAGTTTCATTAGATATGTATCAAACAGAAACGCTTCAGGAAGCAGAAATAAATATAGAACAGAGCAGAATATTTTTAGAACAAAGCAAAGCTCTCCTGGGAAAAGATAAATTTAACGAGCTTTGTGCTGACGTAAAAGGTCGGATACTAAGCAGTATATACAGCAATTCTGTTAAACCTATCAAAAGCCCTATCGCGTATCTCATAACACTTGTCAGAAGTGAATTATTAGGTGAACTCCCCCTGTATTAAAAGCGTGAACTTTGAACGAGTGAAGCGCAAATTCACAAGAAATCCTTCGTTATTTAAAGACTCAAAATATTTAAAACATGTCATTTTTCGAGCCCAAAAATCAAAAAGCGTGAACTTTGATCGAGCACTCGTGAACCTTGATTGAGTGAGACGTGAACTTTGAACGAGTAAAAATTCAATAATATTACATTTTTACTTCTAAATTAGCATTTTTAAGCTCAAAATCAACAGTTTTTAGAAGCGTGAACTTTGAACGAGTGAGACGTGAACTTTAAACGAGTATTTACCCTCAATATAGCCGCTCCTCTTATAGTTTTCTCTTTTTCTCTTAAAGATCTCTTTCTCTATACGGTAATTTCTTATTAGCTTTGCTTTTCTACAGGAAAATAAAATTTCATTTGAAACGATGTTATTGACATTTGAAGTTTTTCAATTTATAAAAGGGTGATTTTTAAGAGGGGGACGTTTTGGGGGTCTTTTGACTTGTATATTGCTATATATGAGTGTATATTAGTATTCATTGGTAAAAAGCCAAAAAGCCCACAAAAGCTTAATTTTGAGGGTAAAAGTAGATGGTGCGCGAGGAGGGACTCGAACCCTCACGTCGTAAGACACCAGATCCTAAATCTGGCGCGTCTGCCAATTTCGCCACCCGCGCTGGAGGACTGCATAAAAATTACATCCGGAAATGAGTAAATCAACCTGAAAAAATAATAATTCATGGAAAGATTTGTAAATCATCTTCCTTTTGGTTTGTGGAAGTCAATTTGAGGCAATACATTACGAAGCTTGAAATACTAAAATTAAACCAGTAAAATTATACATATTATGATAGACACAGAAAGAGATAACAGAAGACTCGTTGAAAAGGCCGTCCTGATCGGAATACAGGAACAAGGCATACAAAGCCTGGAAAGCAAAGAACACCTTGAGGAACTTGAGGAACTTGTGGAAAATATGAATATCGGCGTCGTTGATAAAATCGTCGTTCCGCTGAAAAAAATAATGCCGCATTATTATGTCGGTTCCGGTAAAGCCGAAGAAATTATTGAACGCGTTAAAGAAGTTGATGGAGACTGCATAATCTTTGACTCCGAATTGTCCCCGTCACAACAGCGCAACTGGGAAAAATTGTCTAAACTCTGCGTTATCGACCGGCAGGAAGTCATTCTGGATATTTTCGCCTCGCGCGCGTCCACCCGCGAAGCCATACTGCAAGTGCAACTCGCGCGTCTGCAATACTCCCTGCCCCGTCTCACCCACGCCTGGACTCATCTCTCCAGGCAGCGCGGCGGCGCCAAAGGTACCCGCGGCGAAGGTGAACAACAAATCGAAGTCGACCGCAGACTCGTTCAAAAACGCATCTCCACGCTGACTAGAGAATTGCAGGAAGTCGCCCGGCAACGCAAAACTCAACGCAAAGGCCGCAAAAGACACGATATCCCCACCGCCGCTATCGTTGGTTACACTAATGCCGGCAAATCATCGCTGCTCAACCATCTCGCCGACTCGGATATCCTCGTCGAAGATAAACTTTTCGCAACCCTCGACCCGACAACCCGAAAAGTAACTCTACCCAATAACCAGGATATCTTATTGACTGACACGGTCGGCTTCATACGAAAATTACCCCATAATCTGATTGCCTCGTTTAAATCGACACTCGAAGAAGCCGTTATCGCGGATTTTCTCGTGCTGGTGCTGGATATAAGCAATCCACAGGTCGAAGAACATTGGGAAACAACTCTGTCCGTTCTGAAAGAACTCGGCGCCGATGACAAAGACATTCTCGTTGCCTTCAATAAAATCGACCTGCGGAAAGACCCGGTTTTTACCGCCCGCGCCCGCGGCTTGTTCCCGAATGCTGTGTTCATTTCAGCCGCGACCGGCGAAGGTATTGGTGATTTACTCATGCGGATGATTAAATTTACAAAAATTACCAGTAAAACTCTAAAATTGCAAATTCCTCCACGCCGCCATGAGCTCATCGCTCTCGCCCACGCTAAAGGTAAAGTACTCGAATCTGAATACGATGATTATGGAAATAATCTGATTACCGTGACTATCAATTGCGTATATGAAAAAAAATTTCTGGATTTCGTCATTTAAACGGTTATATTAAAATATGCTTAATTCGGAAATTGATATATGAAAAAATATTTTTTACCAGTAATTCTTGTTACATGTTTTTTTATGACAGTCGCGGTCCCCGTGCTGACGGCATACGATGATAGTAATGATGGAGATGAAGAAGAGTTCTCTCCCTGGGCAGCGTGGCGCAAAGGCTTCAGCTATTTCGAAAAAGCAGAACGCAGCAGGGAAAAAGGCGAACAGAAAAAAGCCCTTGCTTTCTACAAAAAAGCCCGCCAATGCTACTTCAGCGTGAAAAAAGCCCGTCCCAAATGGAATCAGCAGATTATCGGCAGCCGCATAAAAATGTGCCAGCGCGAAATAAAAAAATTGAACGCTATACTCGGCACAAGTGAAAGTGAAAAAACTGACAGAAGTTTTGAACAGACAAAAACTATCAATGCCGAGCTGCAAAACTCCAAAGCCGAACTGCTTAATTACAAGAAAAAACTTTTTTCGGCCCTTATTGAGCTCAATGAACTCCGTCAAAGGAACAAACAACAAAAAAACACCGCAGAGCAAATCGAGGACTTGATGCGCGAAAAAAGAATCCTCAGCGAAGAATACAAACTCCTGCAGCAAAAATTTACCTATCTGCAGAAACAGAAAAATAAACCGGACCTGGGCAAACAACGCCTCCAGAATCAACTCGTTGAAATCAAAATCAAAAATAACCTCCTCACTCAACGCCTGAACCTTCAAAAGGAAAAAGAAAAAGATTTAAACGAAGAAATGGCCATTCTCTATCGTTACAAAACTAAAACCAAAACCGACTTGCAGAAACTCGGCAGCACTATTGAGAATCTTCAGTATAAGGTCAAAAAAACAAATCAGCTAAACGCTCTGGAAATTCAAAAAAACCTGAAAAATACCAATAAAATCAAAAGCCTTGAAACTTATAATAAACAACTTGCGGCAAACTTGAAAGATAAAGATAAAGAAATAGCCAAACTTGATGGCTGGATGGAACAGCTGCGCAAAAAGAGCGGTAACCAGAGCGAGATACAACAGGAAATCCTCAAGACAAACCAGCTCGTGAATAAAGAATACAAAATCGCGAAAAAGCAGAATGAAAAAAATATTCGCGAAATACAGCAGTTGAACTCTTTGCTTAGAGAAAGCAACGTCGCCGAAGTCCAGCTTAAAAAAACATTGCGGGAAATCAATAATCAAAAAGAAACCATATACAAAGAATATATGTTATTGCGCAAAAGCTATGACCATTTACTCGTTGTCCAAAGCGAAAACACTAAAGAAGAAAAAATGCTGCGCGGTAAACTGCATAAAGTTGAAGCCCTTGTAAAAACTTACAGTGAGAAATATGAATGGGCAAAAAAGAAACTGGCTGCACGGTCAAACTCGGACTTGCAGAATATAATATCACTGAATAAACAAATAAGACTGTTAAACAAAAAAATAGACAAAAAAACCGTTGCCGGTAAAAGTCTGGAATTTGAATTGGAGTCCATAAGAAACAAACATAAAAATCTGAAAATAACTTTAAGTTCACTGAGAAAATCGAATAAAAGCCTCAGGGTAAATGAAAGATTACTGGCGCAGGAAACCCAAAACGGGCAAATATTGAAACGGGAAAACATTAAACTGCGCGCATCATATAAACTTCTTCAAACAGAAAACGCTAAGGTTCTCGCTGAAAAACAAAAAGAATATCAGGACAAAATCAAAAAAAGCGAAGAAAAACTTCTCGCTTTGCAAAAACAAAATCAGGAAATGTCCGACGAAAACATTAAGTTGAGCATTGTCTCAAATGAAGCAGTTCAACTGCGCGGACAACTGCAGCTCGCCAACAAAACCATAAACATTCTTAGAAACAGCGCCGGTAAAAATACCTCCCTGGCTCAAAAAGTTAGAAAAGACCGCCGGGCCCTGGGCAAATATACTCCCCGAATGGCAACTCCTCAGCCGGTCAACCTGAAAACCCTCCTCGCGGACGGCATAAAAGCGGAAAAAGATGATTCCGACGATGTCGCGATATGGAATTACCGCAAATATCTCGCGTCTAAACCGAACAATGTTGAAGTCAACCGCCGTCTCGGTTCTATTTTGTTTAAACGCAATATGATAAAGGAAGCGGCTGATTTACTGCAAAAAGCTTACGTATTCGCCCCCGGGAATCTCAACAATGCTTCCATTTACGCTCAAGTACTGCTTAAACAGAAAAAATTCGGCAATGCCTGCGCGATCCTGCAAAAAGCAACGAAAAAAGAGCCTGAAAATTACAAATTGCTGACCCAGTATGCCAGAGCCCGGGCCGGCGTGGGCCAATCCGCCGCGGCTTTAGACAATCTGGCTGTCGCGATAAAACTCTCGCCCAAAACTCCGCAGGCCTATCTGGCCCGCGCGCAAATTCTCGCGATATACCATCCGGATCTTCTCGACGCGGCCGCGAAATCTTACCGGAAAGCACGCAATTGCGGCGCTAAACCGGATGTCTTTCTCGAAGAAATACTCGCTAAAAAGTTGGCGGACAATTCTGAAATGATTCAATTTCTCCAAAACCCCGCCAGCGAAGCGGAACGTAATAAAGACTGGGTTTCCGTCGCGTGGTATTTTGGACAACTGCATAAGTTAAAACCCGGGCAAAAAGAATATCGGGATAAACTGGCCGCCGCGTTCCTGCTCCAGAATAAGTACAAAAAGAGTTTAGCCGCCCTGGATTTGAAAAACCCGTCCAATAACAGCCGGCTGATTGCCGCCAGCGCGGAACTGTGCCGCGGCAACTACTCAAGCGCCAATAATTACCTCAAAAACGCTGAACAGCCAAACTCTATGAAAGTGTATTTTGGAGCTGTTAAAGGATATCTGAAGACGCTTTCCTCCAAAGCTCGAAATAAGAAAAAAGAATTTAAGCAAATCTATACTGAGCTCAATAAACTTCTTTGAAATGAAATTAAAAACAAAAACTTATTTACTGATTTATGTAATTCCGGCAGTAACTGCTTTGCTGGCCCGGATTTTATTATTGATTAACTGGTGGGATTCACCTGTGCGCTGGTACTGCAGTATCAGCGGACTCGATATGCAGACAGTTTTAGCGAGCGGCGGATGGCTTTACGAAGGCAGGAGTACAATCGCTTTATACAAAGCTCTTCTAACTGCCGTTTTATTTTTTAACCGGGGTGCGGCCTGTCCCGAGGCCGTCGTTATTATTCAATTGCTTGGCGGAATTGTTATCGCTCCGCTTGCCGCCTGGTGCACGCTCAGGATTTGGGGCAAAGTTTACTGGGCGTCAGCTTCCGGCCTGCTTGCCGCCCTGTACGCCCCCGCCCTGATGTATCAGGTACTGGTACTGAAGGAAAGTATCCTGTTATTTTTCGCTTTGTTATCGCTGGCGGCGGTTTTATGGGCCCATAAACGACATTTTTCACCAAAGGCGCTCTGGATCTGCGGAATATTTTTAGCGCTCGCCTGCGTTTGCCGTATCAATGCGCTGGCGTTTTGCTTTCTGGCATCGCTTTGGATTATCGCCTGTTTATTTAAAAGACTAAAGGGCGCCAAGAAAGCTATATTACTTCGCACAAGCTTCCTCGCGCTGGGAATTCTTACGGTATTCATTCCCATTTCGATAATTAACGCCTGTTTGACTGATGGGAATTACTTCCTGCCTGTCCATGCTCCGCTAGGCTATATTATCAAGCTTGGCAGTATTAGCAACCCGGCAAGCATGAATATCCCCGGTAGCAATACCCCGGCAACAAGTCAAAAAATTGATAAAATAAGTAGTTTTATAGTCAATATGGCTCGAAAAGCCCCGGCAATTTTTTCCGCGTCGGAAATTCCAAATAACGTTAATTATTATTTCCTGAAACACAAATTATTTCCATTGCAATATCTCATTGGTCCGTTTTTATTGCTTCCCCTGGCGACAACCGCATTAATCTTGTTGATTTCAAATGGAGGCGTTTTGCGTAAAGAAAGTATTTTGTTTGTATTTATTTTTTCCTACATGCTGCCTTTGTGTGTGTTTGTTCCGCTGGCGCGTTATCGACTGGTAATGATTCCGGTATTCTGCATGCTCGCGCCCTACCCCTTTTTCGCGGCGTGGAAAACATGGCATACTCAAAAACGCCTTTTAGTCTTCATTCCTTTAGCGCTTTGGGCAATAGTCCTGCACATCAATCTTCCCCTGAACAATTTTTTGCGCGCGACCGACTTTGTTTCATACGGCAAAGGAATGCAGTTTAAAACGGGTAAATCCGCTTCCGCTCTGCCATATTTCTATGCGGCTTATCAAAAGAAAAAGACTGAAGAGACAATTATCAATTTTGCAAAAGCTTTAATTAAAAACCACCATCCCAAGGATGCGGCAAGGATATTATTGCCGGCATTTCGAAAATCCCCTAATAAGCCCGCGTACCGCTACTATTTAGGAGTGGCTTATTTTTTCACCGGCAAAGCCGAACAAGCCGAGCAGTTGTTCAGTAAAATAAATCCCGACGACATGGGAAATTTAAAAGTCAAATATTACTATTTTTTTGGCGAATCCCTGCGCGCACAAAATAAACATAAAGCCGCAGAAAAACTTTACCGGAGATCAGTCAAGGAGTCTAATGCCAAATAACGAAGTATTGAAAAAAGCTTATGATTTGCTTTCCCGGCGCGCTCACAGCACGCAGGAACTGCGGAACAAGCTGTATAAGAGAAAATTTTCCAAACATGACATAGAAACCGTTATCACCGAATGTCAACGCCTGCGTCTCTTAGACGACGAGCTGTTCGCCAACGATTACGCCAACGAATTATCCAGACAGGGCAAGGGTCTTTTCAAAATAAAAATGAAGCTTCAAGGCAAGGGCCTTTCCGAAAACGATATTGAGAAAGCCCTGGATAATCTCGGCGACGACGAACAGGAAAATGCCGAACTGGCTCTCAAGGGTAAATTACGCGGTTTAATTCACGAAACGGACATCAACAAGCGCCGGCAGAAAGCTTACCGCTTTCTGGCTTACCGTGGTTTTTCATCCGACATTATCATAAAATTAATGGATAATACTCCTGAATTGATGCTTTAAAAGTAATGTCGCTAAACTCAAATTTATTTTACTTTTGGCGAAAGCCTATACACATCGTAAAAATTCAGGTGTGAAAGTTTTTTTCCACTGTTTATATTGGTTTAAATCTAAGGCGAAGCCACGGCTGTCTCCAGCCGTGTTTCCTTTTTTTGTTTTTTAAGTCAAAATCGACAGACAGTTAATTCATGACAGCATGCTAGTACACTATACAACTTAAATGTTCGCATTGTATATAAAAAATGTAGCTCAAGCGTCTCGCTTGAGTATCTTCACAACCGAGACGGTTGTGCTACATTAATTTGTGAAAAAATACGAAGTTGTAAATTTTACAGTGTACTAGTGTCTAGTCAAGATTATTTTTGTAACAAATAATTATCTAACTTCT
>CAZEXM010000125.1:0-7872 GCA_964515915.1 uncultured Victivallaceae bacterium
TTCCGAGTTTTATACGGCCTATACCCCCTACCAGCCGGAAGCCTCCCAGGGAACTTTACAGGCAATCTACGAATATCAATCAATGATTTGCCGTTTGACCGGCATGCCGGTATCGAATGCGTCATTATATGATGGCGGTACAGCCTTGTTTGAAGCGATGATGCTGGCGATTCGCGCGACGCGACGCCGTCAGGTTGTGGTTTCCGAAGCGGTTTCCCCGATTTTTCGCGAAATGCTGCACGCCTACAGTACTAACCTGAACATAGAATTAATTCAAATCCCCGCCGGTATTGATGATTCCAGCCAGCAGGAATTATTGAACGCCGTAAGTGACAGTACTGCTTGCGTTATCGTGCAGTATCCTAATTTTTTCGGCACAATTGAGGCATGGGAAGACTTTAACGAACAAATTCATGCTAAAAAAACTTTAGCCGTTTGCTCGACCTATCCGATCTCACTGGCGCTTTTGACCCCGCCGGGTGAACTCGGTTTTGACATCGTTACAGCCGAAGGCCAGAGCCTTGGAAACAGTCTTAATTTTGGCGGTCCCTACCTCGGAATCATGGCGGTAACAACTAAGCTTATGCGCAAAATGCCCGGCAGGATTTGCGGACGCACAATTGATTCTGACGGCAAAGACGGTTTTGTTTTGACGCTGCAGACGCGTGAGCAGCATATCCGCCGTGAAAGCGCTATGTCAAATATCTGCTCCAACGAAAACCTTTGTGCTTTAAGCGCCCTGGTTTATATGGCCTGCCTGGGGAAACAAGGTTTCATTCAGGTTGCCGAGCTTTGTGCCGCCAAAGCCGCCTATGCCCGGGAATTGCTTTTGGCGATAGACGGTGTCGAAGCGGTCGGCGGCGAAGCGTTTTTCAATGAATTTGTAATTCAACTGCCCTGCGACGCGGCTGAAGTAATCGGCAGACTAATCGACAAAGGTTTTGCCGCCGGATTCCCTTTAGGCCGCTATTATCCCGGCCGCAGGAACCAATTGCTGGTCGCGACTACGGAAAAACGCACCAAAGAAGAAATAAAGGCTTTGGCTACAGCTTTGGAGGCGGTACTGTGAAACTGATATTTGAAAGAAGCAAAAGCGGCCGCAGAGGCAGTTCACTGCCTGAAATGGATGTCCCGGCTAAGAACGCCGTCCCCGGACAATTCCGCCGTAAACAAGCGGCTGAGCTGCCGGAGGTTTCCGAACAGGACGTGGTTCGGCATTATACTTTATTGAGCCGTAAAAATATGGGCGTGGATACGAATTTCTATCCTTTAGGCTCGTGTACAATGAAATATAATCCCAAGGTTAACGAACGGGTGGCGAGTTTGCCGGGTTTCACGGATCTGCATCCTTTACTGCCGCAACTGCGTTTAGGCGGAGCCCTGACGCAGGGAGCTTTGGAAGTCCTTTATGAAACCCAGCGCTTATTCTGTGAGCTCTTAGGTTTCGCTGACTGCACGATGCAGCCTTTGGCCGGGGCGCACGGAGAACTCACGGGCGTTATGCTCATCGCGGCTTATCACAAAGCCCGCGGCGACCATGCCCGCAAAGTTTTGTTAATTCCTGACGCGGCACACGGAACGAATCCGGCCAGTGCGGCAGTTAACGGTTTTACGACTCAAACTGTCCTCAGTGATGCTGAAGGCAATGTGGATATTGAGGATTTGAAGAAGCATTTAGGTCCGGACACAGCCGGTCTGATGCTTACTTGTCCGAATACGCTGGGTTTATTCGATAAAAATGTAGAAGAAATCTGCCGCCTCGTCCATGCAGCGGGCGGTTTAAATTATTGTGACGGCGCGAATCAAAACGCGGTCATGGGACGGGTCAGTCCCGGCCTCATCGGTTTCGATGTAATGCACGTAAATATCCACAAAAGTTTTTCCACTCCGCACGGCGGCGGCGGGCCGGGTTCCGGACCGGTCATGGCCGGGGAGTGTTTAGTGCCGTATCTGCCGGTTTCACGAGTCGAGAAACGTGATGACGGCACTTATGCGTTGCGTTATCACTGCAAAGACAGCATCGGCTACATAGCTCCGTTTTACGGTAATTTCGGTATTATTTTACGGGCTTACGCTTATCTGTTGACTTTGGGGCGTGAAGGTTTGAAACGGGTCGGGGAGAATGCGGTTTTGAGCGCGAATTATATGCGGGTGAAATTAGCGCCGTATTTCGAGCAGAAAGTGGATCGTCCCTGCATGCACGAATGTGTATTGTCAGCGACTCCACAGGCGCAAAAAGGCGTTCATGCTTTAGACATAGCCAAAGCTTTAATTGATCGGGGTTTTCATCCGCCGACAATGTATTTCCCCTTGATTGTGCCGGAAGCCCTGATGATTGAGCCGACTGAAACAGAATCCAAAGAGACGCTTGATGAATTCATTGAGGCTCTAATTGAGATCGTTAATCTGGTTGACACTGATCCCGAGGCTGTTCTGGCCTGTCCGCTGACAACTCCGGTAAAACGCCTGGATGAGACTTTAGCGGCAAGAAAACCGAATTTAGCGGATATCGCGTAAAAGTAAAAAATAATGTCGCCCGCCTGCGGGGGCTTAAATATCTAAAAATCCTAACGTTCGGTTTTTTTTATGTAAAAAATTCATTCAGCCCTTGACGGAACGGCTTAGTTTTTGTATATTAATGGAAAATATCCACTAAGCTAACTGTTAAAAAGTCGGGAGTTTGAATTATGAGGCCATTGAGCAAAGTCGCACCGGAATGGTGGGATTACACAACTTTAGATCGCGAAATCCTCGACGATGCCGCTAAAATCACCATTGACACCCTCAAAGATTACGAACGTCCGGGTTTCAAAATTAATATTTATGATACTATTCAGGACTTTTACTGCGCCGAAGCTCTCGAATATATTAAAGTATGGCTGCAGGCCGCTCCTGATAATCCAGTTGGCGTTTGCGGCCCGATCGGCCCCACTGAACAACTTCCGCTGGTCGCCCAAATGGTTAACGCGATGAACCTGGACCTGAAAGACTGCCATTTCTGGGGCATGGACGAATGGATTGTTGACGGCAAAGCCGCCGATATCAATTTCCCTTTGAGTTTTGCTAAAGCGGACATGGATTTGTGCTTTAACCACATCCGCGAAGAGCTGAAAATGCCTATGGAAAACATGCATTTTCCAACTGAAAACCCGGGCGAATACATCGACTCATGGAATAAAGCACGCTGCTTACTGATGCAGGGCGGGCAAGGCGAAACAAAACACTGGGCTTTCAATGACCCGCTGAAACGCGAAGGCAAATACAAAGATAATCCCCCTGCTCCCGAAGAATACCGCCGGCTCTCCGCCCGTCAAGTCGAACTGCATCCGATTACTTTGATGCAGAACGCGCGTACTTCCGGCGGCGGAACTGTCCAGAACGTTCCTTCTTCGGCTGTTACTGTCGGGCCTGTTCAAACATGGCAGGCTGAAAAAATCTCAATCTGGCATCCCGGACACCATGACAACCCCTTCGGCATGCGTTTGACAACTTACATGATCTCAAAGAAAATGGCTGATTCAACAGTTCCAATGTCATTGCTTTCAGATCATCCGCAAGTTCAGTTCAGCTTCTTCCGCGACGGTTTCGGCGTGTGCGATGTGGAAATGCACTAAAGCGGTCAAGCATATTTTTATAGTGTGTCCAGATTTTTTATTGAGTTTAACCCAGCCTGGATTTTATAATTATTCAAGACTCAACTCCAAAGGATAAAATCATGAGCAAAACAGCTTTTGCGATAGCCTGTCATCCTGATGATATTGAATTCATGATGCTTGGCACATTGATAAAACTCAAAGAAGCCGGTTACGAAATTCATTATATGAATATCGCTAACGGTTCTCTGGGGACTAATCAGTATGATTACGAAACTATCGTCAGGATGCGCCGTCAGGAAGCAATTGACGCCTGCAAAGTAATCGGGGCTCATTTCCATGAAAGTCTTTGCGATGATTTAGAAGTATTTTACTGCCGGGAAACGCTTGAAAAACTGGTGCCGGTTGTCCGGAAAGCCGCTCCCGAAATTATTCTGACCCATGGCCCTTACGACTACATGGAAGACCATGTCAATTCCGGACGCCTGGCGGTTTCCGCCGCTTTCTGCCGCGGCATGACTAACTTCAAATGCAATCCGCCGCAAAGCGTCATCGACGATAAAGTAAGGATTTATCATTCCATGCCGCACAGCTTGACCGACCAGTTGAAACGCCCGGTCATTCCTGAAATTCTCGTTGACGTAACAAGCACCATTGAAACCAAGAAGACAATGCTCGCCTGTCATCGCAGCCAGAAAGAATGGCTTGATGCAAGTCAAGGGCTTGATGCCTACCTGATTGATATGGCGGACCGCTGTAAGTATTTCGGCAAAATGACCGATGATTTCAAATACGCGGAAGGTTGGATACTGCACAGTCATGTCGGATTTTGCGACTCACAGGATGACCCCTTGACGAGCGCTCTCGGCAAAAATATATACAAAAATCCAGAAGCCGGAATGAAAAAGTAAAGATCAATGCAAATGTCAGCTCTGAATCCCTGATACCCCGTTAGTCTGCTCCGGGGTAGTTCTCGACAATTTGGAGGTATTCGAATTTGAAGTCCACTGCCAGGCTCAAAAAAATATCAAATTTCATATTGCTACATTTTCAAGCATTTTTTAGTCATCTTTTTGACACAACTACAAATTGGTATGACAAACAGGTTCAAGTTGAACTGTTAATCCCGGAAAAGGATATTATACCAATTTGCATCAAAAGGTTAGTAAAAACACGGCTAGAGACAGCCGTGGCTACATTGTAGAATCGAGAAAGATGTAGCCGCCTCTGTCTCTAGAGGCGCAAAACTGTTAATGCAGTATATTATTAGTAACTAACTCTTAGATTGCAAATTGGTATTAATATCGATTTGCAATCTAAGAGATAGTAAAAACTGCATTAATTATCCCTGAAAGGGATATTCACCGTAGCCCACGGCAACGCCGTGGGTATCATGCACCCCACGAGTTGTTCCCTGTAAGGGAACTTCAAAATAAGGTTAGTAATAATCAAAAAAATAATTGAAGTTCCCCTACAGGGAACATTCTATATATCATTCTATACCCACCGCGTTGCGGTGGGCTACGCTGAGAAACCTCGTTGAGGTTTTATAATTGATACTATCCGTTAGATTGCAAATTGTTATAAGCAAACCTGGATGGTTACAGGGAACTCCATAACAACATTTACCGATTAAGGTGATCGCTTGAAGATCTGCGGCCTCTACTTGAGACGGTTAAACGTCGGCAGGCCTTCCGGCCTGACATCCGGGAAGAAAGCGGTTCCATCCGGTTTTACCAAACGACAGGTAAGGAAAATAAGCAGATTAACTTTAGTCGACTCTGTACCAATACTTTGGAATAAACGGCCAATAAGAGGGATATCTCCAATAATTGGAACCCGTTCATTAATGGTGGTAGTGGTATCTTTAAGGATTCCGCCAAGCACAATAGTTTCACCATCATAAATGGTAACTTTTGTATCGATTGTACGGGCCGCGATAACCGGTTTACGAATACTTACCGGTGTTTTTATATTCCCTTTATATACATCGTAATTATACTCAGTCCAGGTTACAAAGGTTTGAACCGTCGGGTTTATACGCATAGTAATAGTGCGGTGTTCTATATCAACATCCGGGGTTACACGTAATATGATACCGAGTTCAGTCGGGTCGGCAAATTCCGGTATGGAACCAATAAATGAATAAGTATCACCGCCTTGTGTACCAGAGGTAGTGGTAGTTTCAGCTTCGGTATAGTCGTCAGGATAGTATACTTCCCTGACTAGTCGTACTGACGCTTCCCGCCCGTTCATGGTTGTAATTCTCGGAGATGAAAGTAAATTTCTGGAATCGACTTGATTCAGGGCGTTAATGTCAAAAGTAAGACCGAAACCATTTACGCTACGCCCGTAACTCAATATGGTGGAATTGCCTAAAGTAGTTAAACTTGATTTACTCGAGTCAATATCAAAGGTTCCATTGTCGGATGATGGTTTATTCTCAACCGTCCAGTTAAAACCTAACTCTTTCAAATCGTTTTGCTCAATTTCAATAAATTTAGCCTGAATTTGTACCATTGGATCTTTAGAACTAAGTTCATTTTGAATAATACTTTCAATTCGACGCAAATTCTCTAAAGTATTTGTCGCGATGAGGCGGCTGATACGTGAATCGTAAACTGTTTTCGCGCCACTGGGAAACTTTATGCCCCGGTCTCTAAAATAATCCTCCAAGCTTGATGTATCATCTCCACCAACCGCCGCCAAAGCCCCCTGCTCAACAGGAAAGATTTTAGTTTCAAGATCATCAAACGCAATATTCCTGGCAGCTATGACAACAGCATATTTTTCAATACGAAACTTTAAATTCGCAGCTTTACAGAGAAAATAAATAGCTTGATACAAATTCTTTTTCACCAGTACAAGGTCAACAACACTTTTGCCTATACCTCCTGCGTCATTTCCACCATCTCCACCATCTCCACCATCTCCTTCTCCATCCGCTTGATCATCAGCTGCCACGGCGACTTCCCCGTCAGGTGCAGGTTCTCCGCCGACTCCACCAGGAGCCGCCTGATTATCTAATGCGCTGTCTCCTATTTTAGGAACTTTCAAACGCAGAAAAATATTAATTCCAATGCCTTCCGGATCCAACTGTTTGCTTTGCTCCCGTAAATGCCGAACCGCAGTTTCAACGGTTATATCCTCAAAGTCAAGCCGGGGAATAATAATGCTTTTTAATTTTTCTTTAATCTTGCTAACCGGCGAATATTTTTTTATCGGTTTAGTTAATGCCTCGCGTCCGCCACTACGAACTTCAGGGACAATTGGAGTCGTCATCTCCCAGGCAACTTCAGCAATCCGTTCTTTATCCTGAGTATATGAACGCCTGGTAGCTATCTTGTTAATTTGTTTATTGACAGACCGCAAACCTTCAATGGCTCTATAGTTATATATGTCGCTTAAAAGGATTTGTTCGTATTTTTCTTTAGCAAGACTGTATCTACCGGCTTTTATTAATACATCAGCCTGTTTCAGCAATACCAGAGTATCATAAGCTTGCTCTTTTATGGAGGGAATTAATTTAGTTTCAGAGCTTTCATATCTACGTGAAGCGGCATTCATCAGAATAGTAAGTCTCTTAATTTTCGCCTCCATTTTCTTTTTACAGGGAGGATATATTTCAGCAGCTTCTTTACATAATCTGATCGCTTCAGCATAATCTTTACTAAAAGATTTATTCTCAACTTTAGCGACAAGATCCATTGCCCAATAGTAGTAACACTGGTAAATCTGTTCTTTACAATATTTAATTTTTTGCTTAAACACAGTTCTTTCGCCGACACCGATTGTTTTTAACACCTTGATGGCAGCCAGATATTCAGCAACCGCCTGTTTATACTTGGCATTGACGAAAAAATCTTTCGCGGAACGCACAAGACGCTGAGCCTTGACTTCCTTCTGCTGCTCAATCAAACGCATTTTGTTAATATTTGTATCTATGCGTTTTTTTATCTGCTTAGCTTCGTTAGCTGTAACAACAAAAGGCGAAATAAGCAAAATGCTTAAAACTAATTTATTATAATTTGAAAATTTTAGCAAGCGCATGAAATGTCCTCCAAATAATGCTGACAAAATTATCTATAGAAATCAGGAACTCCCTGCTCGTCTCCACGACGCACAGGTACACCATCATTATTTATCAATCTGGCGGTAAGAAAGATCAACAAATTTGTTTGGTCAATGTATGCCAGCTGACTGCTGAATAATCGGCCGACAAAGGGGATATTCCCAATAATCGGCCATTTATCATCGCGATATACATTACGATTATCAA
>CAZEXM010000126.1:0-7684 GCA_964515915.1 uncultured Victivallaceae bacterium
AATGTTTGATCGTTCGTTTTTCGCTCAAATTTGAACTGCAAAACTTGAGTTATTACTGCCAAACGAGGTCCAACTTCTGTTTCTGATCCAAATATTGATGTAGTACCAAAATTTGGAGTCTCAAATTTTATTGATCACGTAAAGGAAAAAGGATTTTCTGACATCAATATTATTGATGATCATATTTCTTTCAAATTCCCTGTAAGAAGTGGGAAGTATAAAGGGCAAAATTTTCTTGTCGGAATAGTCGTTCCTGGGCAATATCCTGCTATAGCTCCATCAGGAATTCATGTCTCCCCGTGTATGCATACGGTTCAAGGAGGCGGACAGCATCCTACCGGGGGGATTCATCCATCCGAGAACCATAGTACACATTTTAGTTCTGCTAATAAATGGCACTATTGGAGCCGTCCATTTAAAGGATGGTCTTCCAGTAATTCTGTTGATGATTACTTTAGACATATAAAGCAATTGTGGAGTTCACAATAATGAAAAATATTTATAGCGTTGCAATTCCTTCAGATGTTAATGACAAATTAGTGAGACACTTGCTCCAGCATCATAAAAATGGCAAAAGACAAGAAGATTTATGCTTTGCAATATATCATCAAAGTAAAGGTACAAATCGCTTTTCTGGCTTAATAAAGGATTTAATATTACCCGAGGATGGAGAACGGGTGTTGCAGGGTAATGTTAGCTTTACGGCAGATTATTATTGTAGAGCTTTATCAATAGCTAAAAAACATAATGCTGGTTTAGCTTTTTTTCATAGCCATCTTGGTCCTGGCTATCAGGGCATGAGTCCTGATGATATCAAAGCAGAAAAGGATATTCTTGCACGCAGGGTATATGGTAATACCAAACTTCCATTACTAGGAATAACTTTGGGGACAGATGGAACTTGGAGTTCTAGGTTTTGGTTGCCTAAGTCAAAAAATAAATATGAAAGACATTGGTGTGCATCGACAAGGGTTGTGGGGCGTTCCTTTAATATTTATTTTAATGATGAAATCTCTCCGCCTCGTCAGTTCTCAGATATGCTTAAACGTACCGTCTCTACATGGGGGCCTGAGAAGCAGAATGTTCTGTCAAGGCTAAAAATTGGAGTCGTTGGCTTAGGAAGCGTTGGATCAATGATAGCCGAAGCATTAGCGCGAACAGGTATATGCGATATTATGCTCGTTGATTTTGATAAAATTGAAAAACGTAATTTGGATCGTCTTGTATACGCTACATCAAATGATATAGGCAAATACAAAGCTTCTTTTTTTAGAGATAAACTTAAAAAAAGTGCTACCGGTTCAGATGTTTCAATAAAAGCAATATGTGCTTCTGTTGCTGACTCTAACGCTTATGAGCAAATTCTTGACTGCGACGTTGTTTTCAGTTGTGTTGATAAGCCAAGAGGAAGATTCATACTAAATCATCTTGCTTATGCTCATTGTATTCCTGTCATTGATGGCGGAATAGCGGCTTCTCCTAAAAAAGGGAAGTTAATGAATGCCGAATGGAAAGCTCATATTGTCACTCCAGGTAATATTTGTCTAGAGTGTTTGAAGCAATATGATCCAGGTCTTGTTGAAATGGAAGAGAAGGGGCTCTTTAAAGACCCTTCATATATGACCGGAATAAACAGGGATGAGCTTTTAGGAAAAGGCGAAAATGTTTTTGCATTTAGTATGGCAACTGCTAGTCTGCAAGTGTTGCAACTTCTATCGATGATCGTTGCTCCCGGCGGGAAAGGACATATAGGTTCCCAACTGTATCATTTCAAAACAGGAGAAATGGAAGTTAACTCTAATGACAAATGTGAAAAAGGTTGTATTTATCCAACACTTACAGCAATGGGAAAAAATGCACCGATCCATCCTAAAATTGACAAAACTCACAAGCAAAAGCAAATTAATATATTAAGCATAATTCTTTTATTTATTGCTAATATTTTTAAAAAGCTGCGGGGCTAATAGCATCAGTAAATTACTGAAGTATTTTTAATAATTGCATTTCTGTTTCTGTTAACTGAGGTTTTGAATTAAGTAAAGCGATAGCTTCTTGATTCTTTTCCTCAGTAGTTTTTTTCGCCCCAGAAAGTAGATTCCCTTGCGGTAGTGCGTTAATTGCTTGTTTGACGGATTCTTCACCGATGTGAATGTAATGCCGGGTGATTGCGGGATTGCCGTGTCCTACAATCGCTTGAACCACTGGCAATGGAACTCCTGCTTTGGCGCAAAACGATACGAATGAATGTCGGAATGAATGGAAACCGTAAATATTGGCTTTTCGTTTTCGCTGTACTCCTTCCACTTCTTGAGTTGTAGTAAATCCATTGTAACAAAAAACTTTAATGGCATCTTTTTTTACGCCGTCAGGATTTTGGATATATCTTTCAGCTGTCTTGGATAAGACATATTCATTTTCCCGCCAAGTCAATGCAAGAGTAAAAGCTTCTTTCAGCAAAGGGTGAATTGGAATAGTGACCGTTTTATTTGTTTTCCTTGCAGTCTTTTGAGGCTTACAAACAATTAGATTTCTTTGAAAATTAATACTTTCCCATTTCATTTGCACACAGTCAGCCAATCTTAATCCTGTCCATATACCAAGATGAAACAAAACTTTTATTTCTTCTTTATTCATTAATGAAAGTTCTGGAGCATTAAAACTTTCTATTATTTTTAAAACTTCATCCTCAGAAAATTCTTTGCGCGATTGCTTGTTTTCAGCTTTACGGGTAACAATGCCAAAAGGGTTTCTAACCAAGTCAGCTTGCCTGGATAATGTTTTTATAACTAACTTTATTGCCTGGATATGATAATTATAAGTATTAGCAGAAAGTCCTTTATCCCATAGATATTCTGAATACTCCAGAGCGATGTTTTCAGTAATTTCTTGCAGGCCAACAACAGATGAATAATGGGTTTTCATCCAATCTGCAAATTTATTCCACATTCTTTTATAGTTACCTAAAGTTCCCTCGCTACTATCAGGACGTGCTGGATTTTTAAGATACAGTTTCCAGGCATTTTCAAGTTTAAGCTTATTTCTTTTTCCGAGTTTTCTTGCTTCAGCTACATGTAAAGCTATCTGCTCTTTGGTTTTTGCTTGCAAAGCTGGTAGTAATTCATCTGCTTTTTTGTGAGCCTCTCGCTCTGAAGTGCATTGTAGAGAAATTCTTTTTACCGCACCGTTAACCATATATTGAAGATGGTAATATTTACCAACCTTTAACAATGATCCGCTTCCTTTTTTTCTATTCTTGCCAGCCATTTCATTACCTCATTTATGCTTGTGTCCTTTAGTGTAGCATAAGAAATAATGAAAGTCCAACATTTATTGACAATTTATTGACAATTTCTTTAAATTTGTACTTAAAACCCTCACGTTGCCAACGTGATTGTCGTCGGTTCAAATCCGATCACTCGCTCCATTTTTTGCCCTCATTTCCCTGATTACCAGATACTTACTGCTTAAAACAAAATTTCTCCCGTCATCTTACGAAGAAAAAACTCATGCGAATCCCAAAAGAGCTGACCGTAAATAATTCAGGCACTTATAATAGTTGAAAAAGCTTTTCTTAAATCGACGCGTATACCCGAAGCGGGATTGTTTAAAAAAACTGCCGGATTAGACGCGTCCGACAAAAGTCGCCGAGGCCTGAGTTCTCGAAAAAGTAAAGCCTTACGGAAAAGCTCAAACGCTCGCATCTTTTCAAAAAAATCGCCAGCTCTTTTTTGAAAAACTTTGCTTTTCGAGACGGAATTATTCAATTGCGCGACTTCGTCGCTTAAGTTTCGAACATTGCCTTTCGCTTCGCTCAGGCTCAGCCTGCGCAAAGTGGAGATGTTCGACAAACGTTCCGTCGTTTGATCCCGTCCCGAACGTCGGTTTCGTTATCTTTTTTAATTTTGGCGGTGCCGTCGGATTACAATATTTATTCATTAATAAGATATTTATATATTTATTTAATTGAATTTTCTATAATTCAGTGTAGAGTTTTGTAATTCATTATTTATAACGATAGAATAATGCAGAAAGTTATTCTTGTAATATTTCGCAATCATCAGTATTGTGCAAGATTCATAGACTACGGAGGTCAAAAAAAATGTCAAAAAAAATGATGACAATAGACGGCAATTATGCCGCCAGCTATGTAGCTTACGCATTTAGCGAAGTTGCGGCTATTTATCCTATCACGCCGTCCTCAAACATGGGCGAATACGCCGACACATGGGCGAGTGAAGGGCTGAAAAACATGTTCGGAACCACTGTTGATGTTGCAGAAATGCAGTCTGAAGCCGGCGCCGCGGGAGCGGTTCACGGTTCACTGAGCGCCGGTGCGCTCACCACTACTTACACCGCTTCCCAGGGCTTGCTCTTGATGGTTCCCAATATGTACAAGATCGCAGGCGAGATGCTCCCGACAGTATTTCATGTTTCAGCACGTTCCATCGCGGCTCAGTCTCTTTCCATCTTTGGAGACCACTCAGACGTTATGAGTGTACGCCAGACTGGTTTTGCAATGCTTTCAGCATGTTCTATTCAGGAAACCCACGACCTGGCTCTCGTAAGCCATCTCTCAACCCTTGAATCACAGGTTCCGTTTATCAATTTCTTCGACGGATTCCGTACTTCTCACGAAATCCAGAAAGTTGAACTTCTTGACTTTGACGACATGAAAGCTATGCTTGACGTGAAGTATATTGAGCGTTTCCGCAATCGCGCAATGCGCCCGGAAGCTCCGTTCGCGAAAGTCGGCGCGCAGAATCCTGATGTTTACTTCCAGGGTCGCGAAACTGTAAATAAATACTATGACGCAACTCCTGCCATCGTCCAGAAATATATGGACGAAGTCGGCAAAGTTACCGGCAGAAGCTATAAGCTCTTTGACTATGTGGGTGCTCCTGACGCGGAAAAAATCATTATTTCAATGGGTTCCGGCTGCGAAACTATTAATGAAGCCATTGAATACCTCAATGCCAAAGGCGAAAAAGTCGGCGCGATCAAAGTCAGGCTCTACCGTCCGTTCTCAGTAGACGCGTTTATTGATGCGATTCCCGCTTCCGTTAAGAAAATCGCGGTTCTCGACCGTACTAAAGAGCCGGGCGCACTTGGCGAACCTCTTTATATCGACATAAAAGCCGCTCTCGCCGCTAAAGATATCACCGTCATCGGCGGACGCTACGGATTGTCAAGTAAAGAATTCACTCCAGGCATGGTTTTCGCGGTATACAAACACCTTGATAAGGCCTGTTCCAACAACTTCACCATAGGTATTGACGATGATGTTACCGGCCTTTCACTGACTGTTGAAGAAGGCGTCCACACTGTACCAGCCGGTACCGTTGAGTGTATGTTCTGGGGCCTCGGTTCCGACGGTACTGTCGGCGCCAACAAAAACTCTATCAAGATCATCGGTGACAACACTGATAAATATGCTCAGGGATATTTCGTATACGACTCTAAAAAATCTTACGGTATAACTGTTTCACATCTGCGTTTCGGCGACAAACCAATCACCAGTGAATACCTCATCACCGCTCCTGATTTTGTCGCCTGTCACAACGCTGCTTATATCGGCCGCTATGAAATGCTCAAAGGCATTAAAGAAGGCGGTACATTTCTGTTGAACTCTGAGATTCCGACTTCAGAAGTATTTGCAAGTCTTTCAAAAGATCTCCAGCAGCAGATTATTGACAAAAAACTGAAGTTCTACAACATCAATGCGCTGAAAATCGCTGAAAGTGTCGGCCTTGGGAAACGCATCAATACAACCATGCAGGTTTGCTTCTTCAAGCTTGCCAACATCATTCCTGCGAATGACGCAATTACTTACATCAAAAAAGCTATCGAAAAGACATTTAAAAATAAAGGTGATGACATTGTCAAGATGAACTGTGCCGCTGTCGACAAGGCCCTTGAGGGCCTTGAAGAAGTTCCGGTTCCTGCTTCCATCACTAAATCATACATTCCAAAGAAACTCATTGCCGAAGGCGCTGAACAGTTCGCGCTTGACATCATCGAGCCGCTTATGCACCTCAAAGGCGATGGTGTTCCGGTTTCTAAAATGTCTTTCGACGGAACCCTTCCAACTGGTACAAGCTGCCTCGAAAAACGGGGTATTGCTCCACGCGTTCCGAAATGGGTCCCGGACAACTGCATCCAGTGCAACCAGTGCGTAATGGCTTGTCCGCACGCTGTGGTAAGGGCAAAACAGATTGCGGCTGCGGACCTTGCAAACGCGCCTGAAACATTCAATACTCTCAAGTCCAAAACCAAAAACGACAGAGAGCTCGAATACAAATTGCAGGTTTACCCTGAAGACTGTACCGGCTGCGGTGTCTGCATCGAAACTTGTCCCGCAAAAACTAAAGCTTTGAAATTCTCGACCCTTACCCGTGAAAAAGAAGCCGGCGAAGTTGAAAATGCCGCATTTTTCGATGCACTTCCGGACAATGTAGTTGACGGCGTGCCTGTATCAACAGTAAAAGGTTCACAGTTCATTAAGCCTCTTTTCGAATTCAGCGGCGCTTGCGGCGGCTGTGGTGAAACCCCGTACGTCAAGCTCGCGACTCAGGTTTGCGGCGACAGGATGATCATCGCGAATGCCACCGGCTGCTCTTCAATATACGGCGGTACTTTTCCGACTATTCCCTACACAAAAACTAAAGACGGCCGCGGCCCCGCATGGGCCAACTCCCTCTTTGAAGACAATGCCGAGTATGGTTTCGGTATGCGGCTTGCTGTCGATAACAACCGTAAACTGCTCAAATACAACGTTGAAAAACTTCTTGAAGCCGGCTGTCCATGCGGCGAGCTCAAAGGCGCCCTTGGCAAATGCCTTGAACTTTGGGATTCTTCCGAACTTGAAGCTATTGAAGCGCAGAATGTTCTCGGCGCCATGCTGCCGAAAGCTGTTAAAGCTTCCGCCGGCGATGCAAAACTGGGCCCGGTCGTCCGGAAAATCGCGGAACTGAAAGATTACTTCGTAGATAAATCAATCTGGATTATCGGCGGTGACGGCTGGGCGTATGATATCGGTTACGGCGGCCTTGACCATGTTGTGGCGCAGGGCAAAAATGTCAATATACTTGTTGTTGACACTGAAATCTACTCCAATACCGGCGGACAGGCTTCCAAGGCTACTCCAATTGCCGCTGTCGCGCAGTTCGCTAACGCCGGTATGCGTCTGACCAAGAAAAACCTCGGTTTCATGTGTATGAGCTATGCTAATGTATATGTTGCGTCTGTCGCAATGGGGGCAAACCGCAACCAGACACTCCAGGCATTCCGTGAAGCTGAAGCTTACGACGGCCCGTCTATCATCCTGGCATACGCTCCATGTATCATGCACGGTATTAATATGATGAAAACCCAGACTGAGCAGAAACGCGCCGTTGAGTGTGGTTACTGGCCGCTCTACCGCTACAATCCGCAGAATGAAAAACCGTTCAAATGGGAAGCAAAAGAGCCTAGCGGCGACTTCCAGGAATTCATCCGTGGCGAACGTCGTTACACCACTCTGTTTAAAACTGCCCCGGATGAAGCTGAAGCGCTCTTCAAGCAGGCGGAGGAAGATGCGAAACGCCGGATGTCATTCTTCAAAAAAATGGGCGAAATCATGTAGTATGCTGTCTTCGTATTTTTTTCACAAATTAATGTAGCACAACCGTCTCGGTTGTGAAGATAT
>CAZEXM010000127.1:0-7669 GCA_964515915.1 uncultured Victivallaceae bacterium
CTCTATCGCAGCTTGATATGGGTTTTGACCCAAAAGTCGACTGACCGATTACATATAATTAATTATTGTCCGAAAAAATTCTGTTAGTCTAATTGATTTATTCATCGCTTTGCTTTATCTTAACACTTTCATCTTTACGGGTTACACTGTTAACGGCATAATATTATATTATCATAGGAAGGCTGCTAATTTTTTTAAATGCACACATATGAGGAGTGTTTTACATGTCCGAAAATAAAAAAAGTATTGATCTTGGTTGTGGCCCAGACAAAGTAGAAGGATGTTTCGGGGTTGATAATTATCAGTTTGACGGTGTCGACCTGATATGCGATTTAAATCAATACCCATGGCCTATTGAGGACAATTCGTTTGATCTTATCTATGCGAGGCATTTTATAGAACATATTGATGACGCTGTAGCATTTTTGCGGGAAATTCACCGCATTGGCAGGCCTGAAGCAATAGTGCATATTGAAACTCCGCATTTTTCATCAGCCGGCACCTGGGGGGATATTACTCATTTACGGCATCTTTCTGCAAAATGGCATGCAAGTTTTACTCGTCCAAAACATTATTTATTCTACAAATTACCGAAATTTACTCTGGTAACAAATACAATCGAATTTTCTCATCCAAACAAATTACGCAATCGTATTACAAGATTGATTATTAAAATGTCAGGATTACATAGCTGGGAACGGAGATGGGCATTTATTTTCCGGGGAGAAAATATTCATACAGTCCTGCGGATAGTAAAAAATAACAAATAGGCATCTTCTCTGGAATCAGTAAGTTATACAACACTTTAAAGACAAACTATATATAAATATTTGAGCTTATATGGAAGCAATTGCAATATCTATAATTCTGCCGCTTTATAATGGAGAGGAGTTTATTGAAGAAACTCTGTTATCAATCGCCCGGCAGAGTTTTAATAATATCGAGTTGATTATCATTGATGACGGCAGCACTGATGATTCGTGCAATATAATTAATCGCATTAGCAGAGCGTCTTCTTATCCAGTCATAAAAAAACTGAAAATTTTAAAAAAAGAAAACGGAGGAGTTGCTTCTGCCAGGAACTGTGGTATTAAGGAGGCAAAAGGAAAGTGGCTCGCTTTTATTGACCAGGATGACATTTGGCTGGCTCAAAAGCTTGAACGTCAGCTTGCTGCATTGCAAAATTCAAACGCCGTATGGTGTTATTCAGCCTTTACACGGTTTTACTCGGATGGCAGAGAAGTGATAAAACAAAATGGTTCTCCGGATAGAATGAAAACTTTACGTTCGCTTATTTTCGGCAAACTTTTTATCCCGCCGTCAACGGTTCTTATTGAAAAAAGAATATGCGAAACCGAAGGCGGCTTTGTTCCAGATTTCATCCCAAGTGATGAATGGGATTTTTTTCTTACTTTAGCGGAAAAATATAATCCTGCTTACTGCTCTGAAGTTCTGCTGAAATTTCGTTCTCATCCGTCATCGACAGCAAAGAAACAAAAGCGAAAAATTTTTGAAGCTCAGTTAAAAGTTATTGAAAAACATTCCGCTATAATCAAGGCGCATGGTATTCATCGTGAGGTTAGAAAGCGTAAAGCAAATGTGTTATGGCATATTGGCAAAGAATACGAATATGAAGGCGAAAAAAAAATAGCGCGAAAATATTATGTGGAATCCATCAAAAACAATCCAACAAGAGTAAAGCTGCTTAGCTCATTTTTTCGTTGTCTTATAAGTTAGGCGGGAGAGCGCCGGGCAAAAATCAAAACAAAGATTTAAGCAGTTGTTCTTATGATGAAAATTCAAAATAGCAGCGCGGGCACTTGGAAATATCTTTGTTGGCGATCGTGCAGCCGCAATTGGAACATTTCTTCCAGCGCACCCCCATCGCGCCGACCATCCAGAAGGCTATCCCGGATGGAAACAGGATAAGCGGCAAATATATTGTCTTCAGTTCGGTTAAACCGATAGATATCAGCAATAATCCCAAAAGCTGAAAAATACCGCACAGCGATCTGGGCATGTAGTTTTCTGTTGTGGCGTCGCGGGGATGGGAAAAAGTCGTTTGCGTATGTCGGGAATCGTGTACAAGTTCCTTGCAATGCCGGCACCTTACAGCAATCTCCAGAACGATTCCGTGACAATGTGGACATTTCTTTACCAGATGTTTTAATTCTGCAACTTCATCTTTCCTGGCAGGCGTCAAAATATTATGGCCTCCTTATCGTTCGTTCCTACTATCAGTATATATTGCAAAGTCGTTCAATGCAAATGCTTGAAGCGAAAACTTGCTTTTTAAACAAAGCTGTTGGCGATGTTCAGCGAGGCATTGCGCTTTTGATGAATAAATATCAGTGTGGAAGTACTTTTGTCGTTGCTAAATTGCTGTATGGTGTTAGAGTATGAGACTTAACAGTTAAGCAGGTTTTATATAATATGAATGATGCTCGAAGTGATGTTTTTGCCGCACTGAAAAAATATTTTGGTTTTAATGCTTTTCTGGATAACCAGGAAGACGTGATTCTGGATATCCTTAACGGCGATGATTTGTGTGTGATCATGCCGACGGGCGCGGGTAAATCCTTGTGCTATCAATTACCTGTTTTGATGAGGCCGGGCTATGGAATTATCGTTTCGCCGCTCATTTCCCTGATGAAGGACCAGGTTGACGCGCTGCGGGCCAAAGGCCTGCCGGCGGCCTTTATTAACAGTACTATTTCAATGAGCGAACAACAGCGTATTTTGAGTGACACCGCGACCGGCAAAACCAAATTGCTCTACGTCGCGCCGGAACGCTTCGGTATGAGGGCTTTTCAAAGCCTGATAGAACATCAGGCTCCAGGCATCATGATCGTTGACGAAGCGCATTGCATAAGTCAGTGGGGACATGATTTCAGGCCTTCATATTTACGGCTTGGGGAGGTGATCCGGGAATGCTCAATTGGGCAGGTTTGCGCTTTTACCGCGACGGCGACTTTGCAGGTTCGCGAAGACATTACAGCCCAGTTGCAGCGCCCTGAAATGATTTTACACGCGGCTGGTTTTAAACGTCCCAACCTGGCTTTTTCGGTATTGCAGTGCAATACGAATCAGCAGAAAAGCGCGGCACTGCGCAAATTTATGAAAAATCCGGACCCGACAATAATTTACGCTTCCACCCGCAAAGCTGTTGAGCAGATTGCCGGTGAATTTCAATGTATTTCCTACCACGCCGGAATGAGCGATGAGGCGCGAAGTGAAGCCCAGAATAGTTTTATGAATGATGCTTGTCCGGTTTTGGTGGCGACTAACGCTTTCGGTATGGGGATTGACCGCGCGGACGTGCGGCGCGTAATCCATTACAATATTCCCGGCTCGCTCGAAGCTTATTACCAGGAAGCCGGACGCGCCGGACGGGACGGTGAAGCGGCGGAATGTGTTTTGCTGTATTCCTACAGTGACCGTTATGTGCATGAATTTTTGATTGATTTGAGCAATCCGGGCGAACAGCTTATTAAAGAACTGTACGCGGTCTTGCGGGAGCTTGCCCGGAAATCGGAGAATAAAGTTATAGAATTATCGCATGGAACTCTGGCAAATTATGTTGCAGGAGCCAAAGAATCGCAAATCGGCAGCGCTTTGCATATCCTTGAGAAAAACGCTTATATAAGCCGTGATTTTGGCCAAAGCAGTGAAGGTAAACTGCGTTTCACCGGAAATTTGAAGTATTTAAAAGAGGAACATTGTCTGCAAAAAACGCAGCGTTCGCGTTTTATTTTTCGTTGCATTGAACATTTTGGAGCTGAGCTTCTCAGCCCGCTTAGTTGTTCGTATGGTCAGTTATGTTCAGTCGCGGGTTTGAATCCTGACCAGATAAAACGGGTTTTGCGGGCTCTGGACGGCGAATGTATTGAATGGAAAGCCCCTTTTGCGGGCAGAGCGATAGAGATTGTCGAAAAAGAAGGCGGACACGCGGCAATTGATTTTGAGGCTTTGAAAAATAAACGTGATTTTGAAATAGCGCGGCTGGACGAAGTTATCAGCTACACCAACAGCAATACTTGCCGCCAGGCGTTTTTGATCTCGTATTTCGGGGAAGACGTGAACAATTGGAATTGCAAAAACTGCGACCACTGCAGCGGCGGAAACAGTTACGACATTAAGCGCGAAGCGACAATTGGAGAAAGACAAATTATTCAAAACATTTTAACTGCGGTCAAAGATTTTGGCGGGCGTTTCGGGCGCGGGCGGATAAGCCTGGTTCTGGCCGGTGCGAAGCGGCCGGAAATTGTTGACTGGGGACTTGACCGGAACGCTAATTTCGGCGCCTTGAAACACCTGAAGCAGAATAATATCTTAATGTTCATAAAATCCCTGGAAAGATCCGGTCATCTGGAACGGGTCGGAAATCCCAAATACCCATGTATCGCTATCAGTTATTCCGGCGAAGACGCGCTTTACAATTCAGGTGAAATAGCTTTGAACTTCCCCGAACTGAAAGTAAAAACACCAGCCGGGAAGAAAAAACGGGAACATGACAGTATGGAGTCCAAGCTGAAAGCTGTGCCGGAAATGTTGAATGACGATGCTGCCGCTGGCATTACAGACAATGATTTGTACGAGCGGCTTAGAATCCTCCGCAAAGAAATTGCCGATGTCGGGAATGTTCCTTTATACCAGATTTTAACTAATGCGGCACTGAAAGAATTGGCTGAAAAAACACCGGTTACCACAGCCGAAGCCCTGAAAATCAAAGGTATCGGCCCAGCCAAAATAAGAACAATAGTCCCTCGTTTCTTAGCCGAAATCAAAAACTGGCGCGGAGAACTGGAGTAAGAAATAAAAAATATCGGGGCCAAACTTTGGCTTTTTATAAATATGGATTTTTGAACATTTATACTATCTGGATTGCAAATTCGGTATTAGAATATATTTACAGATGAAAATCTATTGTTCGGTTAATAATCGACTCGGTAAATGAATTATCATGCGAAACAATTAATATTGTTTTATTGAGCTTGTGCAATATTAGTTTCAATCTTTCCACGGCATTTTTATCCAAACCCGCTGTTGGTTCATCAAGTAATAGAACTTCCGGATTCATTGCAAGGATCGCGGCCAACGCGACCAGTCGTTTTTCCCCGGTTGAAAGCTGATAGCTTATGCGGCCGGCAAAGCCGTTTAAGCCAACCTGGTCTAATGTCCCGGTTATAATCCGGGAAATATCTTCCCTTGTTTTTCCTAAATTGAACAAGCCAAAGGCTATTTCCTCCCGGACTGTAGGACAGAATAATTGATCATCCACTTCCTGAAATAAATAGCCTGTTTTCATTCTTACATCATAAAAATCTTTTTCAGTTCTCCGTTCGATCCCGGCAAAAAACACCTTCCCTTTCTGGGGTTTTAACAAACCGGTCATTATTTCTAAAAGAGTTGTTTTGCCGGCTCCGTTACTTCCGGTTAAGGCAACTTTTTCCCCCTTTGCCAGAGATAAATTGAAGTTTGACAAAACCCGGTTGCCGTTTTCATAGCTGAATGATATTTCTTCGAGTTTAAACATAAAAATCACCGTACATTAAAATTATCAAAAAAAATAACATCACTAATCCTGCCAACCAGTCTTTTTTTGTTGCCCGGAAGTGATATATTAAATAAAAATTCCCGTTAAAACCCCTGCATTTCATGGCATTCGCGATTCTTTCCGACCGGTTAAGGCTTCGTATCAATAACATTCCCGCGAAATGCGCAAAAGTCCTGTAAGTATGGATATTCATTTTGGGAGTAAAACTCCGCATAATCGCCGAGCGCTTTATTCTGATATATTCCTGATGAATAATGGTTAAATATCTAATTGAAAACAGAAAAAGGTGAATAAGTTTTTTCGGAACGAAGAAATGGCGCAGGGCATGCCCCAGCACGACAAAATTTATCGTCGAGAGCAATGCTGTTATAAGTAGAATTAGAATATTGCTTCGTAATAATATTTTTAAGGTGAATTGAAACTTCTCAACGCTGTATCCGATTGAGTGTATTTTGAAGTAACATGCGGAATTATTCGCTAAAGTGAGGGGAACAGTGAGAAACAGCATTGCGAGAAAGAGATTTATAAACAGTAAACGCCCGCCTATTTCCGTAAATTTAATTCTGGCGAGCTTTATTAAAATCGCGGAAAAAATTAAGCCGGCCAGTAAAAAAAGAAAATCTCCGGAAATGGAAAAATAAAAACTGGAAATCAGGCAAATAAATATTTTCACGCGCGGGTCAAGCGAGTGGATAAAAGATTTTCTTGCCGTAAATCTGTCAATTGCCAGCATTATGAATTCTTTTTTTTCAGGAGAATTACCAAACCGGCAAGTCCGAAAATGTATCCTATCGCGCCGATAATGTCTCTGATCCGCATTGTGTTTTCCATTTTATCCAGCTGCTCTTTTATTTCAAAAAGTTGATTATCATTATCTGCTTCCGGATCAATTTTGTTTTTCTTCCTCGCGGCAGGCACTTTAACATTATATTCAACGAAATGTCCATCTTCACTGTAAACAAACCTGTAATTCGCGGCTTTCGTGAATTTGTAATTGAATGTCCCTTTCAGGTCGGTTTTTATTTTTGTTATGAGTTTAGTATTTTCATAAACGGATATTGTGCTGTTTTTTATTCTGATGCCTCCCGGCGAATAAACATATCCGGAAATCTTATCACCTCTTTTTGCCGCGAATATTTTAATACTGTGAGCATAGATATTCGATATTATTGCGAAACTCGCAACATACAACATAATTAATTTATATTTTCGCATTGAAAATCTCCGGTTTCATTTTTTTTAAATATACGAGAATAATCCCGGTAATTCCGCCTTCCAGAAACAACAAAGGTACCTGGGAGGCCCAGAATAATAATGATATTAATTGAAATTTTTGCGGCGCCGAAAGGTAAAGGGCGGTGCTGGTCATAAGCATGCTGAGAAAAAATGAAGTGAAACCGGCTCCGAAGCCAATTAAAAAAAACTTTTTCTCTGAAATATCTTTTTTCAATAAAAAACCGAACATATAATAAACAATAACCGCCGGCAGGGCCATATTCACTGTATTAACCCCCAGCACAAGCAGGCCGCCGTGGCCAAAAAATATTGCCTGCAATAATAGCCCTATAAAAATTACCGGAAAAGCTGAAACCCCGAATAAAAGCCCGATGAGGCCATTTAAAATCAAGTGCGCACTCGTCATTCCAATTGGAAAATGAATTAAACTTATAACCAGAAAAGCTGACGCGAAAATTGCCGCTTCAGGTACTTTTTCGTACTTAAGTTTTTTGAGCCCGATACCAATCCCCGCGGCGGCAATGCCTATTCCGGTTCCGAGAACCGGCAAACTTAATATTCCGTCTGAGATATGCATATTATTTTATTTCAGGGTAACTTCCTTATCCTTATTTTAATTAACGGCAATTATATTTTTCAACAGCTTTAAAGAATGCATCCACATTTTCCAGTTTTGCATTTGGAGGGATGTCGCAACCTGATGAAATTATGAAGTTCGAATATTTTTCTGTAGCTTTGAGCAGTTCCATTGTTTCTCTAAATACCGATTCCGCTGTTCCTGAGACAAAAGTAGCAGACGGGTCAAGATTACCGCTTATGATAATACTTAAGTTTTGCAGTTCGTTTTTCTGCTTGATATTATGATGCAATTTTGAA
>CAZEXM010000128.1:0-7568 GCA_964515915.1 uncultured Victivallaceae bacterium
ACCTCGTTGAGGTTTTTTTACTGATACTATCCCTTAGATTGCAAATTGGTATTACTAATAATATACTGCATTAACAGTTTTGCGCCTCTAGAGACAGAGGCGGCTACATCTTTCTCGATTCTACAAGCCACGGCTGTCTCTAGCCGTGTTTTTACTAACCTTTTGAATGCAAATTGGTATTAGTATTACGGCGGGGTTTATCGAATTTGCTTGACGACGCTGAGTAAGTCCAGCGCGGCGCTTAGAGAGCTATCCTTGCCGGGCGTTTTGTTTTTTTTGAGTTCGAGATATTTTATTTGTTTTTTCCCGGAACAGTAAATTGTTGGTTTTAGAGGTTTTTCGGGCAGCTTTTTTATGAATGCCGGAATTTTCGGAGTTAACAGGATGAAACCTGATTCCAGCTCGACAGCCTTATAATCAAAGGGGCGTCCGGCGGTCGGAAGCCCCAAAGTTACGCCGTCAGGGTAGCGGGGAAGAAGCTGCGCCAGGAGTTCCGCGGCGCCGCTTGTTCCTTGTCCGGTCAAACCAATTATCATCTGTTGCAGAGCTTTGCAGCGCCGGGAAATTTTGTTCATGTTTTTATTGTTAAAACCGGAGCAGTTACGCAAATCCAGAATAATTCCACCGGGTAAGTCTTTGGCATTGAGAAGTTTTTGCGTAACATCCATAAAAGTTTTGATATTTTCACTTTCAAAAGAGTCCAGCCGGAAATAAAGTATTTTGCCCTGTTTCAATTTGATCACCGGAAAGTTCTCAGCTTTCGTCTTCGCGGGACTGGAAACAGGCAGATTTCTTTTCAAGTCCATGAAGGGGTTCAGGGCTCTGACTAACTGGCCTAAAAGGATATATCTTTGTTGTTCCGTGAGTCGGCCTGCGTTTTGCGTCAGGGAAAGAATCTGCGTCAGGCCGGGCAGAACGTCGTCAATCAGGCGCAGCTTCCGCCGCGCCTCATTTATTTTTTTATCACCATCGGCCATTGCCGGCGGCGAAAGCGGAAACAGCAGTAAAACTGCGATGCTGGATAAAAAAAACCGCATTAGAAATTATCTTTCAAATATTTTTGCAGTTCGGCATCGGCGCTTTTGACCTCAGCAGTCTGCTCGGCCCGGAACTGCTTGAGCTTTTGCGCGAGTTCAGGGCTGCTGAGCGCTAAAATGGCGACAGCGTAAAGAGCCGCGTTTTTGCCGCCGGCTTTCCCGGCGGTAACCGCCGCGACCGGTATTCCCGGCGGCATTTGAACCGTGGCCAGCAGGGCGTCCAGGCCGTTGAACGGTTCTGACGCCACAGGTAAACCGATAACCGGCAAAATTGTGTGAGCCGCGACGACACCGCCGAGGTGAGCCGCCATGCCGGCGGCGCAGATGATTACTTTAAAACCATTGTCTTCAGCGTTTGCCGCGAAGCCGCACGCCGCTTCAGGCGTGCGGTGAGCGGACATTATGTGCGACTCGAATTTAATGCCGAAATCAGTAAGTATTTTAAAAGTGCTTTCGACGACCGGCAGGTCGCTCCGGCTTCCCATTAAAATTGCCACTACAGGTTTTTGAGCCATAATATCCTCGCGATGGTTATATGCAAACGCACATTTAAAAAAAAAGCCGGCCTTCGTTAAGTCAACCAGCTTTCAAATATTTAACAAAGGAAAATAAAATTTACTCTTCGCTTTTGTCTTTTTTTGCTTTGGGAGCCTTTTTCGCGGGAGAAGCTGTGGCACCCGCGAAAATATCAATTTTCTCTTTTTCGCCCTGGGTATAATATAATTTACCTTCGGCAATTTCCAGGAGCGCCACGTCAAGGTGGTTAGCAGTGTCACATTTGAGCA
Organism: uncultured Victivallaceae bacterium; assembly: GCA_964515915.1. Classification (GTDB taxonomy): domain Bacteria; phylum Verrucomicrobiota; class Lentisphaeria; order Victivallales; family Victivallaceae; genus JAHOYW01. Next base: position 1,823 of record CAZEXM010000128.1, read on the forward strand.
TTGGACGCTTGCCGCCGGCAAGCTGCCTGGCTCTTTTACCCGCAACAATAGAAAGTATTTGAGGATCAGTTATAACCTTCTTTGCACGTTCAAGATATGAATTATTCACTTTAAGTCTCCCTGACTAAAAATTTTCATCAAAAGGAGTAATCTACACCTTCTGATGAAAATGTCAATTAATAATCGATAATTTCACGATGTTTGTCAATTGTGGTCAAATCGCCGCTGCTTACGCGTATAAAACGTTCCTCGAATCGTGATTCCGAATCAAGGATATAACGTTCGGCAAGAACTTCGCGCCCGGGACATTTCAAGGCGTCACGCAGCATCAGCATGCCGACGAAAACCATAGTCTCCATGTCGACCAGGCATTGGGCGACGAGGCTCTGATATTCCGTATCCTTTTTATCAGCAACATATTTGATTGCTTTAAGATGTTTTGCGTAAAAAGCCGCGACTTTGTCTTTCAGGCGGACAAGCACGCCTTCGAACGGCAGCGCCATCAATTCTTTGATGCGTACATCGTTATTGCGCTGCATTACACCGCCGATGGCGGCCACGACCTGTAACTGGGTAGTGCCTTCATAAATGTTGGTAATGCGGGCGTCACGATAAAAACGTTCAACGGTGAAATCTTTCATAAAGCCGGTTCCGCCATGAATCTGAATGGCATCATAACTTACTTCATTGGCAACTTCAGTAGCTTGAGCTTTGCACATCGGAGTCAGCACCGCCGCTGTGCGGGCCCAGTATTTAGCTTTCTGACGAAGCTCAACCGAAACATCTTCACCTTTTTCGACCAGATGGGCATAGCCGTTGCGCAAATCAACCGCGCGGGTGGTTTCGTAGAGCAGGGCGCGAGTCGCCAGAATTTTGGTTTTCATGCGGGTGAGCATGTCGTAAACTGCCGGGAATTTGTCAATTGTTTTTTTGAACTGCTTACGTTCCTCCGCGTATTTGCGGGCTTCAAAGAAAGCCGCTTCGGCAATACCGAGAGCCTGGGCGCTGATCGCGACGCGGGCGCCGTTCATCAAGCTCATAACGTATTTAGTCAAACCGCGGCGGCGTTGTCCGCACAGTTGCGCGGGAACGTCATTGTACTGCAGTTCAGCAGTGGCGACACCGTGGATGCCGAGTTTGTTTTCGATACGGCGAACTATCAGTTCAGGGCATTTTTCGCAAATGAACATTGAAAGCCCGCGGCCGTCAACAGTGCCTTCTTCTGAACGCGCCAGCACCAGATGCACGTCAGCGCAGCCGTTGGTGATAAAGCGCTTCATGCCGTTAAGGAACCATTGGCCCTTATCATCCTGCCAGGCGCGGAGGCGCACGGACTGGAGGTCGGAACCGGAATCAGGCTCGGTCAGGTCCATCGCTCCATCGACTTCGCCGCTGGCAAAACGCGGGAGGAAATAATCTTTTTGTTCTTCGCTGCCGAAGTCGCTGATCGTTTCAGCGATATCCTGCAGGCCGAAAAGGTTTTGCAGAGAAGCGTCGGCGCGGGAAACCATTTCCGTCATCATAGTGTATATGGAAACGGGAAAGTTCAAGCCGCCGTATTTGTGAGCAAGCATAACGCCTGAAACCCCGGCATTGTTGAGGTCCTTGATGTTCTGCACAGTCAAGGGGTAGTAAGTTACCACGCCGTCTTCGAAATGCGGGCCGTTCTCATCGACTTCAGTGGAGCGCGGCGCTATATTTTCGGCGCAGACGCCGCCAACCACTTCCAGGACGCGTTTATAATTGTCTTGAGCATCTTTGTAATCGCGTGGAGCGACATCGAATTCTTTGGCGAATTCGTAATTTTTCTCACGCAACGCAGTTGCTTCCGCTAAATCAAGATTAGCCAGTGTGAACTGGAGGTCTTTGTTTTCAGTAAAAAAGTTAGCCATAATTTAAATACCTCCCCTTATGCTTTTGCTTTGAAAGCCGCGATCATTTTCGGAATGACCTCATTCAAATCACCGACAATGCCGTAATGCGCAACCGAAAGAATCGGTGCGTCCGGATCGGTGTTGATCGCGATAATTTTTTTGGAATCGTCCATGCCGGCGCAATGCTGGATGGAGCCACTGATACCGCAGGCGATATACAACTTAGGACGGACAGTAACGCCGGTCTGGCCTACCTGATGGTCATGGTCAATCCAGCCGGCATCGACCGCGGCGCGGGAAGCGCCGACGTCGCCGCCGAGTACCTCCGCCAAATCATAAATCAGCTTAAAGTTTTCTTTTGAACCGACGCCATAACCGCCGGAAACAATAATTTGCGCGGCGCCGAGCTTAACAGCCTTGTCCTGGCGGACACGTTCAATAACCTTGATGATAGTATCACCGGCATCGAGTTGAACATCTACTTTGACCAGTTCGCCTTTGCGGGAAGTATCCGGCTCGTCCATTTTCATAACGCCTTCACGGACCGTAACCATTTGCGGGTCGTCCCAGGTGTTGACGATAGTGGCGATGATATTTCCGCCGAAAGCCGGACGAATCTGCATCAATTTACCGGTGTATGATTTTTTGTTGATTTTGTCGTCAAAATCATCAATTTCCAGTTCAGTACAGTCCGCCGTCAGGCCGGCGAGCTTTTCAGAAGCCACGCGCGGAGCAAGCTCACGGCCTTTATAAGTAGCGCCGAACATCATAATGTTCGGTTTATGCTCTTTGATCAGCGACATGATGACTTTCGCGAAAGGCAGCACCGTGAAAGGCTCAAGACCTTTGTCTTCGGCCAGGAATACTGTGTCGCAGCCGTAAGCATAAAGTGTATCAACGCAGCCGCCGAGCTTGTCGCCAAGCAGAACCGCTTCAGTTTTTACTCCGAGCTCTTCAGCCAGGGCACGGCCTTTGCAGACCAGCTCCAGACTGACGTCGGCAATCCTGCCGCCTTCCTGCTCGATAAAAACCCAGACATTTCCGATTTTTTTCGTCATAATATTATCCTAATGTATGATCTTCAATAAGTTCGTGGATGAGACCGCTGATGCCCGCGTCGTCCGGCTCAACGGATTTTGCCTCGCCGCCGGTGAGGATGACGCTTTGAATCTTTTTAACTTTAGTCGGCGAACCCGCCAAGCCGATACGTCCTTTATCGGCGCCGGCGTCTTCGGCGGACCATTCGTGGATCAAAAGATTTTTGCTGATCAGGTTTTCAGTTTCCTCCGCGAGGAATTCAGCGTCCGTATAATCGGCGTCCGCATGGTCCCGCGCCAATTCCGAACGAGTCCGGGCGCGTTTGTATTTCATGATTTTGCCGGCGTTCATCGGACGCGGCTCGTTGCCTTCAATAACCGTCATTAATACCGGAACCGGAGCTTCCAGTACTTCATAACCGCCTTCAATAGCGCGTTTAACGGTAATTTTGTCTTTACTCAATTCAAGTACATCCTGAACGTATGCCAATTGAGGAATATCCAGCTTTTCAGCCAGTTGCGGCCCGACCTGGGCGGTATCCCCGTCAATAGCCTGACGTCCGCAGAGAATCAGGTCAAATTCACCATATTTTTTGGCGCAGCAGCACAAAGCGTAACTGGTGGCCAGCGTATCAGCGCCCGCAAAGGCACGATCTGTTAAGAGAATACATTCGTCAGCACCCCGGTACAATGATGCACGCAGAACGGCGGTCGCGTTTGGAGGGCCCATAGTCCCTACTACAACTTTCGCGCCGAAGCGGTCTTTAAGCTGCAACGCTAATTCCAATGCGTTCAAATCTTCAGGATTGAAGATTGCCGGAAGAGCAGCACGATTCACAGTCCCGTCCGGCTTCATTGCGTCGCCGGTAATGTTCTGGGTGTCCGGAACCTGCTTGACAAACACAATTACAGTGTAACTCACAGTTTTTTAGCTCCCGTATGTTGGTTAAAGTTTTCATTGCAAGCGGGAAATTTCCCCCCGCTTTAAAATACAAATTTAGTGCTTAAGATAGCACAGAACAACGAAAAGTAAAATTGGCATATTAAAATTTTAGCAACAAAGATCCGGCAGGCGCCCTTGATATCAAAAAAAAGATTTTTTTTCTTTTTCCCCAATAGTAACCCTTATCTTAGCGCCATTCGGGGCAGACCCCGGGTGACCAAATAATTAAACACCATATTTGCAAACTCCCTCCTTTCTGCTATATTTTAGAAAAGATGTATTCAACGAGGCAATTGCAAAAGTCAAAAGATGATCGCCTATAAACACCAAAAATCATGTTTGTGCTGGATTTTTGCAACTGTCTCTAATCTTATCATTTTTCAATAAACAAGAGGATTTAAGATGAAAACTCGTTTCTTGTCTGCCGTTCTGGCAGGTATCACATTGTGTCTCGCCGCATTTGCTGCTCAAGCTGAAAATACGCAAAGCGATGAGGAAATATTCAATATTGTCAGCGCAAAATTGGATAAAGGCGGAAGTTATTATTCAATCCAAAATAATAAGTATCTGTTTTTATACCTTAAAAACGGCCTGAACTTTGCACGTAATATAATAAGCGTAATTCCTCAAAACAACAAAGGGTTTAATGAAGTGCAAGTGATGATGATCGTGGACGCAATTGAAGCGATTGCAAACGATTCGGGTATAGGTGAAGTGCTCGCCTGCGGCATGAGCTCGGTTAAACTGAACCCGAAAGTTAAAGATTCTCTTTTTCAAAATAAAACATTTTTATATTACGGCGATAAAAAACCTCAAGGTTTCCTGTGGACCCTGATTCCTTCCACCGACAAAGAATTAAGCGATCTTTACCGTCTTCCCAAAGGCACACTTGCCGCTTTTTCGGTAAAGATCGAGCCTGCGAAAGTCTGGGATGCAGTCAAAAAAGTTTTTGCTCAACTCCCCGTGCCGCAACTTAAAATACTTCCGGCATTAGCGGAAATGCAATTTATGCAAAAAAATAACCTTCAACTGCCAATGGTTCTCCAAAGCCTTTCCGGCTCATGGTTCGGTGTTTTAGTCAGCACCAGAAGCGCGGACGGCAAGCCTGCTGTACAGGGAATGCTGGAAATTCCAGCAGAAAACACAGCTCTTTTCAATCTTATCAAGAAGAATCTTAAGACTAATCCATCCGCAAAAATTGATAATAATAAAATCATTTTTAGAGCCGAAAAGAAACAGCCGAAATGGATAGCACTATCTATTTATATAAAGGACAAAAAATTGTATTTCGTTTCTTCTCCGGCAATTCTGCAGTTGACACAAGAAGCAAAAGTTAAACGCAACGGTTTAGTTACAAGTGATGAATTTAAACGCTTAAATCAAAGAATGCCTGAACGCGGACTTGCATTTGTCTATAAAAGCCCACGTATTCCTGCCGTGGCAGCTGATATGATTAATGCTTATCTCCCACAAAAATCAGCTCAAGAAGTAAGCAAATTCACGCCAGTTATCGCGAAGATGAATGGTTATACACAATACACCGTTGTAAGCCGTCCCGGAAACGGTATCCTCGTATGTTCAAATTCACCAAAAACCACTGTTTCAACCGCTTCTATGACCTCAGTTGCCACAACTGGGATCCTTGCCGGTATGTTGCTGCCCGCATTGAATCAGGCTCGCGAAAAAGCTCGACGTATATCCTGCTGCAGTAATTTGAAGCAATTGGGGTTGGCTATCAAGCAATTCGCTATGGATAACAAGGACAAATATCCTCAAGCTGATAATGCCGCTGGTTTAAATCAATTAATAAAGGAAGACTATTTAACAGATTTTGGAGTATATAACTTAAGTTTTGCAGTTCGTTTTTCTGCTTGATATTATGATGCAATTTT
>CAZEXM010000129.1:0-7550 GCA_964515915.1 uncultured Victivallaceae bacterium
TTGAATTCACACTTGCCAAGCTCAAATCCAATGCAAAATTCTCAAACTTCCGTTACATTGTCGTTCGTATTCAAATCAGCTTCATTTTTTTATTTCAATATCCTACGCCTCAACTTCTTAAAATAAGAACTATTTTGAACGATAAATCAATCTATTTTAAGCTTAAAATTATTATCTTAAGTGGACAGACCCCGAATGAGAGCAGACCCCGAATGAGAGCCGAATGAGAGCCCCGAATGAGAGGACCCCGAATGAGAGCCGAATGAATTTCAAATGTCTATATTATTTCAAGCAAATCACGATCCGGCAATTCGGGAAATGGAGCGGCAGGTATTGTTTGATACCAATAAGCAACTGAACAAATATCGTGCATTCCAGGGAGAAAACGGCCACCATCACGCCAACCAAGAGCCTGAATCGTAACTTTCAAATTATCTTTAAAACGAATCGGATCCATAACATGCCAACGGTACATGGAATGACGTAGATTCGCTTGATAAAGTCCATCCGGCTTGATAACCTGATGCATTCCCATAAAGGCGGTGGAATAAACTTGATATTGCTGATCAACGTCCCAGTTGTATGAACCGCCAAAATAGTCCTCTGTCCCAGTGCCACAGATAGTCGGGAATTCCTCGTCATCATCGATATAAAATTTAATTTCACCTTCACCCCACCAGCCATTATTATTAATACCCCATCCCATGGAAGTACCGATATAATGCCCTTGACCTGTAATGCCGTCTACAATAGTATATGCCTCTTTGTACGGCACAGGGTTTACCCGCCGAAACTGCGCATGAAAATACGCAGCATTATCAGGCACATCAGTCGACGTATAGTTTATTTGAAAATATAGAGCAGCATTTTCGCTTGGATGCAGGTTTTGCATAGTTATTCTGCAATGTTTACGAAAAGGCATTTCCCAGAAACAATTCATGCCGGCTCGCGAATTTACCGCAACCGGTACCGAATTAACCCGTGGGTTATGTTCAGTAGTTCGCGGATCTTTTCGCGGATCCATCCAAGGGCACGCGAAAAAATCATTAACCGGACATTCAACCGAAGGAGTATCCTGACCATCCCAATAAATCCGCAAAATAAGATCACGCCCGATAATTCCTGCCAACCAAATGCTTTGAATCGCACCAGGGCCTTCAATATCCGCCATGACATAAGTCTCGCCCGGCACAATCGGGTCCCAGGCATGACATTTCCATCCCGTGCCAAGGTCTCTGGCCGGACCATCTGGCTGTGCCGGATCCATACCGCCTTTACCTTTTTCCCCACTGCGATTTTCTGAAGATATTGAGCGCGTTTCCGCGTTACTCAATAAAGATAGTTTCCCCAGACTCATTCCCAAACCATTGAATTCACTCATTTTAAAAAACACCTTATTTTATTTGTAATATTCAATTGTAGCAATATTAGTAAGTATAATGTTTTTACTGCTTGAAATCAATGTATTATTATATGAAAAATTTGTAGTTTCTTATGGGAAAAATAAAGTCATTTAAACATTTTTACAGGAATCCTGTAAAGTCAAACAACTTTGTAATTAACGGTGTTGGAATTCGCGAAGCTATGCCGCCGTCTATCATCAATCGCCCTGGTGGAACCGGGGATTCATTGTTGATGTTTTTCCATGATAAAGCAATTGTTAATACAAAAGATGAGGTTTTAACCGTCGCCGTCGGTTCGTTAATTTATTGGAAAAAATGTGGCCATTATTACGGCAACGCTGACCTTCCATGGAGACATTCCTGGATTCATTTTGATGGTTCCAGGGCTTATGAAATATTACATCGCGCCGGCATGCAGCCTTTTCAAATCATTTCTCCACCTGCTATAATGCTTGAAAAACTATTAAGCGAAATTGATAAGGAAATAAATATGACATTGCCGGATATATTCATTATCCGCAATCGTTTCGAAATATTTATCAGGGAAATTATAAGGGCGGGAATCGAAAATAAAAGTGCGGTACAAGTTCCCGAGCGGATGATCGCAATCAGGCAATATATTGAGAATAATTACCACACGACTTTATCATTGAGCCAAATAGCTCGTCGATTTTCAATTTCTTCACCGCATCTTTCAGCTGAATTCAAACGCTGGTTCGGAGTAGCTCCGGGAAAATACTTAATTGAATATCGTTTGCGTGAAGCGGAAATGCTACTGAAAGATAACAATCTGCAAATTATCGACATCGCGGAAAAAGTTGGATGGGATGACGTTTATCACTTTTCAAAAATATTCAAAAAACATTACGGCGTTCCTCCCTCTTCAATGCGCAACAAATTCTTAAAATCATAAAATTTACTTAAATAAGTATGCACCTACTGCTAAGAGCCTTATATCATCTTGCGCAACTTTGCAAAATATTGATAGCCTTAGGATAACCTTTTTGCTCTAAAAAATGCTAGGGCGAGCCTCTATTCCTGCAAACAGCACTTGTTTTATCCTCAGTTAATATCGAGGTAGCACGTCATGCTGATGCTTTTTAATTATTGAGCAGGATGGCATAGTATATCCGATTGAATTCAAAAAACATACAAGTCCAAAACGTGATTCAGTCCGGCATTTTTCAATTCTGCCAAAACATCTTCAAAAAGTTGGAAATGACGCCGTAATTTGCACAAGCAAACTGCAATTGCCATTAACAAAAGAGATTCAAATAATCCCGGCTTCATTTATTTAAATGCAGGACTCTTTGCAAACACTTAGCTACATTGCGCTCGTGCTCCACCCGCTTGAATAAGCAAAAGATATGCACGCTTTTTCTTAGCCGGGAGCGCTGAATGCCAGTTCGGCATTAAAAAAAACTGATAACTGATAACTGTTTTCCAAAGTATTTGCCAAAAAAGGTTGAAAATCAATACGGACGGCTTATGTTTTCAGTTCGGTGTTTTAACTGCAAATTAACTATGGTTCACAACTTATGTGTGGTATTGTCGGATATACGGGAAAACGCGGCAGCGTCAGCACTCTGCTTGATGGTTTGGCGCGCCTGGAATACCGCGGTTATGATTCCGCCGGCCTGGCAATCCTTGAAACAGGGCAGTTAAAGATAGTCAAAAGTGTCGGCAAAGTCAAAAACCTGGAAGCCAGCGTCGCTGAAATCTGGCCTGATTTCGAAAATTGTATCGGCACTGCCGGCATCGCCCACACTCGCTGGGCCACCCATGGAGCCCCGACCGAAGCCAATGCCCACCCGCATCTTGACAACAGCGGTAAATTCGCGATAGTGCATAACGGCATTATCGACAATTATCTGGATTTGCGGAAACATCTGCAGGAACAGGGCTGCACTTTTAAATCGGAAACCGACAGCGAAGTTTTAGCTCACTTAATCAGCCAATGCCACGAAGGGGATTTAATGCACGCGGCGGCGGCGGCCTGTAAAAAACTTAAAGGCACTTACGGCTTCGCGGTAATTTGCGTGGATGATCCGGATACAATAGTTGTCGCCCGCCGCGGCAGCCCGCTGGTTATCGGCGTCGGAAACAACGAAACTTTAATCGCCAGCGATATCGCGGCGATAGCGGCTTATACCAAACGGGTTATTTTCCTCAATGATGATGATTTAGCCTTGATTACGCCGGATAAAATAGATATCAGGAATATCGAAAATGTGCCGGTTTCCCGCGAAACGGCAAAAATCGACTGGGATATAGCCGCCGCCGAAAAAAACGGCTATGAGCACTTCATGCTTAAAGAAATTTTTGAACAGCCCGATGCCGTCGCAAATACCATTCGCGGCCGCCTTGATGAAGCCGCCCGCACTGCAATCCTGTCCGGTTTGGATATGACCGCCGCCGAAACGGCTTCAGTCAGCCGTATTGTCATCGCCGCCTGCGGTACCAGCATGAACGCCGGAATGGTTGGCGAATATTATTTCGAGGATATCGCCGGGATCCCGGCCGAAGTCGAGCAGGCCGCGGAATTTCGTTACCGCAATCCGATTATCGAAGACCGGACATTGGTTTTAGCAATCAGCCAGTCCGGCGAAACCGCCGACACGCTTGCCGCGGTGCGGGAGGCCAAAAATAAAGGCGGGATCGTCGCGGCAATTAATAATGTAGTCGGCTCGACTATCGCCCGCGAAACAGGACGCGGCATTTACCTGCATGCCGGACCCGAAATCGGTGTTGCCTCGACCAAAGCTTTTACCTGTCAAGTTACTGCTTTATTATTGATGGCCTTACTCTTCGGGCGCGGCCGCCGGGTTAATCGCTGTGAAGGGAAAAATTTAATTGACGAAATCAAAAGCATTCCGGAACTGATTAGAAAAGTCCTGGCGCGGTCCGGCGAAATCGAACGCGTCGCGAAAAAATACGCCGGGGCTGAAGATTTCTTCTTTATCGGGCGCGGCTGTATGTATCCAAGCGCCCTGGAAGGTGCTCTCAAACTTAAAGAAATCAGTTATATCCATGCGGAAGGCTATCATGCCGCCGAGCTCAAACACGGGCCTATCGCCCTGCTTGAAGAACGGGTGCCGGTTCTTGCCCTGGCCAACGATATTCCGGGGAGAGACAAAATTTTCGCGAATATCCAGGAATGCCGGGCCCGCAAATCACCGGTTATCGCCACGGCGACGGAAGGAGATACCCAGATAAGTGAATTTACCGATGATATTTTATGGATACCCCGCTGTTCCCGTTTTGCCGCGCCGATCCCGACCGTGGTCGCATTGCAGCTGTTTGCCTACTATATCGCGAAAGAACGCGGCTGTGAAATTGATCAACCCCGTAATTTAGCTAAAAGTGTTACCGTCGAATAAGAGATGGATCTAATAATGAGATTTATATACAATTTAATATTTCCGCTGGCATTTATTTTCTTTGTGCCGGGAATGATTATCAAATTAATACGCCGCCCGGGACATAAACGGACTTTCATGGAAAGATTCGCCGTCTTCCCGGCGGAAAGAAAAAAACGCCTGCGCGAATACCGCGGCGCAATATGGGTTCACGCCGTCAGTGTCGGTGAAAGCCTTGTCGCGGCGGCTCTGATCCGAAAATGGCGGAAGTTTAATCCGGAAAGGAAATTCGTACTTTCCACGACCACCACAACCGGACAGGAACTCGCCCGCAAACAAGCCGCGCCGGGGGTTGAAGTTATTTACTGTCCGATTGATTTTATCTTTTTCGTCCGTAAAGTACTGCGTCTCATACAGCCGTCGATGCTGGTGATTTTCGAAACTGAAATCTGGCCCAATATGATAACTGAAGCAAAAAAATCCGGTGCGAAAATCGCCCTGGTCAACGCGCGAATGTCGGATCATTCCGCGCGCGGTTATTACAACTGGCGTCGTTTCTTTCGGCCGATACTGGATGAATTTGACCTTATCGGCGTGCAGACTCAACAAGATAAAGAACGTTTTGCCGCCGTCGCGCCGGGTGCTAACATTCAAGTTACGCATAATATGAAATTTGATCAGGAAATCGCCGCTGATTTCAAATCCATCGACCTGAGCGCTTATTTCGGCGGCGGCGAACAGCAAATCCTCCTGGCGGCAAGCACGCATCCGGGTGAAGAAAAACTCATCGCGACAGTTTTTTCCGGGCTGAAAAATGATTTTCCCAAACTGCGTTTGCTGATTGTCCCGCGCCACGCCGAACGCGCTAATGAAATTATAAAAATACTCAATGAATTACAGCTTTCATTCCGCCGTCGCAGTAAAGATGACGGCTCTGAAAATAAAAATGTCGATGTTTTACTGGCGGATACGACCGGAGAAATGCTTGCTTTCATGCAGGCGGCCGACGTCGTGATTATGGGCAAAAGCCTTGCCGGACAAAACGAAGGGCATAATATTATTGAACCGGCATTGCTGGGAAAAGCGATCGTCTGTGGAAATGTATTGAAAAATTTTCGTTTCATATTAAATGTTTTTAAAGATAATAACGCCATAATCACTATTGATTGCGATGAGCAGCTTGCGGATGTTTTGAAGGAACTTTTCAGCGATAAACGACGTCGCGAAAAACTGGGGTCAAAAGCGCGGCAGGCAGTTAATGCTCAACGAGGTGCTGCGAACAATACAATTAAGTCTCTGGAGGCAATGCTGTGACTAAAATAACTCAAATAGCCCGCGCCCGCGCTGGAGAAATCACTCCGCAGACAGCAGCCGTCGCGAAAAAAGAATTGGTAGATCCGGAAATCATCCGCGAAGGTGTCGCCGCCGGGCGTATAGTCATTCCGGCAAACATTCACCATCCCTTTCTCAAAGCGGTCGGGATCGGGCGTTCTTTAAAAACCAAAATCAACGCCAATATTGGAAATTCGACTCTTTCGAGTTGTCCCAAACAGGAAATCGAAAAACTGCGTACAGCCTTGAGTTACGGTGCTGATACAGTCATGGATTTGAGCACCGGCGCCAACATAAGCAGCATCAGAAAGAGCATTATCGCCAACAGCCCCGCCCCGATAGGGACAGTGCCGATTTATGAAGCGCTGTCCCGCGTCAACAGTTCCGGGGAACTTGACGATAAACTTATTGTCGAGGTTATTCGTGAACAAGCCGAGCAAGGGGTTGATTACATAACGATTCATTCCGGTTTATTAAAGGCGCATGTGCCGATGGCGAAAAAACGTAAATTGCGCATCGTCAGCCGCGGCGGTTCAATTATCGCCAAATGGATGATGACGCATGACCGGGAAAATTTATTTTATACTAATTTTGACAAAATCCTGGAAATCTGTGCTGAACATGATGTGACGATTTCTCTTGGCGACGGCATGCGTCCCGGGTGTTTAGCTGATGCCAGTGATGACGCGCAATTCGCGGAACTCGGCGTTCTCGGCGAACTTGTAACTCGCTGCCGCGAAGCCGACGTGCAAGTCATGGTTGAAGGGCCCGGGCATATTCCACTGGACGAAATCGAAATGAATATGAAACGCGAGCGGGAATTATGTGACGACGCGCCCTTTTATATTCTGGGGCCGGTGGTCGTTGACTGTTCTCCCGGTTACGATCATATTTCCAGTGCGATCGGCGCGGCGCTCGGAGCGTTTCACGGCGCGGCAATGCTTTGCTACGTTACTCCCAAAGAACATTTAGGCCTGCCGAATGCCGAAGACGTCCGCAACGGTGTAATCGCCTATAAAATCGCCGCTCACGCCGCGGATATAGGCCTCAAACTTCCCGGTGTGCGGGAACGCGACGACGCGATCAGTGATGCCCGCGCCGATTTTGACTGGGAAAAACAATTTGATTTGTCGCTTGACCCGGCCCGGGCCCGCCAGTTGCGGGATGAAGCTTTACAGGAACAAAACATTAGCGAAAAACCGCCTGAAGACGGCAAAAAACAGTATTGTACCATGTGCGGCCCTGAATTCTGTTCCGTGCGCATCAGTGCCGAATTGTAAAAAAATATTATTGTTTTTTCGCATCTTCTGCACTTTGTGACATAAAAATCCCAGCTTGCTCGTTGCGCCTCTAGGGACAGAGGCGGCTACATCTTTTTCGTGATATTTAAGCTCAATGATGAAGCCACGGCTGTCCCCAGCCGTGCTTCGTTTCACTTCTGAAATAATTAGAAATC
>CAZEXM010000130.1:0-7312 GCA_964515915.1 uncultured Victivallaceae bacterium
GCAGGGATCTGTCGGAGGGTCGCCCAGTAATGGGCGGTCCTATCCATATAAAAAGAAATTAGTGATAATTGTTTTAATCGCCTGCTCGGTTTTTGCCGTGAACTTTGATCTTTCCGCGGCTGACGCGGCAGCTAAAAAAACTCGTAAGGCAGGCGGTTTTAACCGTGCCCGTCCGAATAATTTTACCCAAACCATGAAAAAACTCGGTCGTTATATTCTGCTTTATATTCCCAATCGTTTAGCTGACGCCAGTGATATAGTTACTGTTGACCTGAGTATTGGCGGTGATTTCTCCGCGGAAATACAGGCTACCCGTTATTTTCAGTTGGGTGGAAGCTGTGGCGAAAATTGGTTCATCGCCAAGGGCTACGCTCGTCAATACGGGGCCGGCCATAAGGATACCAGGCGTTACGGTTTCCTTTTTATGGAAAAAGAGGTAACCTACGTTGATGAAACTTCCGGCAGCGTCAAAGAATATGTGATTGATTTTCCGCAATTTTCAATTGCTGATTATCAGTTGGATGCTTTCCGTGACGATGATGTGGATTTTTGGAAAATCGGCGGTCGTTTTGGCTGGGTTCTCGGGGTGGGTTTAGGTATTCATCCTATAGAAATCGTGGATTTTATTAGTGGTGTTTTCTGGCTTGATATTTCGAAAGATGATTTTTAATTTGTGATGCTGAATTTTTGTTGCTTAGTCCCGCCTCGCTGCCGCGTGCAGTGAGGCAAAACTTTTTTATGACTTCAATTGTACCGTTTACCGCTATTAAAAAAGTTTATTTTCGAGGGAGATTGATTGTGGCACATTTGGATAAGAAAAATATACGGCAATTGTTGAGCGAAAAAAAGTTCGATGAGCTCCGGCGTCAATTTACCTGTACGGATCCGGCGGATGTCGCGGACGTTCTTGACGAACTCGACAGCAGCGAGCTGGAGCTGGTTTTTTCTATTTTGGACAACGAGGTGGCGTCGGAAGTTTTGTCGGAAATGGATTCCGATGAGATAGAGGACGTTATTGAGAGCTTACCGCCCTCCAGGCTGGCTAAAGTAATGGAGGAAATGGCTCCTGACGACGCGGCTGACCTTTTCAATGAATTAGATACCCGGGAACAGAATAGAATACTGCATTTTTTCGAGCCCGCCAAGAAGAAGGAAATCCAGGAGCTGGCGCATTACGAAGAAGATACCGCCGGCGGTTTGATGACGCCCGAATTTTGCGCGGTTTCGTCGGAAGCCACGGTTCAGCAGGCGATTGGCGCTTTGGCGGAGGCTGATTACTCGGATCCGATAACTTCAGTTTTTGTTGTTGACCAGCATGGCCGCCTGGTTGGCGACATTAATATTTCAGAACTTATTTCCAAGCCCGGCAAAGCTCTGGTTAAGGATGTAATTGATCCTGATCCGGTTTTTGTCGTTGTTGACGAAGACCAGGTGGAAGTTGCGCGGAAAGTCAGAAAATATGATTTGCTGGTTATACCGGTGGTGGACCACAAGCAAAAACTTATCGGTCGGATTACGGTGGATGATGTTATTGATGTTATTGATGAAGAAGCCGCCGAGGATATGGCGCGTATGGCCGGGGCCCCGGATATTGAGCACAATGAATCTTCACCGTTATCGATTGTGCGTTTGCGTTTGCCCTGGTTGTTAATTACGATGGTAACGGGTACTTTAGTGAGTTTCATCGTGCAGAAAATAACCGGGATTGAGCGGGCGGTTTGTTTAGTCGCGTTTATTCCGGTGATACTGGGAATGGGCGGCAATACCGGTATGCAGGCGACGGCGGTAACTATCCGCAGCATTGCCCTGGGCGAGATAAAGTTTTCACGCCTGGCGGGAATTTTTCGCCGCGAAATGCTCGTCGGGGCGATAATGGGAACGGTTTGCAGCATCATAATTGCCGGGGTTGTATGGGTCAACCTGATGTATTTTGCCAAGGTTGATTTAGGTATTTCCTTACTCAGGTTAATTACGGTGGTGGGCTGTTCGATGTTCAGCGCGATGACTTTCGCGGCTTTAACCGGCACGGTTTTTCCGATAGTTCTGCATCGTTTTAATATTGACCCCGCGGTGGCGTCGGGGCCTTTCGTCTCAACCGGCAATGACTTGTCGGCTTCTTTGATTTATTTAGGGATGTGTTATTTGATGCTGACCGCTTGATGGAGTTATTATGGCGCTTTATAAAGAAATTAAATTGAACAATGTCCTGATTTTACTGCTGCTCACCCTGGCGTTCTGGATGATGTATCGTCCCGGGCGGCTCGGAGAGCGGGAATTATACTGGGATGAAGACTATTACGCGGTTCAGACCCTTGAAATTGAACATACCCCGCCGATAGCTTTTGCTCATGGCGAATTCACCTATAATTCAAGTCCGCTGTTTCCTTTGCTTGTTTCCATGATAAAAACAACTTTTGCCTTGCCGGTGGAATTTGTATTGCGTTTGGTGTCGGTTCTGGCTTTGGCGGGGCTTGCCTGCCTGGTATGGATTGCCGCCAGGGACGCGGCGGGGGGGGTGCAGGCTGCCGCGGTTGCGACGGCAGTTATGATCAGTTCTAATATTGTCATTGAAAAAGCGATAGACGGCTATCCTGATACTTTGGCGCTGCTGTTTTTAATGGCTGGCTGGCTGTTATGGTTTTCTTTGGGAGTCGGCCGGGGCAGGTGGAACCTGGCGTGGATTTCAGGATTTTTCTTTTGCGGTTTAGCTTTTTACACCTTGGGCTTTGTCGCTATTTTGTATTTTGTTTTTCCGCTTATATTCATGCGCCGTCCAATGACGATATGGCACAAGTTGAAAAAATCCGGCTTTATTATTGGTTTATTTATCCTTATGCTTTTTGTCCTGCTCTGGTGGGTGCCGCATCTGGTTTTCGCTGATGATGCGGGGATTCGGCCTCTAGCTTTCGAGTCTATCGGAATCTGGGATTATTTGCATCATCTGGCACTTTTCCCTGTAGATGTAGTTGTGCGTTTTCTACCGTGGAGTATTTTGGCGTGGGTGCCGTTTTGTGTGGCTTTTATGCCTCTGGACAAGACACCTATTTTCAGTCGTTTTTTACGGACTTTGTTTTTCAGTTCATTTTTTGTATTATGGCTTACGCCTAATCTGGAAGCGCGGGACCTGCTTTTATTAGTCCCGCCGGTAGCGATACTTACCGGTATGAATTATGGGTTTTTCATTCAGCGTTACGGTCGCCATTTTCCACGCTTTTTCAGTTATTTCGGCTGGGTTTCGCTTTTGTGCGCCGCGATTGTCATGGGGTTTTATTTCGCGCCTGACGAATGGATTAATCCGCTTATTTCGGTTCCGCGCGGTATTTCATTCCGGCATCTGCTTTATAATCAGATAAATGCTTATATCGGGGCGGGTTTGATGGTTTTAATTGCTCTTGTTCTGTTGTTTTACCGCAAGCTGCCGATTTGGACAGTGTTGCTGCTTTCGAGTTGTGTGGGCGGATTATTTTTGTGGAGCGTGGTGGTGCCTTACAAAGCGCAGGCGAAGGGAAAACAGATTTTGGGACGGCAGTTGCGGGAGATTTTACAAAAAGAAAACATTCCGGCGGACACGGTTATTTACAAAAGTGCGATTAAGGATTTATACGGCGAATGCTATTACATGGGCTATCGGGTGAAAAAAATATATTCGCTTCAGAAATTGCCGAAAAACAAAGAGGTGATTTACCTGATAAGTACCAATTATCCGCAAGTACCCACCCGGGAATGGACAAATTTATTACCTAAAGACATGCGTTATCGCGGCCGCCTCATTTGTTTGCGACGTGGAGTTTTAAAGAAACGGCAGTTTAAAAAATGGCCTCAACGATGAGCTCGAAGGCATTAGCAGACAGCACATATACCGATTTGAAAGATTTGGTCAGCAAGCTCGGACAGCCGGCTTTCCGGGCCGGGCAAATCATGGAATGGGTATTCAAAGCTTATGAACTCAATCCTGACCGAATGCTCAATTTGCCCGTGAAACTGCGCGGGGAGTTGAAAACCAGGCTCATCTGCGCGTCCTCACGGTTGAAGGAAATAAGCAGAGCCGGTGACAAAACGACAAAATTATTAATTTCCCTGGCGGATGGCGAAGCTGTGGAAATGGTAATTATTCCCGCACGCGACCGGGTGACATTTTGTTTAAGCACGCAGCTTGGTTGTCCGGTCGGCTGTTATTTCTGCGCGAGCGGAGCGGGGGGACTGGTGCGCAATCTGGAAGCGTATGAAATTATCGAACAGCTTTACCACGGTATAGCGCATCTCGGCAGGCTCCCGGATAATATTGTTTTTATGGGCATTGGCGAAGCTTTGTTGAATTTTGACAAGCTGGCAGCCGCACTGCGGATAATCTGCCATGCGGATTATATCGGAATGTCGCCACGGCGCATAACTATTTCCACAAGTGGTTACGTACCTGGCATTTATCGTCTTATTGAGTTAGGCAGGCCATTTATTCTGGCCGTATCTCTGCACGCTGTTGACGACGAGACCAGAGCCGGGCTTATACCGGAAAAATTACGTTATCCTATTGCGGAGATACTGCGTGCCTGTGATGATTATGAAACTGAAATCGGCCGGATGGTAACTTTTGAGTATACCCTGCTCGCCGGCATCAATGACAGTGCCGCCGCTGCTGAAAAGCTGGCCGCTATGGCGCGCAAACATCACGCCAAGATTAATTTGATTCCGTACAATGAGACGGGTAAGGAGTTTAAACGGCCTCCGGAGATTGATATTTTAAACTTTCGTGATATTCTAGAAAGGGCCGGGGTTACGGTAATGCTGCGTTTGGAAAAGGGCGGCAAAGTTGCCGCGGCCTGCGGACAACTCAGAGCGCAACATCTGAAAAAAGCGATAGATAAATGATTAAAGATTTGGGAATAATAATAGCCGCGGCCGGAACGAGTTCAAGGTTTGGCGGCGATGATAAATTGCTGCGGAAGCTTGATGGAATGCCTTTGTTTCTGCATTCTGTCCGCAATTTTTATCCTTTATGCCCGGAATGGAACATGCTGGTTGTTGTGCAGTTTGAGAAGTTGGCGGAATTTAAGGATACTGCCGCCGCTTATCTGCCTGAATGCCGCTTGCGATTTGTCGCCGGCGCCAAACTCCGCGCTGACTCGGTACGGAACGGCCTGGATGCTTTGGGGCCGCAGACAAAGTTTGTTGCTATTCATGATGCCGCCCGTCCGTGGGCGACAGGCGGGCTGTTGGAAAGATGCCTGGCGACAGCCCGGCTGCATGGTGGAGCTGTTCCGGCAAAGCCGATGGTTGATACTTTGAAACGCGCGACGGAAGAAGGACGAATAATTGATACTGTACGGCGGGATAATCTGTGGCGGGTGGAAACTCCGCAGGTCTTTAATCTGGAACAGTTGCTGGACGCGAATGAACGGATTGACGGAGTCGATATTGAATTTACTGATGACGCCTCGATTATGGAAGCGGCGGGTTATGAAGTTTACATTGTCTGCAATCAGGAAAAAAATACGAAAATAACCTATCGTAAGGATATTGTAACTACCTGAGTTTTAAAAAGATATTAATGAGCGGGGAACCTGTTAGTGTTTGCTAAAAGAGTAAAGCCAAACCTGTCGGCGGCGCCGGAATTTCCGGTACGGCCCTTGAATATGAAAAATATCAAGGATGGAATTATTGTTCGTGTCCCGAATTGGCTGGGGGATATAATAATGACTTTACCCGCTCTTATGCAGCTTAAAAAAATATTACCGGAATATTGCGGTTTATTTGTAATATGCGCGCCGGGCGCGAAGGATTTGCTCGAATCTCTGCCGATGATTGATTATGTTATTCCTTTGGAAAAAGTTCACCATAACTGGTCGCGCAGTGATTTGCGCCGGATATCCCGGCTTCATGCCGGAGCGGGAATATTGTTCAATAATTCATTAAGAGACGCGATTTTTATGCGTCTTTCCGGAATCAAGCAGCTCTACGGCACTCAGGCACGCGGCCGCTCCTTTCTTTTGCGCCGCCGCTTTACTTTTCCGCCGAGACTCAGTGAAAGATTAAACCGGATACATCATACCCGTAAATATCTTTCGATCGTCAAAGCCCTTGGAGCTTCTGAATGGGACGGAAGTTTGCCGGAGTTCAAAATAAAATATGATTTACATGAGTCAACACCTGAAATTATAGCTGTTTGCAGTCATTCCAGTTTAATGACGATCGCGGCGGGAGCCGCTTACGGCAGCTCAAAACGCTGGAGTGCTGAAAGATTCAGGGAAGTCGCCAACTGGTGGATTAAAGAAGGCGGAATCGTTGCCGTACTGGGAGCGGAGAAGGAAAAGGATATCGCGGCGGAAGTAATTGACGGTTTGTCTTCTTCGAAAGCCTGTAATCTGGCCGGGAAAACTGATATGTGTGAATTGATGCATTTACTGCGGAATTCCAAAATATGCGTGGCGAATGACAGTGGAATAATGCATCTCTCGGCGATTTTAGGCAAACGCGGAGTCGCTGTTTTCGGTCCGACGGATTATTCCGCGACGGGGCCGATATCCGAGCATTGGCGGGTCATTTACGAAAAAACGTCCTGTTCGCCGTGTTTTAGACGGGAATGTCCGCGCGTTCACGGCAAATGTATGGATATCAACACCAGCCGGGTTGTCGAACAAATTCAAAAATTATTGAATACGGATTTTCCAGAGTAAGTCTAAAGCTAATTGTCGCTAATCAGCATGGAAACTGTTAAATTGAAACATGATAAAAAAACACAGTCATCCCATGGAAAATAAAGTATGTTTGCAAAAAGTAGTCACAGGAGCAGCTTGCTCCGTGACAGAGACTTCTGCTTGACTAAAGTTATTGACCTTGTCGAGCGCAAAGGTCGCGGTGCAAGGCTACACCCGCGACTACTTAGTCGCTGAAAACGATATATAAATTTACAGTAGACCAAGCCTGGAAATGAAAAATGAGGGTAACGAGAAATGCGCAAGCGTAAGCTCAAAGTGCGAACTGTGGGTAACTCGGTTATTAACCCAAAAACTCGAACGTTCGCATCTTTCAAAAAGCTTGCTTTTCGCTGTGCTCAGGCTCAGCCTGCGCAAAGTCGCCGTTGGACCGGCGAGGCGTTACATCCGCCTTTTTTCATTTTTTTGTCGAGTAAAACTTTTGACACTACCTAAATGTGAATCGGCTTCCACTAATGGAATCGTTTTTTCGGCGTTGGATATTTCTGTTTTCAAGAGAGATTCAAGTTCGTCCACAGGACTCAAAGCTATTTTTATACCAATTTGTATACCTTATGTCTAAAAAGTCAAATTGATTTCTTGTCTTGAGCGAGAATGGGTTT
>CAZEXM010000131.1:0-6148 GCA_964515915.1 uncultured Victivallaceae bacterium
GAGTAAAGAGTAAAGAGTAAAGAGTAAAGAGTAAAGAGTAAAGAGTAAAGAGTAAAGAGTAAGTGTAAAAACAAAAATGCAAAAAATTAAGGAAAGACAAAAAAATGAAAGCACAAAATGAAAAAGTATTCACATTAATAGAACTCCTCGTCGTTATTGCTATTATTGCAATATTAGCCGGAATGCTCCTCCCCGCCCTGAGTCAGGCGCGCAACAAGGGAAAAGCCATAGCATGTCTGTCAAATCAAAAACAGATAGGCCTGGGCCTTATGATGTACCTTGGCGACTCAGACGATTTTTATCCGAAAGCCTACTACTATCCCAATGGAACGAGCAGTTCCGGCGGCTATGTGCAATGGAGCGGCATGATCAGGGGATACTGCAAAGGTAAAGTTTTCGTGTGTCCCCAGGACGCCAACGGCGGCTGGGCGCCAACCTGCTTCGGCAGTGACGGCAGTCCGCAAAACTTCTGGGGAGACGTGGTCAAGCCTCCTAAAGGACAGACTACCAAGAATACTGCTAAAGATCAACAGGCTCCCAATATATCATATACGGTCAACGAGTTGTTCTGTCCCCGTAAGAAGCTGGTAAGCG
This sequence comes from uncultured Victivallaceae bacterium, assembly GCA_964515915.1. Lineage (GTDB taxonomy): Bacteria > Verrucomicrobiota > Lentisphaeria > Victivallales > Victivallaceae > JAHOYW01. The sequence continues at coordinate 595 of CAZEXM010000131.1, forward strand.
GCATGGACTATCTGCAACAGGTTAAGCAAAACAGACTGCGGAAGCCTTCCAGCGAAATTCTTGTTGCCGAATTCACCTCCGACATACGTTGTTTGAATGATACTTCACCGAGTGGCGGCGATGCCATTAAATCACATCGCCCGACAAATGGCATTTCCAACGGCGGCGCAGTACTGGACAGTGAAAGCCAATCTGTTTGCGTTCCCCGGGCCTTAACTGAAAATGATGCCGTTGCGGCTCGCAATGCGGCTATCGCCAGTGGAAATGCCCAGGGGCAGCATCATATCGTTTATTCAGCATGGGATCGTCATCAAGGCCGTCAGAACTACATTTTTGCGGATGGACACGCGGCGCCCAAAACATTGGCTGAAACCCTTGATCCAAATGATTTTCTCTGGGGAAAGAGAGCTTACAGCTATGTAGGAGAACCTGCTGTTACTGACAGTTCCAATAATCCAGTCCGCTAAATAAGCCCTCCCTTGTTTCAGCGCCGGCTTCACAACCGGCGCTGTTCCCCAGGCCCCCTGACTCAATTTTGTTTTTTTTAGTAGCGACGTTGTTTACTGTTCGCCAACACCCTTAAACGCAGGGCGTTGAGTTTAATGAAGCCTTCAGCGTCTTTCTGGTTGTAGGCGTCGTTATCTTCAAAACTCGCGACCGCTTCGTCGTATAGACTGTATTCTGAACGACGCCCGCTTACATGACATGCCCCTTTATAAAGTTTGACTCGAACGTCGCCGGTTACAAATTTTTGGCTTTCGGTAATTGCTGACTGCAGCATTTCGCGCTCGGGAGAGTACCAGAAACCATTGTAAACCATGTCGGCATAACGCGGAATAAAACTGTCGCGCAAGTGCATTACTTCACGATCCAGGGTAATGCTTTCCAAAGCACGATGTGCGCTGTTGAGGATAGTTCCGCCGGGAGTTTCATAAACCCCGCGGGACTTCATGCCGACAAAACGGTTTTCAACAATGTCAATACGCCCGACCGCGTGTTTTTTGCCCAGGCGGTTGAGTTTGCGCATCAGGTTCGCGGGCGAAAAGGCTTTGCCGTCAACCTGGACGGGGATGCCTTTTTCAAAGGAGATAAGGATATCCTCGGCTTCGTCAGCGGCCCCGGCCAAAGTTTCGGTCATAACGGAAATATCCGCGGGACATTCGCTCCACGGGTCTTCCAGAATACCGCCCTCAAATGAAATATGGAGCAGATTACGATCCATGCTGTAAGGTTTTTCGGCAGTGGTCGTTACCGGAATATCATTTTTCCGGGCATATTCCACTAAATCCATGCGGCCGTTGAACTCCCATTCCCGCCAGGGGGCGATGATTTTGATATTGGGCTCGAACGCATAAGCCGTCAGCTCAAAACGAACCTGGTCATTGCCTTTGCCGGTCGCGCCGTGACAAATCGCGTCGGCATTTTCAGCGCGGGCAATTTCAATCAGGCGTTTAGCGATTAAAGGACGCGCGATGGATGTACCCAGAAGATAAGTGCCTTCATAAACGGCATTCGCCTGCATCATCGGAAAAATGAATTCACGGGCGAACTCTTCATTCAAATCCTCGACATAACATTTGCTTGCACCCGTTTGAATTGCCTTTGCCTCGACACCGTCAAGTTCTTCCTCCTGGCCGACGTCAGCACAAAAACCGATTACTTCAGCGTTATATTTTTCTTTAACCCACTTGACGATTACCGAAGTGTCAAGCCCGCCGGAATATGCTACTACTACTTTCACTTTATTAATTCCTTATATGATTAGTTTAGAAGTAAATGAATTTTGTAATTATTCAATATTATTTTTTTATTTCTTCGCTCGTGGTAATTTTTAATTCCCGTGAAGGGTCTCCGACCAGATAATTTGTGCTCGTCGGGAAAGCGAAATCCAATCCTTCCGCATTGAAACGGCGTAAAATTTCCAGGTTAATATCATTCTTCCACTGCTGTACATGGAAATAATCCGTACTCTGAAACCACAAAATAACACTGATATTCAAGGACCAGTCATTAAAAGCCGTGAAAAATATACGCGGCGGCAGTTTCTTAGTAAAACCTTCATGATTATCCAGAATTTCATGCAGAATTTCCATCGCGCGGTCCATCTGAACCGCTGTCGTGTCGTAAACCAGGGTTAAATCAAACGCGTATTTGATATGCGGCCGTTTGGCAATGTTTTCCACTATGGAATCAGCTAGTTTGCTATTCGGAATTGAGTACATATGTCCGCTTAAACTCCGAATCCGCGTGCTTCGAAACCCAATTTTCTCTACGGTACCGGTAAGCGTATCAAGCGAAATACGCTCACCGACGGTGAAAGGTTTATCCAGCATAATCATCACCGACCCGAAAAAATTTGCCAGCGTATCTTTAGCCGCCAGAGCCATCGCCAAACCGACAATACCGGCACCAGCGACCAAAGCGGTAATTCTCAAACCCAAAATCGTTTGTCCAATAAAAATTACCGCGATAAAAGTTATAGTGAATTTTATTGTTTTACTTATCAGCGTAACCAGCAAATCATCCAAATTACTGTCTGTGCGCTGCGACAAACGCTTAAGATGATAATCTAAAACTCCAACCAGACGATATATTGCCCAGGTCAAAGAAAAGGCCATTAAGGCAAAAAAGGAACGTAAAACCAAAGCAAAAAAATCGTCATTCAACTCATTAAGCAACCTTAACGAACTCAAAAAAACTCCGATAGTAAAAATTAAAAATGATAAAGGCCGATTCAGAGTTTCACAAACCCTTTTTTTCAATTCTCCTTTTGCGTGCTTTTTAATACGCCCGATTATAATTTTTTTAAAGAACCATCCCAAAGACATCACAATCACAAAGGTAAACAACACCCCTAGCAATAAGACTAACAGATTAAGCTGCTGTTTGCCAATCCATTTCAGAATGCCTCCCCACCATTCCTTTACGCGCACAACTAAATCCGCAAGACTTTCCACTTTAAAGTCAGCGGGTTTGACAATACTGACTGTTTCTGTTTTCTTTTCTTTTTTTTGTCTGCTGACATTAGTAGTCGCGAACAAACTGATGTTAACAACTTTAGCTTGTTTGATCGCCTTTTTCGCATCCTTAACGGCATCATCCGCCTCCTTTGCCGCCTCCTTTGCGTCTTTTGCCGCCAGTTTCGCGTCCTTCACGGCCTCCTTCGCGGGAGCTTTCGCAGGAGTCTTGGCCGCACCGTAAACTATAGCGCCCAAAGCACAAAACATCGTAATAATTAATAAAATTTTTCGCAAACTTCTTTTATTCATTATGCAATTTCCATTTATGGTTGTATCTTTAGTAATTGAACATTAAAATAATCCACATTTTTGATAATACCAAATCCAAGATATGAAAAAAGATATATTTGACGAAATAATTGAACATCTGAGGGAATTTCAGTCCCATAACAAGACAACATTCATCGCGCCGGAAATCGTAAACGAATTTTTCACCAATATTCAAACCGCCCCGGCTCCGGTCGCGCCGGAAAATCCGCGCCCGCAGGCCGCCACGCCGTCCATCCTGGATCCCGCGATTGCCGAAATGAGCTTAACGGAGCTCAATTCCGTCGCGCTTAAATGTCAAAACTGTCCTCTATCCACAACACGAAACAAGGTCGTTTTCGGCGAAGGCTCAGCTACCGCTGACTTAATGTTTATCGGCGAAGGCCCGGGATACGACGAGGACCGGCAGGGACGTCCCTTTGTCGGCAAAGCCGGGATACTGCTGGACAAAATGATTAGCGCCATGCAGTTCAGCCGCGAACAAGTCTATATCGCCAACATCGTTAAATGCCGTCCGCCGAAAAATCGCAACCCGCTGCCGGAGGAGGCAAACTGCTGCCTGCCCTATCTGAAACGTCAAATCGAACTGATACAGCCCAAAGTAATTATCCTCCTGGGCGCCGTTCCATTCAAATATTTGTTAAATAAAACCGGCATTATGCGCCTTCGCGGCCAATGGGATTCCTACAACAATATCAAAGTAATGCCGACTTTTCATCCGGCATATCTCCTGCGCGACCCCACAGCCAAACGAGTTACCTGGAGCGATCTTCAACAGGTAATGAAGTTATTCGGCAAAGTCCATAAAAAATAGATAATGCGACGCGTCCGACAAAAGTCGTCAGGTTAAGACTCGAACGCTCAACATTATCTAAAAATTTGCTTTGCTCATTTTTAGATAATATCGCTTTTCGATTACGGAGGCGTTGCATCCGCCTTTTTTATTTTCGTCGGTCTCGTCTAATGCCGTAAAATATTCCTGAATCAGAAAATAATTTACTAATCGCGGTTGATTTCAGCCAATACTGCTGTAAAGTTATGAACTGCAAAAGAAATCCCTGAATCAGGAAAAATCCCTAAAATAACGGAGATATGTAATGGCTGAAGCTATTAAAACCGAACTTGAAAAAACAAGTTACGCGCTTGGTATGAACGTGGCAATGTCACTTAAACAAATTCCTGTGGAATTGGACCTCGACGCGGTCAAACAAGGCCTGGGCGATATGCTTTCAGGCGGCAAACCCGCTCTGGAGCAGGAAGAATACGCTGCCGTAATGCAGGCTTTCCAGGCTAAAATGCAGGCTGAACAACAAGCCGCCACTGTCGGCAAAGTCGAAGAAAACGCCGCCACCCAGAAAGATTTCCTGACTAAAAACAAGGATACCGAAGGCGTTGTGACTACTGAAAGCGGTTTGCAATACCTCATCCTCACAGAAGGTGAAGGCGAATGCCCGGGTATTAACCACACGGTAAAAGTACATTACACCGGTTCATTGCTTGACGGCACGGTTTTCGACAGCTCAGTAGAACGCGGCGAGCCAATAGAATTCGGTGTGGGACAGGTAATTAAAGGCTGGACGGAAGCACTGCAATTGATGAACATCGGCAGTAAATACAAGTTATTTATTCCCTCGGAATTAGCTTACGGCGAACGCGGCGCGGGCAATTTGATCACCCCCGGCGCCATGCTCACTTTTGACGTTGAATTGTTAGACTTTAAATAAAAATCACTTGCTTGTTTGCAATAAGAATATTTTAATATATCTTATCATTTCCCAAGAAAATTTGTAGTGGAATATTAACCCTTAACAAAGGAAACATAAACGATGTCTATTATTTATGATATCCATGCACGTGAAATTATCGACTCACGCGGCAACCCGACAATCGAAGTGGAAGTAGAATTGGATAGCGGTATCGTCGGCTCAGCGGCTGTCCCGTCAGGCGCGTCAACCGGTGAAAACGAAGCTCTTGAACTACGGGACGGCGATCCGAAACGTTTCGGCGGCAAAGGCGTTCTCAATGCTGTTGAAAACGTTAACGAAAAAATCTTCCCGGAACTGGAAGGCATGAACGTATTGGATCAGGTCGGCCTTGATAAAGCAATGGTGGACCTCGACGGCACTCCAACTAAAAGCAGTCTCGGCGCTAACGCTATTCTTGGTGTTTCCCTGGCTTGCGCGCACGCCGCCGCAAACTATCTCGAAATACCTCTTTTCCGTTACATCGGCGGTGTTAACGGCAAAACTTTGCCGGTTCCGATGATG
>CAZEXM010000131.1:6158-7105 GCA_964515915.1 uncultured Victivallaceae bacterium
GCGCCTATTGCTTTTCAGGAATTCATGATTCGTCCCGGCGGCGCTCCTTCTTTCCATGAAGGCATCCGCATGGGCGCTGAAATTTTCCACTGTTTGAAAAGTATCCTCAAGGCTAAAGGTTTGAGCACCGCGGTCGGCGACGAAGGTGGTTTCGCCCCTAATTTCTCCGGCGGTACTGAAGAAGCTCTCGACAGCATCCTCGCCGCTATCGAAAAAGCCGGTTACAAAGCCGGCACGGACGTAACAATCGCTTTAGACTGCGCCGCGTCTGAATTCTGCGTTGACGGCGTTTACGACTACACTAAATTCGAAGGCGATAACGGCGCGAAACGCGATGCGGTTGAGCAAACTGACTACCTGGCCGAACTTATCACAAAATACCCGATTGATACAGTCGAAGACGGCATGGGTGAAAACGACTGGGACGGCTGGAAGATTCTCACTGATAGAATCGGCGGCAAATGTCAATTAATCGGCGATGACGTGTTCGTAACCAACGTTGATTACCTGCAAAAAGGCATTGACCTGGGCGCGGCCAATTCCATCCTGATCAAAGTTAACCAGATCGGCACCTTAACCGAAACTTTGAATACTATTGAAATGGCTCACAAAGCCGGTTATAAGACGGTGATTTCCCACCGTTCGGGTGAAACTGAAGATACAACAATTGCCGACATCGCGGTAGCGGTTAATGCCGGACAAATCAAAACCGGTTCCATGTCCAGAACTGAGCGTATCTGCAAATACAATCAATTGCTCCGTATCGAAGAAATGCTTGGCGACTGCGCTGAATACGGCTGTTGAGATATCATTTTTAGAAAATGATTTCAGCGGAGACTCCGGTCTCCGCTTTTTTTTCTCATTCTCCATACTCATTTTTGTTTCCGGGGAATAATACCAATTTGCAATCTAAGGGATAGTATCAGTAAAAAAACCTCAACGAGGTT
>CAZEXM010000132.1:0-6993 GCA_964515915.1 uncultured Victivallaceae bacterium
AAGCTCAAAACAGCTTGAAAATAGTTAATTTTTAGAAGTTACGGGATGATAGTGATTTTTATTAAGTTTTTGCACTGCATCTCTCGCAGTTGATAAAAATACTTTTCCTAAGGGATATAAAGCAGGTAACCTTTCAATTATTAAGGTTAAAAGATATAAGGCAAGACTTTTTGAAGAATTTCGAACAACAAGTGAAGCTTACAAAAGACAGCCTTTATGTTTCGGTTGATTATGAATATTCCGCGGAGGGGCCTCTTGGATGAAAAAGACAAAAGTATTCATGTTGCTTAATTCAACATCCTGTAAGAAAAAACACATAAAAGAGCATTATGCAATAAAAATATCAATACAGCCTAAGAAAGATTAATAAAAGAAAAAAAGTACATTATGTTAAAAAAATCAACAATTATAGAAGCACCGTCGGTAGACGAATGGAAATTTGTTGAGGCAATGAAACAACCATTGTGCCGTAAAACTCACTGGAGCCGTCAGATAAGCAACACCGTCGAAGTATCGCTGGCGGATGGGGTCAGTTTTGAATTCAACTTCCCTGATAATCAGCAATTACTTAAAACTGCTCATAACGACCTAAAACGTTTTCTCAAATCAACTGGTATCGAAACTGGAAAATTTAAAATAACCACAGGAATTATTACTACAGCAATCCCTGAAACCTATCGTCTCACTATCACTGATAACAGTTGCCGGATTGAAGCTGGAGATACAGAAGGTATTCGACGCGGTATCTATTTTCTTGAAGATAAATTATTGCGTAGCGAAGGACCATTCCTTAAAAAAGGGGTTATTGAACGGCATCCGGTTATTAAAACTAGAATTTCCCGCTGTTTTTTCGGACCGCTGAAACGTCCACCATTTTATATTGATGAACTTTTAGACGATACTGATTATTATCCTGATGAATATCTCAATCGCCTGGCCTATGAGGGGATTAATGGTCTATGGCTCACTATCAGTTTTAAAGAGTTAGCGCGAACAAGTTTTTCTCCGCATGACGAACATGCCCTGCAACGTTTAGCTAAATTATCTCAAATTGTGGATAAATGCCTCCGGTATGGTATCAAAATCTATATCTTCTGCATTGAACCAATTGCATTTGACCCGAATGACCCGATATTGAAAAAATACCCTGAACTTGGCGGCAATCGCACCGACGGTAAAATTAGTTTCTGTCCATCGTCGCAAATTGCTATTACCTATTTGCAAACCGCAGTCAAAAGTATTTTTGAACAGGTGGAACACTTAGGCGGGATGATTGTCCTGAGTGTCGGTGAATGGCATACTTTGTGTTGTAATATCTGGGGCGGGAATAACTGCCCGGTCTGTTCAAAAATTCCGCAATGGGAGTCTTTGGCAAAATCACTCAGTGCAATGGAAGCCGGGATGCGTGAAGTTGCACCTGAAGCAGAACTTATCTCCTGGCCTTATGGACAAGCAATTTTATGGGGCATGGATGAAAGTATGGAGGCCGCCTCTCATGTCCCTGAAAATGTCACTTTAATGCATAATTTTGAATCTTTCGGTGGCAAAACTCAGTTAAATAAATATCGTAGAATAAGCGATTATTGGCTCTCTTATATCGGACCAAGCAATTTTTTCAAGCAATGTGCGCAACGAGCCAAAAATAAACAGACTAAAATGTTTGCCAAGTTACAGGTTGCCTGTTCACACGAAGTAGCGACGACACAATATGTGCCAGTCCCGGGTAATCTTTATAAAAAATATAAGGAAATGCATCGTCTCGGTGTCAGTGGCGTAATGCAATGTTGGTATTTTGGCGCATATCCATCGTTAATGACCAAAGCGGCAGGCGAGTTGGCATTCGCGCCTTTTCCTAAAACAGAAGATGAGTTTTTGCTGAAAATAGCCCAAATTTACTGGGGAGAACATGCCAGGGAAACGATTAAAGCATGGAAATTATTTGCTGAAAGTTATGATAACTATCCCCTGACCAATGTTCTAGGGTACGTCGGACCGATGCATGATGGCATTGTGTGGCCATTACATCTGAAACCAGTCTACCGGCGACTTGCGCCATCCTGGCGGCTGGACTGGCCAACTGCCGGTGACCGGGTCGGTGAGAGTATCTCAGAGTTAAAGCACAAGGCAGGTGATTTTTCTCTAAATGAAATAATATTATTATTGACCAGAATGGCTGAAAAATGGCATGAGGGTGTAACTATTTTGAAGCAGCTTGAGCAATTTTTCAGCCAGGATACTGAACGCCTCAAAGAGATTGGCATTGCCGAAGCACTTGGCCTGCTGTTTTGCAGCGGGCGTAATATCTTCAAATTTTATCAACTTAGAGAGACTCTTTCCAGTCAAGATAACGCCAAGCAAGAACAACTCAAAACCCTCGAATTAATGAGAGGTATTGTTCTGCAAGAAATAAGAAACTCCAAACGAATGGTTGTACTTACAGAAAACGATTCTTCTATCGGTTTTCATTCTGAAGCCGAAGGGTACAAATTTTCACCCGAAAAACTCAAATCACGCATCGGCTTATTGCACCAACTTCTGACTGAAGAATTTCCCGGCGTTGAGGATTGTATCAGAAAAAATCTGATGCCGTTTGCTATTCCGCACAATGCAAAAACAGTCCAGTGCCCCAAATTTACCCGAATTCCACAAGCGGTGGACTGGCAACATGTCGAATTTCAAAAAATGCAATACACCGGTAAATATCAGATTCGCTATAAGGATGCATATCCTGAAGTTTTCTTTGAACCACTTATTGACAAGCATGATTGTGCTTACTGGAAAGTTGGCTATGACAATCAGAATTTATATTTTTTCTGCAAAGCAGACAACATTAAAAAAGATGACAGTTTCAAACTGGAAATAGAACCTGACCGCTTGCGTTGGCACCAAGAATTCATTATTGGAATAAACAGCGAAAAAGTCCATTCGGGAACGCAGGAAGATAATCCTAATTTTCAGGGAACAGTCACGATCTCAAAAACACAATGGGATGCGATGATTAAAATACCTTTTGCAACTTTAAATCTGCCTAATGGATTTAAGGATTGTATCAGGGTAAATGTAATGCGTGCGTATTTAGATGATGACAGCAATAAAATCGTCAACAGTTGGCTGAAACCACGACCTATGAGAGCTGTTTTTATTCTCGGCCATCATAATCCAAAGAATTTTGGGTGGCTTGTTCCCGGTTAAAATCAATTTATAGAAAAGCGTTTATACTTTTCAAATATAATAAAATAAAACATTTAAAAAAGTGAGGTTATTATGCCGTACAAAGGAGCAGTAGAAGATTTTAGAACAATTCGCAAACTTGGTACTCCCAAACGAGTGCCGTGCGTTGCCTGCAGCGAAGAATTTGACGTAAAATGGTATGGAAAATACTGTTATGAAGAATTCTGTCAGGATGGTGATAAAATATATGAAGTATGGAAAGCCGCTATTGAAGAGTTTGATTACGACTGGGCATGGGTGCAGATAGATGACTGTTTTGAATTTGAGCCCTTAGGCATAGACTGTCCCGGCGAAGGCGATATCTTAAGAGCTACACACGGCACTCTTGAACCAACTCGCGAGGTACTTAATTCTTTAATTAGAATGAACCCTGAAACTGACGGACGGATGCCGGAAAAACTCAAAGCTATACGCAAACTGCGTGAACACTTTGGTGATACCGCATTGATTACCGGTTCATGCGCCGCGCCGTTCAGTGCGGTCGGTTTGATGTGGAGTATCCAGGAGTCAATGATGATGATCATTACCGAGCCTGAATTATTATATGATGCCATGCAGTACTGGAAGGAATTCTATATGCGCTACATCAAAGCTCAGCAGGAAGCGGGAGCTCATGCTATATGGCTTGGAGACTGCAATGCTTTCAGCGGGTTGCTGTCCACGGAACAGTATACTGAACATATACTTTCAATCACCAAAGAACTGGTCGATTACGCGGAAAAAGAACTTGATGTGATGATTTGGATGCACAATAGCGAAATATCCATCCCGCATGTTCAATCTCACGTTCCGCTCGGCGTGAGCTTCGAATCAATCGGCCCGGCGGCGGATATCAAGGCAATGCGTGAAGCCATGCTCGGCAAACAGGCTATCAGCGGCAATCTTGATCCGATTGAGGTCTTGTGGCGCGGCACGCCGGAATCTATTACCGCTGAAGCGGAACGCATTATGAATATCTGTAAACCAGGTGGAGGATATATTTTCAATACTGGAGAAATGAACCCTTATCAGGTTCCCGCGGAAAACATGCGGGCATTCATTCAAGCTGGTAAAAAAATGGCGGAATATTGATCTATGGATGAATTAGTTTTACAAAATGGTATTATCAAACTTGCTGAATCAAAAACTCCTTACTGAAAGTGATGTAAAAATAGCTTTGAGTCTTGTGGACGAACTTGAATCTCTGAGTTACTATCTTTATCGTACAGCAATTATAAACGATTAGAAAAGATGGGAGTATTCCCTTTTCGTCGCCCCTTGCCATCCATGCTTATCTTGATATTATGCTTTTTGAGTACATCTGTAAAAGCCAGTAAACATTCAAGCTCGTTTTTTTTTAACCGATTGACGAACCTGCCGGTATGTCGCCGTCGATAGTAACTAATTTCAAATCCGTGCCGTTTTTGGCGGCTAAAAGCATTCCCCGGGATTCGACGCCGCGGATTTCGGCTGGTTGCAGGTTCGCGACAATGACTATGTTTTTGCCGACCATTTCCCCGGGCGTATAAAATTGCGCTATTCCGGCAATTAATTGACGTTTTTCTTCGCCGACCTGGATTTGCAACTTCAATAATTTATCAGTGCCTTCGATTTTTTCGGCTGCCAGAACTTTCGCGGTCTTCAACTGCGTATTGAAAAATTCATCAAATGTAATTAAACCCTCGCCAGGCGGCTCGGCTTTCTTTTCATTTTTCCGCTTTTTCTTTTTTTCAGGCTTCGCTGCCGCTTCTTCCGGTTTGACCCGCAAAAACAGTGCGTTGAGATCATGCATTTGCAGGCCGCTTAAAATATTTTCAGCCTTCCTGAGAGTAGCCAAATGTCCTTCGCCGGCTCGTTTTATGCCAAGAGCATCACGCAGAGCAGTCATTTTGTCCGGCATTACCGGATCGAGCAGAATCGAAACCTTGCGCAAAGCTTCAGCGGCACAATATAAAACAGTATTTAATCGCCCGGTTTCACCATTCTTCGCCAAAGTCCACGGCGCGGTTTTTTCCATGTAACGATTTCCGGCGCGAACTGCGTTCATGATGTGCTCAAGTCCCTGATTTATCCGCATGGTCTTTAAAGCTTTTTCCATTTCAGCGATAGCATTCTCAACTGCCGCGTTTAATTCATTTTCCACTTCAGTGAACTCGCCGGGCTGCGGGATAATACCATCGCCGTGGCGCAAAGTCATTTTAACCACGCGGCTTACCAAATTCCCTAAGTCATTGGCCAAATCGCTGTTGTAGCGCGCGACAAAAGCGTCTTCAGTAAATGACGCGTCCTGTCCCATGGCCATTTCAGCCATTAAAAAATAACGGAAAGCATCAAGTCCATATTTTTGGATCATATCCATCGGGTTAATGACGTTGCCGAGGGATTTACTCATTTTGGTGCGTCCGATCAGCCACCAGCCGTGAGCCAGGATGCTGTGCGGCATTTCAAGGCCTATGGCTTTGAGCATTGTCGGCCAGTAAACGGTATGGGTAGTTAAAATATCTTTACCGATAAGCTGACAGGATGCCGGCCACCATTTTTTAAACATTTTTTCATCCCGTCTGTAGCCGACACCGGAAATGTAGTTGATCAGCGCGTCGAACCAGACGTAACAGACATAATCTTTGTCAAATGGTAATTCAATACCCCAGGCTAAACGGGCTTTAGGGCGGGATACGCAAAGGTCCCCAAGCGGTTTTTTCAAGAATCCCAAAGTTTCGTTGGCGCGAAATGCCGGCTGAATGAAATCCGGATGCGTTTCAATATATTCGATCAGCCACCCCTGATATTGGCTCATGCGGAAAAAATAATTTGATTCGACAATTTCCTGAGTCTCGCGCCGGCATTCCGGGCAGCAGAGTTTTTCGTCGAGGTCTTTTTCAGTAAAAAATCTTTCGCAGGGAACGCAGTAAAATCCCTTGTATTCGTCCTTGTAAATCAGGTTGCGCTCATAAAGATCCTGCATGATTTCCTGAACAACTTCTTTATGTGCATCATCACTTGTACGAATGAATTTATCATTGCTGATCTCCAGTTCGCGCCATAATTCCTGAAAGCGCACTACAGTATCGTCGCATTGCTGCTGCGGGGTCATTCCGTGTTCTTCCGCCGCTTTCTGCACTTTCTGCCCGTGCTCGTCGGAGCCGGTCAAAAAGAATGTGGTATCGCCGAGTGAGCGATGATATCGCGCCAGTATATCGGCAACAATCGTCGTGTAAGCGTGTCCGATATGCGGCTTGTCGTTGACATAATAAATTGGTGTTGTCACGTAAAATTTTTCTGAACTCATATTCTTAATATCCTTTCTATAAGACAGTCAATTTACCCAGTTTTACAGCTTATGTCAAGCGAGATAGAAAATAAAAAGAAAAGTAGGCGATTACGCATAATGTCGCGCTGAACATTGGTCAACATTTCAAAGATAAGGCGTGTTTTAATACATTTGAAAAAAGGTCAAGTTAATGTGGCACACTTTGCGGAGGCTGAGACTGAGCATAGCGAAAGTCAACCGTCCCGGTTGAGCTACATTAAAAAGTCAATCAGTGTTTGAAATAAAAAAATCAAAATTTACAGCAGGGCAGGGCGGTAATAGATGACTTTAAAATAGATAGTAAAATATATAAAAGTGTCTCCGGATAAAAATACGCAGTATTTGTGGGTAAGCTGTAGGGGGCTTGCCCCATCTTTCTTTCATTTTTGCGGGCACACCGGGTAGGGGGCGTGGTTTTTTATTTGAACTTTGAAAATAAATATTTTATTTTCAAAATATAGTAAATAATTTAA
>CAZEXM010000133.1:0-6982 GCA_964515915.1 uncultured Victivallaceae bacterium
AATATTGATTTATACAGAAAATAGCACGAAAAAAGATGATTCTTTGCTACTGTGTTTTTTGTCAGCAGTGTCGGCTAAGGTAAGGGATATTATTGGGGGAAAAGGGAAAATTTTTTGTTTTTTTATATAACGAGGCCGACGTATCGGCTCCTTTTCCCCCAAACCCCCAATTCCTTTTTAAAACCTTCTATTATCTAAGAAGTTAAAGCAATTCCGCAATTTGAACAGCGTTAAGAGCCGCGCCTTTCAGAATTTGATCTCCGGAAACAAAGATATCCAGGCCGCGTTTATCATTACGCGAAATATCCTGACGGATACGTCCTACCAGGATATTATCCTGACCAGTCGCGTCAATCGGCATTGGATAAACATTGTTGCCGGGATCGTCAATGACCGTAACGCCAGGAGAATTAACGAGAATTTTACGAGCTTCCGCCGGAGTGATATCGTGTTCAAATTCCAGATTCAAGGCTTCTGAATGAGCACGCATCACCGGTACGCGGACACATGTGCAGGAAACCATTAAATCCGGTAAATGCAACATTTTACGGCTCTCAAAAAGCATTTTCAGTTCTTCTTTGGTGTAGCCGTTTTCGTAGAAAGTATCAATATGAGGAATCAGATTGAAAGCAATGCGATGCGCAAAAGCCTGCGGATTAATTTTTTCCTCATCCAGAATTTGACGAGTCTGCAGGCCGAGTTCAGCCATGCCTTTGGCCCCCGCCCCGCTGGCCGCCTGATAAGTCGCGGCAACAAGACGTTTGAGCCCTTTGGCCCGATGCAGAGGAGCTGCCGCCACCAGCATTATAATCGTTGAACAGTTCGGATTGGCGATGACGCCATGGTGTTTCCGCGCGTCTTCAGGGTTGACTTCGGGAATAACCAAAGGCACGTCGTCGTCCATACGGAAAGCGCTGGAATTGTCAATCATTACCGCTCCGGCATCAACAACTGACTTGCGGAATTGTTTGGAAATACCGCCGCCGGCACTGAATAAAGCAATATCAATATCCTTGAATGACTTTCCGGTCAATTCTTCAACCGCAATTTCGGTATCCTTATATGTCAATTTTTTGCCTACAGAACGCGAAGAAGCTAAAAGACGCAGGTTTTTGACTGGAAAATCACGTTGTTCCAGAGTTTTTATCATTTCGATTCCGACCGCGCCGGTCGCGCCGGCTATTGCCACATTATATTCTTTTGACATTTACAATCTCCTTACAGCTTGTCATCGGGTATATTTTAACTGCCTAAAATATAAGGGGAAAAGAAAAATTCAAGTTGCAAATGAAATTTTTATAATTCTATATTAGGGTAATCAGTGGGCGCAAAGGAGTTTTATTTTCCTTTGTATCGTCTTTGATTCTCTGCGTTTTTGAGTTCCTGCTGTTTCACGCCGCGGGCAAAAATCAACATAACCAAACCTGCCGCCATTGCGTAAAAAGCAATAAAAGCCCATTTTAGCTTTAATTGTCCCGCATCCGGAGGATTCATTTGAGAGAGCTGATACGCGATAAATCCAGCCAGGATGAGAGGTGGAACAATCAGCAGCGCGATACCGCCGAAACGTAATTTTGTATGTGTTTTCATGTTTAATTCCGGGATATATTATTTAGAGTTTTTATCGTTAATTTCGCTCGCGCTTATGTCAATGACATCCTCGGAAGCCGGGATTTCATTGGAATAACCCGCCGCGGTATTTTCCGCTTCGCTCTGCCGCGCTCCGCGTGTACGAGCCTGCTGAGCAAAGGTGTTGAACCAATTTATTGCCGGACGTTTCGGCAGAAATATGTAGAGCAGTACGAGAATCGGCAAAAGCAGAATAACCAAAGCAAATACTACGATTCCACCTAATATAAATATAATTGTTTTTAAAATACCTTCCAAGGTCAAAATCCCTTCTTGTAAGATCTTCTGAGTCCTTCAAAAAGCGCGACGGCAACAGAATTAGCCAAATTCAAACTACGGTGAAACTTACCGGCCATCGGCAGCATATACAAGCGTTCTTTATAAATATCATAGAATTCCGCCGGCAATCCGGCTCCCTCACTGCCGAAAACTAAAAAACACTTGTCAGGATAAGGACAGTCCCAAATCACTTTGGTCGCTCTGGTCGAAAGAAAATACATGTCAGCTTCCGGATTTTTCTGTTTAAAATCCTCCCAATCCTTATAAATCGTAACATCCAGATATTGCCAGTAATCCATCCCCGAACGTTTAATATATTTATCGTCGAGAGAATAGCCCAGCGGTTCAATTAAATGCAGACCTGTGTTGGTGGACACACATAGACGACCGATATTGCCGGTATTTTGCGGTATTTCCGGATGCACTAAAACTACATTATAAGTATTCATTATTTTTTTTCCGGTTAGTTTACACATACTTTAGCATTTTTTTGCAGCAAATTAAAACATTTTTCGTGCAAATAACGGAAAATATTCCTTCTTCTTCCTCAACATCATGGGATAGCAGCTAAAAGCGTCGTAATCATTTGTATTACGGGCAAATCATGTTATTATAAACGGAGCTTTATTTATCGATATTACAATAGAAGGATAGCGGCTTGAAATTATGTTCATTTGTGATATGAAAAGACTTTCTGCGGTTTTGCCTGGGACAATAATATTTATTATGATCGCGGGCTGCGCCGTGAATAATAATTCCCTGAATGTGCGGGACCTCGCTGACTGCCTGGCGATGCATGGGGTCAAAATTGAATATATCCGTCCTCTTGAACCTGCGATGCTGTATGCGGATTCCGCCATGGAACTTGGAGTCAGCGGCCGGCACATTGCCGCTTATTACTTCAATATAGACTTGAAAGCGCAGAAAAAACGAATAGAAAAAATCAAAAAAAACAAGTACGTCTTTATTATGGGCCTGAAATTTCCGGCAATAGTCAGAGGTTCGTATGTATTGGTTAATGTTAACCCGAATCCGCAAAAACACAAAATCATCGCGGCATTTGATAAATTTAAAATGGAATAAAACCTGTTGACAAAAGTAGTCCACAGGGATCAATAAACAACTAATAGCATAAACAAAAAGGATGGAAAAGACAATGGCATGTAACGGTAAATGTGACTGCAAAAAATATGTCTATTTTTTTGGTGGCGACAAATCTGAAGGAGATGCCTCATTAAAACAATTACTTGGCGGTAAAGGCGCCAATCTGGCGGAAATGTCGCAAATGAATTTACCGGTGCCTCCGGGATTCACCGTGACAACTGAAGCTTGCGGCCGGTACGGTAAAGTCGGGCGCGACAAATTATTCGGCTTGATTGAGTCGCAAGTAAAAAAAGCCCTGGACGACTTGGAAAAGCTTACTGGTAAAAGTTTCGGCAAAGGCCCTAATCCATTATTATTATCTGTTCGCTCCGGCGCGGCGGTTTCCATGCCCGGAATGATGGACACGGTTCTGAATCTGGGACTTAATGACGAAACTGTTGCCGCTATGGTTGAACTAACCGGCAACGAACGTTTTGTTATGGATTCCTACCGGCGTTTTATCCAAATGTTCGGCAATGTGGTTCTCGGCCTTGAACACCACGAGTTTGAACACGCCCTGGATGCGGTTAAAGCCTCCAAAGGGGTAAAACTGGATACGGACCTGACCACGAATGACTTGAAGGAAGTTATCGTAAAATATAAGCAAGCCGTCAAAAAAGCAAGCGGCAAAGATTTTCCGACTGACCCAATGGAGCAACTGTGGAGCGCGGTTCAGGCGGTATTTGATTCATGGAGCAATCCGCGCGCCATCCGCTACTGCCAAATCAATGATATCCGCGGCTTGCTCGGTACTGCCGTAAACATTCAAACCATGGTTTTCGGTAACTCCGGCAGCAACAGCGCCACTGGTGTTGCGTTTACCCGCGACCCTTCGAACGGCGCGAATGAATATTTCTATGGCGAATACCTGATCAACGCTCAAGGCGAAGACGTGGTTGCCGGTATCCGTACCCCGCAACAAATTACTTTGGCCGGTTCCCGCGTCTGGGCTGTCTCCGCCGGCGTCCCTGAAGAAGAGCGCGCGGCTGATTTCCCGTCTCTCGAGGAAGCCATGCCGGAATGTTTCAAAGAACTTGACAATATTCGTATCATTCTGGAAAAACATTACACGGACATGCAGGACCTTGAGTTCACTATTGATAACGGGACTCTTTACATGCTACAAACCCGCAACGGTAAACGTACGGCGGCGGCGGCGGTAAAAATCGCAATGGATTTAGTTGAAGAAGGCCTCATCGAAGAAGAAGAAGCTGTAATGCGCGTTGATCCCGCACAGCTTGACCAACTCCTGCATCCGGTGTTCACTAAAAGCGCGGAAGAGAAAGCTGTGAAACTGACTGTCGGCCTGCCCGCTTCTCCCGGCGCGGCCACCGGCCAAGTTGTTTTCTCCGCTGAAGACGCTGAAAAATGGGTAAGCAATGGCAGAACGGTTATCTTGTGCCGTATCGAAACCAGCCCGGAAGACATTGGCGGCATGCATGTTGCTGACGGTATTTTGACTGCCCGCGGCGGAATGACTTCTCACGCGGCGGTTGTCGCCCGTGGAATGGGTACTTGCTGTGTCGCGGGTTGCGGTGATATCGCAATTGATTACGCCAACAAAAAATTCACGGTCGGCGGCGTCACGGTAAAAGAAGGCGACTGGATTTCTCTGAACGGTTCACTCGGCGCTGTTTATCAGGGCAAAATCGATACGATCGAACCGGAATTAACCGGTACTTTCGGTCATATCATGGAATTAGCTGACAAATACCGTACAATGAATGTCCGCACTAACGCCGACACTCCGCATGACGCTGGTGTCGCGGTTAAATTCGGCGCTGAAGGTATCGGCCTCTGCCGTACGGAACATATGTTCTTCGAAGGCGATAGAATTATCGCTTTCCGGCGTTTGATTCTCGTGGCGGAAAAGGTTAAAAAACTGAAGGAAGCCCATGCAGCCAAAACTATTGAAGACTTAAAAACGGCTATCGACTCCTGTAATAAAGCTGAAATGGATGCCGTTAATCAATACGCGCAGGCTTTGGAAGAACTTCTGCCGCTGCAGCGTACTGACTTCGTTGGTATTTTCCGGGCAATGGCCGGCCGGCCCTGTACTGTCCGCCTGCTTGATCCTCCATTACACGAATTCCTGCCCCATGATGAAAAAGGCCAGCGGGAAATGGCCAGGCAAATGGGATCATCCGTTGATGAAATCCGCGCCCTGGTTGAAAGCCTGCATGAGTTCAACCCGATGCTTGGCCATCGCGGTTGCCGTCTCGGCATGTCTTATCCTGAAGTAACCGAAATGCAGACTCGCGCCATCTGCGAAGCTGCTTGTGAAGTTAAGGGTTCCAAACCTGAAATCATGGTTCCGCTGGTGGGCAATGTTAAAGAATTGTCTATTCAGAAAAAAATCATCACCGCCACTATTGACGCGGTCGCGAAAGAGCAGGGTAAAAAGCTTGATGTTATGATCGGTACGATGATTGAAATCCCGCGGGCGGCGATTACCGCTGA
Organism: uncultured Victivallaceae bacterium; assembly: GCA_964515915.1. Taxonomy (GTDB): domain Bacteria; phylum Verrucomicrobiota; class Lentisphaeria; order Victivallales; family Victivallaceae; genus JAHOYW01. Next base: position 5,512 of record CAZEXM010000133.1, read on the forward strand.
CAAAATCGCGGAAGAAGCTGAATTCTTCTCATTCGGAACTAATGACCTGACGCAAATGGGTTGCGGCTTTTCACGCGACGATGCCGGTAAATTCCTCGGTGATTATGTAAACGAAGGCGTTTATGAATACGATCCCTTCCAGGTTCTCGATCAGGAAGGTATTGGCGAACTGGTTAGAATCGCTGTTGACAAGGGCCGTCAGGCCCGCCCGAATATCAAACTCGGTATTTGTGGAGAACACGGCGGCGAACCGAGCTCTGTTGAATTCTGCTACAACGTTGGTTTGAATTACGTTTCATGCAGCCCCTACCGTGTGCCGATTGCACGTCTCGCGGCAGCTCAGGCGGTAATTAAAGCTAAAAGAAAATAGCGGAAACAATTACTAAAAATAAAAAAAGGCGGATGCAACGCCTCCGTGATCCAGCGGTGCCGTACAGAGGCGGAAAAGAACATCTTTTTCGTCTTTGTTTATGTAAATGTTTTTGTTTAAAAAAAAACATGCTCTATTAAGTTAACCAGCAAAACAAACAAAGGAGCTAATATGAATTTCCTGTCTAAAAGAATCATCATGGGCGCTGCCGGCTTAGTTGTTGCCGCGGGCACTGTCGCGGGCGCTGAAAACCTCGTAAAAAACGCCTCTCCAAAAAAGTGGCATAAAAATTTAATACAAAATACCGAAGATAAAGCCGGAGCCAAAAGCTGTTTCCAGGGAAATGTGCGAAATATCTGGGCATTTTCTCCAGGTTTTATTGAAATTGACCCGACGAAAACGTATAAATTATCCGGTTCACTCAAATCTATTGGCAAGGACACGGGACGTGCTTACCTGGGACTTAGAATGTATGACGCAAAAAAAAGAACCATACAGCGCCCGAGCATTACTATTAAAAAAGGCTCATTAACTCAACTGACAGCAGATGCCAAAGCTGGCGACAAGGTATTAAAACTGAAAGACTGCGCCGGATGGGATACAAAACGTCTGGCAAGAATGGTCATAGCTTTTGATGCTGAAAAAGATTTATCTGATCTTCCTAATTATGATCTTTCTTCCGGGATAGCTAAACTTGAAAAGAAAGATAATTTTTATGAAATCACACTGAAAACGCCACTGAAAAAGAGTTATCCGGCCAGCACTAAAGTCAGGGAGCATTACCTGTATGGCGGATATCAGTATTGCGCGGCGGCCAATACGGTGATCCCGCATAAATGGACAAAATACAGCGCTGTAGTTAAAGGCCTGGCAAAATCAGGAGCTCCTAACAAACAGTTCTGGCCTGGAACTAAATATGTAAAAGTTGTAGTTATACTCAACTATCAGGCCCCGCAAAACAGTGATTGTAAAACATTATTCAATGATATTTCTTTCGTCCAAGTTGACGAAAAGAAATAATTGCCCCCTTTTTGCAATTTATAGTAATACCAATTTGCATTACCTTATGTCTAAAAAGTCAAATTGATTTCTTGTCTTGAG
>CAZEXM010000134.1:0-6705 GCA_964515915.1 uncultured Victivallaceae bacterium
TTAATCTTGCAAAAAGTTCTGGCTAGAAATCTGTGTCACAAAGTGCAGAAGAACCAAAAGAATCTATTTATACCGAGCGAGACGGCACCGCCAAAACTCGGTATAACTTAAATTCTTGAAAAAAATAAAACTTTGCAGCAAGGCTCGAACGCTCCTACATCTTTTCAAAAAGCCGAACGTCGGTTTCGTTATCTTTTTTGTTTTGTCGGCGCCGTTGAACAACGCCAGGGCGGCAGGATATTACTTGAATGTTACCCGGAAAGGGAGTATCTTGACGCAGTATAAAAAACAGGAAAGGTTGTAAAAAAGATGTTTTTCCCGAACGTAGAAACGGCTGATGAAAATGGATTTCTGGCCTGGAGCGCTAACTTGAATTCCGAAATGTTGCTGGATGCTTATCGCTCCGGAATATTTCCATGGCCGCAGGATGAAGAACATGTTTTATGGTTCGCGCCGCCGGAACGGGCGATTTTAAGGTTTTCTGATTTCCGTATGCCGAAAACTTTGGCAAGGGACTTGAAAAAAATGCCTTTTACTTTTAGTGTAAACAAACATTTTGAAGCGGTAATCCGGCATTGCGCCGAAGTAAAACGCAAAGAAGCCGATACCTGGATAAATGAAAAAATTATTAGCGCCTATATTGATTTTCACAAAGCGGGTTACGCGTGGAGTTTTGAGGCTGTTTTGCCGGACGGTTCTTTAGCGGGAGGGCTTTACGGCGTGTTGATTGGTGATTTTTTCGCTGGTGAAAGCATGTTTTTCCTGAAGTCGGGAGCGTCAAAGTTTGCCCTGGTCAAAACAGTCGACTGGCTGCGCCGGGAACGCGGTTTAAGCTGGCTTGACGCGCAAATACAAAATAATTTTCTTGCCGGTTTCGGAACCAGCATTATTTCCCGCTTTAAATATATGGAATTACTTAAAAAAATAAATTATGAGCAAAAAAAATAAAATATTCCATTTTGATGATGATTTGGATTTGCACGGCTATACCCGGGAAGAGGCAATAAAAGAGCTGGAAGAGTTGGTTTTCACATCCAGTTCAGAAACTCTTTTGATAATTCACGGCAAAGGCTCCGGCGTTTTAAAAAGTACCGTCCGGGCTTTCGTCAGGAAAAGCAAATACGTAAAGAATTACGAATTCGGTGAAGACATCAACCTGCCAGGCGGCGACGGCGTTACCGTAATTTATACATAAAGGAGCTCCAATGCCGGAACATCACCACATGGAAGCAAGTCTCGATAGTTTAGTGGAAATAATACGTCGTCTGCGTGCCCCGGACGGCTGCCCCTGGGACCGCAAGCAAACTTCACAAAGCCTCAAATTGTGCATGGTCGAAGAAGTTGCGGAATTTCTCGACGCGATCGATAACGAAGATCACGAAAATCTTTGTGAAGAACTTGGCGATATTTTGATGAATATTGTTTTTCACGCGGTTTTAGCGGAAGAAACAGAACAGTTCAATATGCGGGGAGTATTACGGGAAATCATAGATAAAATGATTCGTCGGCATCCGCACGTATTCGCCGATGTCGAAGTCAACTCAGTTGATGATGTCATGCAAGTCTGGGCGAAAGCTAAAGCTGCTGAAGGTAAAACCGGAAAAAAATCAATTCTTGACGGCATTCCGCGTAATTTATCCTCGCTGCTGACGGCTCGGGAAGTACAGAAAAAAGTCGCCGAATACGGTTTTGACTGGGAACGACAGGAACAAATCCTTGATAAAATTGATGAGGAAGTCGCGGAATTGAAGGAAGCAGTGAATAATAGCGATGACGCGCATATTGACGAAGAAATAGGGGATTTACTGTTCGCGGTGGTTAACCTGAGCAGATTCCGAAAAAAGGCAGATGCGGAGGATTTACTGAACGCAAGCATTAAAAAATTCAGAAGCAGATTCAATTATATCGAAAAAAGCCTGGACGCGCAAAATACAAAACTCGAAGACGCTTCCATTGAATTAATGGAAGAACTATGGAATCAAGCTAAGAAAACAAATTCTTAAATATTGTATTTTACTAAAAGAAGATGTATAATTAAGTCTTTTAACGATAATTAAAATTTAGTTAGGCTATGAAAAAAAAGTTTTTACTGCTGACAATCATAATCGGAATAACATTCATGTTATTCCCGATTCAAAAAGCTAAAGCTATTGATCCGGTAACTATCGCGATTCTCGCGCCGATAGCTTTGAAAGTCGCGCAGATAGCCAGGCCTTATGTTGTTCGCGGTTTAGTAAATTTCGGTAAGGGACTGCTGCTTTGCGGTAAAGATGTGCTGGGGGTTATGCGATTACCTTTGGGATTTATTCAAACAAGCATTGGATTGCCGTTTGGCGGTTTAGCTCCCGGCATAAAAAATTTAGTTTTAGGAACCATCGCCCCCTTCAAGTTAGGCTTTCATGCCACCATGCTGCCGCTGAATATATTTGGCATTGGAGTTCAATAAGCAATGGGACTGTTGTGCCCTTTTTGTATTTGCGTTTCGAGGTTTGAATAATGGCTAAATTGAGTAAAGATTTTTATAAAATGTACTCCCTGCTGAGCGCCTGGTACGGACGTGAACGAGCCAGGGTTGAGATTAGCGCTTACACCCCTGATACAGAATCCGCCGGCGATGTAGCAGGTAAAATATTAAAAAAAACTGTTTCTCCGGATCTTTTGAAAACTATCCAGATAACTGAAAACTGGCAGGATATTGTCGGCGCGCAGATCGCGAAAATAGCTTTTCCGCTTAGTTTCAAACGAAAAATTTTGTATATTCAGGTAACGCATAGCGTATGGCTGCGCGAATTGACTATTGGTCCCGCCAAAGCAATGATACTCAAAAAAATAAACGACCTTTACGGCAAAAAACAGTGCCGGGACATAAAATTCGTGCCCGCCGGACGCTGAAAACCACGTCAGCGATAACACCGGTAGAAAATGAAAGTAGTAAAAAGACACTTCGAGGATGAAGCAAAAGAGTTTGATAGTATCATTTTGTTACATGAAATATGTGCGTGAATTAGTCAGAACCCTTTTGCCGTTAAGGTTCCAGTAAATTAAAACCTGTTGTTTTGTCAAGTAATCTTTTCGCGGAGCAGTTAATTAATTCTACTAATATAATTTCTAAAACATGCCAGGTTTTAACACCCGGCCTGATGCAGCCGGTTTTAGTGCCTTCACCTCTTCCGCAGGCTAAATGCATATGGAGTGAAGGTTTTCCATTCTTGTCAGGGAAAATTGTACCCGTTCCCGAAACTTCATGCACATTTGTTATATTAATAATGCCGGGTATAATTGTTTCCGCTCTTCCATCTTCAGGGCCGCAAACCAGTTTACTGTCTTTGTCGATACCTCCTAATGCGGTTAGAGAAGCACATGAAATCGACTTTTCCCCGGCAAACTGCTCAAGTTTCTCATGGATTATATCGCCGTCTTCTAATCTTATGACGAAAACTCTACCCTGTTCTACTTCTGAATATTTCATAGTAAACTCACTTTTTTTATTTGCTTTAGACTTTTCCAAGGGCGTATGTCCAAAGCTTACTGTCCATACCGTTCCCCGCGTCAACTTGAGCTTTGAGAAAAGCTTTTAATTCTGAGTGTTTGACCAGGATTGTCTCGATATCTTCAGAATCCTCCTGGTATGATTCAGGCGGCCCGCCGGCAAAACGTTCCGCGTCAACTTCCATTGTTACGATAATAACAGTTTCGCCCGACAGGCCCGGAGAATTACATACCGGCTCAGAAATATCAATTATTTTGCCGTGGTAACCAGTTTCTTCGTAGAGTTCACGGGCGGCGGTAAAGGCGGCGGATTCGTCCGGATCAATCAAGCCGGCGGGAAACTCAATAATAAATTTGGCGGCCGGTGGACGAAATTGTTTGACTAAAATCAATTCGTCGCTCTGTTTTATCACCGCGATAATCATTACAGCTCCGCAGGCATTAACTCGTTCACAAGTTTCCCAGGTGCGAAGCCGCTCCGCGGAATCCTGCCATTTAAGTTCAGTTACACTTAACCATTTTCCCTTGGCTAAGACTTCTTTAGCCAGAATTTCCGGTTTTTTCTTCATTTTTTTGCCTTTTTCGTTAATTCCAGGCTTGACTTGTTGCATTTGTGCATTAGGTTTACTATATAACAGGGCATAATCTGACTAAAAAACAATCTTTTCCAATATTCAGTTGTACTTTTTCTAATATTGCAATCCCTTGATGAAAATCTTCATTTATTATAGTTATTTAAGTGAAGGGTTTCAAGTGTTTTGAGTATTACTTGTGATAATTCTTTTTCAACTGACGACCGATGGAGTAAATATAAACATTATGATTCTTGGCTTGACTGGTGGTTTCGGTTGCGGCAAAAGTTCAGTACTGGCGTTTTTTAAAACCGCCGGCTGGCAAACTTCCAGCGCGGATGATATTTGTGCGGAATTGTATGATCAGCAAAACCCTGGGCTTATGACGCAATTACGCGCTCATTGGCAGGATAAAGTTTTTTATCCTGACGGGAAAGTCAATAAAACAGCTATTGCTGAAATTGTTTTTAACCGGGATGATGAACTGCGCTGGCTATGCTCAGTACTGTATCCGCTGATCGCGGAAAAAATAAAAACAATAATACAGGAAAAGACAGAAAAAGATTTTATCCTTGAGCTACCCTTATTATTTGAAGCGGCCTGGTATAAAATATTCAATAAAATTGTCGCCGTATGGACGGACCCCAAAATTCAGCAGGAACGGCTTTTGCGTAAGGGTTTTACGGTAAACGACATAAAAAGCAGGAACTCAAAACAATTGTCGAATGATGAAAAACTGGAAAAAGCGGATTTCGGATTACTCAATAACGGCGATTTAAAATTTTTACAAAAACAATGCAACAATTTGATTAATTATATAAAAGGAACAGAAAAATGATAGAGAAAGAAGAAAACATTAGTGAATCAACAGTCGAAAACAAACCTAAACGCCGCGGTCGTCCTCCACAAAAAAACAGCGCGGAAAAAGCTGTTGTTAAAAAAACGGCGGAAACAGGCGCAAGCATTCCCAAAAAACGTGGACGCCCCGCTAAAAAACCAGCGAAAATTTCCGCTGCAACCATGACTCCAGCGACACCCCGAAGCGCAGCCCCGGCAACAGCTCCCGTGGTAAATCTCGCTGTGGCGGAGCTTGACGCCAGAAAAGATGTTCCACAAGTTGCTCAAAATACCATTCCCAAGCCACCTCAAACGCGGCAAAACCAACAAAACCGGCCGGAATATAATAGAAATGAACAACGAAATAACAATTTTCCAAAACATCAGAATGGACATCATCACAACTTGCCGCAACGCGACAAAATAGCTCCGACTTTGGATATAACCAAGCTGCAGGGCAAGTCGATGATAGAACTGGCGGAGATGGGAAAAGAATTTAATATTGAAGGACTTGGTATATTGGACAAGTCAAAACTCATCTTTGAAATTCTTAAAGCCAACGCTGAAAAAAGCGGCCTGATGTATGGCAGCGGTTATCTGGAAGTACTACCGGACGGATTCGGCTTCCTGCGTTCCGCCAGTTACAGCTACCTGCCATGCTCTGAAGATATTTATCTGAGCCCTTCGCAGATTAAACGCTTTTCTTTGCGCACCGGGGACTTTGTCGCCGGGCAAATCCGCTCGCCGCGAGACAAAGAACGTTTTTTCGCAATGCTTAAAGTGGAAGCTATCAATCATGAAACTCCGGACCGCAAAAAATCAATTATTCCTTTTAACAGCTTAATTCCGTTCTTCCCGACGGAACGTTTGGTGTTGGAACGTGAGCCCGCCGGCATCGAGACGCGGATAATGGATTTAACCGCTCCGATCGGCAAAGGCCAGCGCGGTCTGATTGTCGCGCCGCCGCGTACCGGTAAAACTGTACTGCTTCAGAAAATAGCTAACAGCATCAGGGAAAATGATCCGGAAGTAACCTTAATTATCATGTTGATTGATGAACGTCCCGAGGAAGTGACCGATATGCAGCGCCATGTTGACGCTGAAGTGGTCAGTTCCACTTTTGACGAACCTCCGGAACGGCATGTGCAAATCGCCGAAATGGTTATCGAAAAAGCTAAACGATTAGTTGAATACAAACACCATGTCGTAATTCTGCTGGACAGCATCACCCGCCTTGCCAGGGCTTATAATACTCTGCAGCCGCACAGTGGTAAAATCCTTTCAGGCGGAATCGACGCCAATGCCCTGCATAAACCCAAACGTTTCTTCGGCGCGGCCCGGAATATTGAACACCACGGCAGCCTGACCATCATCGCCACCGCCCTGATCGAAACCGGCAGCCGGATGGACGAGGTTATCTTTGAGGAATTTAAAGGTACCGGCAATATGGAATTACACCTGGACCGCGGCCTGGCGGATAAACGTGTTTATCCGGCAATAAATATGGAACGAAGCGGTACGCGCCGCGAAGAACTGCTCATTCATCCGGATGAACTGCAGCGTATCTGGACCCTGCGCAAAGCGATGAGCGGAGTACCTGCGCTCGAAGCCATGGAACTATTGATCGGAAAACTTAAGAAAATTCCTACGAATATTGAATTTTTACTTAAAATGCAAGTTTGACATATCTCCATTGTTGAAGTATATTTTTCTGTAATCAGTAATATTCCGGTGCGGAACTATATTATTTTGAACTAAGTAACCGTCAATAAATAAAAAGTGAATTTATGCTTGAATAATATGATTG
>CAZEXM010000135.1:0-6705 GCA_964515915.1 uncultured Victivallaceae bacterium
TGTTAATGCAGTATATTATTAGTAACTAACTCTTAGATTGCAAATTGGTATTACAAAATTTTTATTTACCATATATACAGGGAACCGGAGCATTTTTTAATATGAAAAAGAAAAAAGAAAAAAAAGTTATTGAAGCTGTTGATGAAATTGGACCAGACAGCATTGACAATGAAGTAGAAGAACTTGTGGAAAAAGAACTTACGCCTGAAGAAAAGATTGAAGCCCTGACTGCGGAATTAAACGAAGCTCAGGATGATTTGTTACGTCTGAAAGCGGATTTTCAAAATTACCGCATGCGGACAGCTAAAGAAATCTCCAATGCCAGAATTTTCGGACAAACCGATACACTCCTCCCGTTTCTACAGGTTTTCGACCATTTCAACATGGCTATGGCGGCAGCGGAAAAATCCGACAACATGGATGCTATCAAACAAGGCCTGGAAATGATCCTTAAAGAATATAAAAAAGGACTTGATGAACTTGGAGTCATCTCTTTTGACGCCACCGGTAAAAAGTTCGATCCGAAATTGCACGACGCGATGACTAACGAACCCTCGGACGAGGTGGAAGAAGGTTACGTGCTTAGACAATGGAATGTCGGTTACAAATTAGGGGAACGCCTGCTCCGTCCGGCAACGGTTGTTGTCAGCAGCGGCCCCGCACAAGACAAACAAGGTGAAGATTAAAAGGAATATTTTTATGTCGCAAGAAGAAGATTATTACAAAATACTTGGCGTTTCCAAAACTGCCTCTGACGCGGAAATCAAAAAAGCATACCGCAAAATGGCAATTAAATATCATCCTGATAAAAACCAGGGCAATAAAAGCGCTGAAGAAAAATTTAAGGAAATATCTCAAGCTTACGAAGTATTAAGCGATAAAAGCAAACGCTCGCAATATGACCAGTTCGGCCATGCCGCTTTTACCAGTGGCGGCCGCAGCACTCATGGCTTCGGCGGCGGCGGTTTCCACGACCCGATGGACGTATTCAGCCAATTTTTTGGCGGCGGCGGTGGTGGAAGCAGTTTTTTTGAAGACTTATTTGGCGGCGGCGGCGGTTCCCGGCGTTCTGCTTCTTCTGCTGTGGATGGAGCTGACCTGCGCTACGATATGGAAATAGATTTTGAAGACGCGGTCTACGGCGCGGACAAAAAAATTGTTATTCCGCGCATGACCGCTTGCGATAAATGCAAGTCAAGCGGATGTGAACCCGGCAGCGGCAGGAAAACTTGTTCCCGCTGCGGGGGAGCTGGTCAAGTCGCGTTGTCCCAGGGAATTTTCAGTATTCGTCAAACCTGCCCGACTTGTCAGGGGGCTGGAGAAATAGTTGAAAAACCATGTCGGAAATGCCGCGGCAGCGGACGCGTCCATACCGAGAAAAAACTGCAAATACATATTCCTCCCGGCGTCGATACCGGTTCACGACTGCGGGTTTCCAAAGAAGGCGAAAGCGGTTTACGCGGCGGACGGACGGGTGATTTGTATGTATTCATCCATGTTCGCAAACATAATATTTTCCATCGCGAAGGAAATGATATTATTTGCGAAATGCCAATAGCTTATTCCATCGCGGTTCTCGGCGGCGTCGTGGAAGTGCCGACGATAAGCGGTAAAGCTAAAATGAAAATTCCCGCCGGTACGCAGAATTCAACTATTTTGCGGCTCAAAGGCAAGGGAGTACCGGCTTTGCGCGGCGGCGCGCGAGGCAATATGCACGTCAAAATTTTCGTCGAAATTCCTACTCATCTCGCCAAAGAACAAAAAGAACTTCTGGAAAAATTCAACGCATCTTTGGATGATTCTAAAAATAATCCTTTGAAAACTGGATTTGAACGTAAAGCAAAACCTTTCCTGGGTGATAATTAATACGCGCCGTCACCTGAACATATGAGTTGAAAATGGGCAAAAAGAAAAAAAAAGCAGATAACAGTAATGTTCTGGCAAAGAATAAAAAAGCTTTCCACGACTTTGCTGTTTTGGAAAGATATGAAGCCGGAATAAGCTTGACCGGTACCGAGGTCAAGAGCTGTCGCGCCCGCAATATTTCCATGCTGGATTCTTATGTCAGGATCCTGGATGGGCAAGCTGTTTTAATCAATGTGCATATCGCCACTTACGAGCAGGGCAACCAATTCAATCATGATCCCAAACGCAAACGGCCTTTATTGATGCACAAACGGGAGATACTAAAGCTTTTCCAGCAGATTCGTGAAAAGGGACTGACTCTGGTACCTTTGAAATTCTATCTCAAAAAAGGTCTTATCAAAGTTGAGCTCGGGCTCTGCAAAGGAAAGACCAAAGGCGACAAACGAGACACCCTGCGGGAACGTCAGGACTCCAAAGACGCGCGCCGTGCAATGAGTATGTATAAATAATGCTCTCCCACATGAAATCCCGCTTGAGGATTTTCGCAATTATCCATTCAAAGTTGCAAAATTGATAAACATCATATATATTATTTTATAGTGTCGTTATGTAATTATTTTAATGCTTAAAAGGGAGTATTGTAATGAAGAAATCAGCAATGTTTGTTTTCGCTCTGTGTCTTGGAATCTCTGTGTTTGCCAGTGGCAAAGGATGGACAACTGATATGGATGCCGCTATGAAGTTATCAGCGAAAACCGGAAAGATGATTCTCGCGGATTTCTCAGGTTCTGACTGGTGCGGGTGGTGTATAAAACTGGACAGAGAAGTATTCTCCAAAAAAATATTTAAAGATTTTGCGAAAGACAATCTGATTCTAGTTTTAGTTGATTTTCCAAATAGAAAATTCATATCTAAAAAACAGAAGAAGCAGAATAAAATATTGGCTGTGAAGTACAAGATTAGTGGTTATCCAACAGTTTTATTGCTTGACAGTAAAGGCAAGCTAATATTTAAGACCGGTTACCGCAGCGGTGGTCCTAAAAAATATGTCGAATTATTAAAAAGTAAAATTCCAGCTAAAAAAACTGAAAAAACTAAAGAAGTTAAAAAATAGTCTGCATTTCAATAAAATTAGCGATGCCTGCTTCAATGAAGCAGACATCTTTACATATATGGTATGGTCAAAGAGATTATAAATTATAAAAAATATGAAAAGTACCGGGAAGAATAGAATCGAGGGTAAATACTTCCTTACGGCAGATTGTCAAGATTTAAAACCGGCATAAAGCCGCTCCATTTCATGGGGCTTTTTATACGATTTTAATCATTGACTGTCCACCTTTAACGAAATGAGCAGCAAGTGTTCTGAAAAAAACCATTATTGTTTTTTTTAATGTAGCACAAGCGTCCCGCTTGTGAGTATTCTCAAGCGGGACGCTTGAGCTACATTGATTGAAAATACATTTTTCTGAATGGAATTTTCGCGCAAACCATGGGGAAAGAACTATATTTTGCGATAAGTATCTAATATTCAAGAGAATAGGATATTATTTAATATAACAATATGACCGTAACTGAAACAAATAAAGGGAAACTTATGAGCGCAGCAAAAAAGAAATACAATGTTTTATTACTGATGACCGATCAACATCGTTTTGATGTGCTTGGCTACATGGGAAACAAGCAGGTGGAAACTCCCAATCTGGATCGTATCGCTTGCGAAGGAACTGTTTTTGACGCGGCTTATACTGCCTGTCCTTCCTGCATTCCCGCCCGCGCCAAACTGTTGACCGGCATGAACCAGTGGCACGCCGGGATTTTAGGCATGGGTGACGGCCAGGGGTCAATGGGTATTAATTTTAAACACACTCTGCCGGGAGAGTTGGCCAAAGCCGGATATTATTGCAAAGGCGTAGGCAAAATGCATTTTCATCCGCAGCGCAGCCTGAATGGATTTCACCACATAGTTCTTGATGAATCCAGAAGACGAGTGGATCCGGGTTTTATTTCCGACTATGAACGCTGGTTTAACGATCATAAAGACGGCGAATACGGCATAAGCGATGGACGCGACTGGAATGGCTGGGAGGGAAAACCTTACGGCAACCCGCCATTTTTACATCCGAATTTCTGGACGGTTAACGAATCAATAAATTTTATTAATGACCGCGACCGGTCAATGCCGTTTTTTCTGAAAACCTCATTCGCACGTCCGCATTCCCCTTATGACGCAATCCCGGAATACTTCGAAAAATACCGGAACAAAGAACTCCCGAAGGCGGAAGTCGGCGACTGGGCCGGAATTCACGATGACCCTGAAACCGCTGAATCAGCCGCCGCGTGGCATGGAATCAAAACTGACGAGGAAATACATATGGCCCGTGCCGGATATTACGGCAACGTCGAACATATTGACCATGAGATCGGGCGGCTGCTGGATTTCATGGACAGACAGGGCGTGCTTGACGATACTCTCATCATATTCACCTCGGATCACGGCGATATGCTGGGCGACCACAATATGTGGCGCAAAACTTACGCCTACGAAGGCTCCGCCCATATTCCAATGTTCGTGCGGCTTCCGAAAGATTTACGGAAAGATATCGCCGCCGGAAGCGACAAGCCGGTAATGCTTTGCGACGTTATGCCTACGATTCTTGATATTCTGGGTCTGGATATTCCTTCCACGGTTGACGGTTTGAGCATGCGGCCATTAGTCAGGCGGGAAGCATGCAAATGGCGTGACTACGCTCACGGGGAACACAGTAATTGTTATTGCGAAACGGAAGAGATGCAGTATTTGACTGATGGAAAAATCAAATATATCTGGTTCCCGCGAACCGGCAGGGAACAGCTTTTCGACCTGCAGAAAGACCCCGCCGAGCTGCACAATCTCAGCGAAGTTCCGGAGTATAAGGAGATATTAAATAAACTCCGGCTCCGGCTGGTCAAAGAACTCAAACCGCGTAATTGCGGCTTAACTGACGGCGATAAACTGGTTCGCCGGACAAAACCCATTATTTCCCCGCATTATGCCGAACGCATGGGAGAGTAAAAAACATCATCAAGGAAATATGTTCCGCTCATTGGGGATGAGCGGCGATGTCCCCTTTTTTCGTCTACAGCAATTCCGCGGCTTTGGCCGCTAATTCACTGCGTTCACTTTTTTCCAGCGTCATGTGGCCATGGAGACTTAATTCTTTCATGCGCTCAATAGTATAAGTCAAACCGTTGCTGGAAGCATCCAGATATGGATTGTCTATTTGATTCGGATCGCCGGTAAGAACCATTTTTGTGCCGTCACCGGCGCGGCTGATAATAGTTTTGACTTCGTGCGGAGTAAGGTTTTGAGCCTCGTCAACGATGACAAACTGGCGGGGCAGGCTCCGGCCGCGAATATAAGTGATGGCTTCAAGCTCTATCTTGTGATTGCCGATCAGGTTATCTGTTTTCTTGCTTGAAACATGATCGTTTTTGTCGGAATGCATTAAATAATCGAGGTTGTCGAAAATAGGCTGCATCCAATGACTCAACTTTTCGTCTTTGTCGCCAGGCATGAAGCCGATGTCATTGCCCAGCGGGACAATCGGGCGTGAAACCAGGATTTTTTCGTAGCTGTTTTGATTTAAAACCAGCTCCAGCGCCGCGGCCAGAGCCAATAAAGTTTTCCCGGTTCCAGCCTTGCCGACCAGAGTTACTAACTGCACCGCGGGGTCAAGTAAAATATCCAGGGCCATACGCTGTTCTTTGTTGCGTGGAGTAAGCTTAAGCTGGTTATGATCCACGTGTGGATCAACTAAATGCAGCATGCCGTCGTTTTTCATCCGGGTTATGGCAGTTTTTTTAGAATTCGTCTCGGATTCCAAAATGACAAATTCGTTCGGAAATGCCGTAACAGCTTCTATTTCCATGATCCTGCTTTGATAAATTTCATCAATAATTTCCTGCTTGACGCTCAAACTTTGGCGACCCGTAAACAGTTTGTTATAATCAACTTTTCCCCGTTCAAAATCCATTACTTTGAGTCCAAGGGCATCGGCTTTTAAACGTAAATTGATGTCTTTACTGATGAAAATGACATTTTTGCCCTGGAACTGCAGCGATAGAGCAACCCGCAAAATGCGGTTGTCGGCTCTTTCCATGGAAAAGGTGTCATTGAATACTTCATCAAGCTGTTTATTTATTTTATCGCTGGCGATGTGGGCGGAAGTAATCATAATCCTGCCGCTGGCAAGCGAACCGGTTTTGCTGAGTGATACCCCTTCACCGAGATGTCCGTTTTCGCGCAAAGCGTCCAGCATTCGAATAACCTGACGGGCGTTTCTGCCTAATTCATCCTGATACTTTTTAAATTTATCAAGTTCCTCAATTACCGTCATCGGCAGAACAACATCATTATCTTGAAATGATTCCAGACTTTGGGCGCTGTGCAAAAGCACATTCGTATCCAGGACGAACGTTTTTTTAGACATAGAAATCCTCGGGGTTAATAGACCTTTGATTGTGGCGGCAAGAGTTTTCCATATAATTAAAATACTCGTTTTTGCAGCAAATTGCAATAGTTTTCGCAAATAAAATACATAGGATGTTTATTTAATATCCTTCAAGTTGAAACTGCAAATCGCCAGTGAGGAAAAACCGCATATATTTTTGACAAAACAATACTCGTCCTTGAGCGCGGACGGCTGGCATATAATTTTAAACTGCCCTGCTGAATCTCCCCGGCAATTATCCCCCCGGCAAGGGTGCAGATAAAAATCGGCATTAACACGACAAAAGTCGGAACTAATACCAATTTGCAATCTAAGGGATAGTATCAGTAAAAAAACCTCAACGAGG
>CAZEXM010000136.1:0-6508 GCA_964515915.1 uncultured Victivallaceae bacterium
TCTATCGCAGCTTGATATGGGTTTTGACCCAAAAGTCGACTGACCGATTACGGATGAGGGAAAAACACTGATAATTAACTGTCCGGCAGCAGGCCGCGGAGTCGTTCATTTCGCCAGTATCGCCTGAATAGCCTCAAGCCCTTTGCTTACTTCGTCTTTGTCCATGGCCTTTATCAGTTCTTCGGGTGTACATACATCGACAATATCTTCGGGCAAATATTTAAGAAATTCCGACGGAAGCTGGCTTCGCTCAATGCCTTTATCCATCCGGGAGGCGGAATAAGTTATAATCAAGCGCTCTTCAGCGCGGGTCAGCGCGACATAAAACAGGCGCAGTTCCTCGTCAATGGAACCTTCTTTTACGGAGCGCCGATGCGGAAAAATATTCGTTTCCATCGCCATCTGGAAAATATATGGATATTCCAGGCCTTTAGCGGCGTGAACAGTGGTCAAAGTAACGCCGCCGTTATCTTCGGTTTTTTCCTTTATTTTATCGTTTTCCTCCAAAAGAGCATAGCTTTCAAGGTATTCCTGAAGGCTCATAGCGATAGCACATTTATTTTCAAATTCGGCAACAGCACTGATAAACTCGTAGACATTTTCCTGTCGTTTATGCGATTCCGTATTGTCCTTGTATATTCTCTGCAAGCCATCCAGATAATCAATATCAGAAAGAAAATCTTTCACTTTCAAAGCAATATCGCCGGGTTCCTCAAATATTTTCCGGTACCGATTAAGACAGGCGCAAAAATCCCGGGCGGATTTCGCGGCTTTGCCGGAAAAGTTTTTTAAGCACGCTTCCTCGCCCAGCAGGAAAGCGAAAGGCTGAAAGCTTGCGGCCTGGTACCTTTTCAAAGTATCGACCGCCTTTTTACCCAATCCGCGGGGGGGAAGATTAAGCACCCGCAAGAGACTTTGATTATCTTTTGGATTAACGAGGACTTTCAGATAAGCGACCGCGTCTTTAATTTCCCGGCGCTTAAAGAACTCCTGCCCGCCGACCATTTTATACGGGATTGATGCCGCGCGCATGGCTGATTCCAACTGGCGCGACAAGTGATTTGAGCGGTAAAGTATGGCAAAGTCATTATAACTGCGTTCCGGATTGCCGGCCATTAGCTGAGCGATATAATCGGCGGCGAACTCCGCTTCTTTTTCGGCATCAGCGGTTTTTACGAGAAGCAGGTTTTCACCTTCTCCCCGCGCGGACCAGAGATTTTTGCCATGACGTCTGGAATTTCGTCCGATGACGAGATTGGCGGCGGCCAGGATTTTGGATGTCGAACGGTAATTCTGTTCCAGTTTAATTACTTTGGCATTCGGGAATTTGTCCGCAAAGCCGAGGATGTTACCTACATTGGCGCCGCGCCAGCCGTAAATACTCTGGTCATCGTCGCCGACCACACATAAATTATGCTGTTTCCGGGCCAACTGTCCGATAATCGCGAACTGAACGTCATTGGTATCCTGATATTCGTCGACCAGCAGATATTGGTAAAGCTTCTGGTATTTTTCCAGGACTTCCGGAAATTTTTCGAAAATTTCATGTACCAGCAGCAGCATATCATCAAAATCCACAACATTCTGGATTTCAAGCAAATTCTGATATTCCGCGTAAACCCGGGCAAAACGCAGTTTATCGTGATTTTCATCATGGCCGGCTAATTTCTTCGCCTGCCGGGGAAAACAAAGCTTGTTTTTCATGCTGCTGATATAGCTTTTGACCCGCGGGACAGGCACTTCATTTTTAGCGTAGCCGAGAGCGGCGGCGGCCTGTCGAAGCAAAGCATTCCGGTCTGAATCGTCAATGATTCCGAAATTCGGCAGATAATGCAGTCTTTTGATTTCTTTCCGCAGGACCCGCCCGCAAAAAGAATGAAAGGTGCCGACCGCAACTTTAGCGGCCTTTTCAGGGTCAACAAGACCGGCAAGGCGTTCTTTCATTTCGCGCGCGGCTTTGTTGGTAAAGGTCATGGCGAGAATATTTTCCGGATTAATGCCTGCATCCAGCATGTGCGCGATACGAAAAGTGATCACCCGGGTTTTTCCGGTGCCCGCTCCCGCGAGAACCAGAACCGGGCCGTCAATGGTTTTTACCGCATCGCCCTGTTCAGGATTCAACAATTTCGCAATTTCGCCGTCAGTCATTTATACAATTTCCGTCGCGATTTCAAAAGTATTTCCATCAGCGAGGATCGCGGCGGAAGTTACCGGCAGTTCAAAATCCGCGAAAACGCCTTTTTTGATGATATAAGTACACGCTTCCAGAGCATTACCCGCGTCGAAGCCAGCGTCATAATTTTCATCCTGCGGCGTATCTTTTTCGTAGGTGGAAAGATAATAGGCATCACCCGGCTTCAAGTCAAATGAACGAACTATCACCGCGTCTTTACGAACGGTTCCAAGATATGCCTCGCCTGAATTCTGTTTGATTACGGCGGCAATCCGGGGGGTATCGTAATCGTCTTTTTCATAGTCCATAGCCAGTAAAGTCAAAGTCAAAGCATCGCGCGGCGGCAATCCCATAGCGATTTTTTCAGCAATCGGATCGCTTTGCGAACCGTTGCTGACGATGCCGTATTTTCCTGCCGGGCGAACACAGTTATAAGCGATGTAAGGGCTCTTTTTCAGGTCGCCCTCGAACCCGGCGCGCGGCATTATGGAAACCACTTCGCCTCTTTGTATTGCTTCGCGGTTGGGAAAAGACCTGGATGATACACGATACATTGCGACCGCTTTACCTTCAGGAGTCATGCCGATTGCCACTATTCTGCCAAGATACATTTTAAGTCTCCGTAATATATTTTCAGTAGTCAGTATTCAGTAGTCAGAATAGAAAAATATTTAAACTCAATTCCTATGATTTCCGACTACTCTTAAACTATTACAAAAACCACATTAATTCAAGTCGTAATTGCATACAAAAGCCTAGTCTTTTTCTCATAATCAGACTTATAACTTGTTTTTGATGCTAATTTATTATAATAAGCAGTAAGCTAAAAACCCAGTAAAAACAGAGGAAATCAAAATATCAAAAGACAAAAAAAAGAAAGCAAGGGCAAAAAATCCACTTTGCTCCTATATCGGGCTATATCGGGGCCGTCCACTTAAGAGAAGAGCTTTTTAGTTCAAAATGACTAAATTTAACTAAAAACAGGTATTATTTTAATATCTTGAGGCGTAAGATATTAAAATAAGTAAAACGAGTCTAATTTAAGTTTGAATCTTTTATAAATTCGTATATTTTAAATAAAAAGACGTGATTTTCATGAGGAAAAGTATAAAAATCCTTATTTTAAAAAGTTGCGGCGTGAACGGCGACTTCATAAAAAGACCGAAGAGTTTCAGAAACAGTATCGATTACGAGATATTATGAGAAGGCGGTTTTTGGTACAAACTGACTTTTGGCGGTGGCGTCGAGATACAACATATGGTACAATACAATAATTATTTCAAACATCTCTCGCGGAAGAAAGCCTTCGAGAAGCTGGAAGAAAATGTTTTTGAAATTGCATTCGATAAATATATCTTCACAATTGGTTGCATAGGGTACTATGTCAATCTACCCGAAATCGAATTAACGCAACATGCACATCCAGAGTTTTTCGAGATCCATTATATCAGTCGTGGAACAGAAACGTGTATTACTAAATCAGGAAAAATAAAATTAAGCGAAGGAATGAGCTTAATTATCCCGGCAAAAAAACACCATGCAATTCTTACGCCTATCGCCCCTGAACTTGAGCTATATGCAATTGGCGGTTCTATCAGGGAAAACCCAGCCCTAAAAGGGACGTGTGAAGATGGCGGAACGATATATAAAGCGTTTAACACTTCCGCGATTCGCGCGTACAGCAATCTTCACAATGTTATACATATTTTTGATGCAATATACCGTGAACTGTTATTTTTTAATGATGCCAGCTTGTTCAATATCAAACTCAACATAACGAGAATACTATTTGAGACTGCGGCGGCAATTAGTCGTGAAGATTTCGCGACAAGTATTCATCATAAAGGTCCTGATGATGAAGTTTACTCAATAATAGAGTATATTCATGCTAATCTTAATAGAGACCTGCCTGTCGAAAAGCTGGCGGATATATTTTGCAGAAGCCAGCGGCAGTTCATGCGAATATTTAAACATGCAACAGGGGAGTCGGTAGGATATTATATCAGGAGAGTGCGTATGGAATATGCCAGAGACTTGCTCGAAAAAGGCGAACTTCCTTTAAAGGTGATTGCAGAGGCAACGGGCTTTTCAAATGAATATAATTTCAGTATTGCCTTCAAGAAACATACTGGTATCTCTCCTTCATACTACAGAAAACAGTATTCTTCACCCAAATAATAGCGATATGGCAATTCTGCATATTGTATTCAGCCTAGCTTTTATAAATTTTTACTGCATTTGTCATTTTTGCATATCTTTTTGTCATTTTTAACTATTGCTCGCTTCAGAGATGCCGTGTATAATGTGTTATCAGCAAGAATTTAACAAAAATAAAATGGAGAACAGATATATGTTACACGGTTTATTAAAAGTCATTAATAGTGAACAAATGGATTGCCTGCACAAAGGCATTCTGAATGTATTGGAAACTACAGGTTTGCAGATACATGGGCAATTTTTGCTTGAAGCTCTTGCGGATGCAGGTTGTAAAGTCGATTTTAAAAAGGAAAGGGTATGGTTCAAGCCTGAACTAGTGGAAAAACAGATAGAGGCCCAGCGTGACCGCTACAAAATGCTACGTTCTTCACTATGGTATCCCCATTGCCGGGAAATGCCGGAAAATGATGTTGCCCGCCCTGATGAATTCTCGGTTGATTTCGGTTATGCCACGCCATGGATTTACGACCTTGAGCAAGGAGCTAACCGTCAACCCGCCATAAAAGACCAAGTGGATATGATTAGATTGGGTAATGCTATCGAACAAGTA
Organism: uncultured Victivallaceae bacterium; assembly: GCA_964515915.1. Classification (GTDB taxonomy): domain Bacteria; phylum Verrucomicrobiota; class Lentisphaeria; order Victivallales; family Victivallaceae; genus JAHOYW01. Next base: position 4,941 of record CAZEXM010000136.1, read on the forward strand.
AAAGCAGTTAATGCTCCGTTTGTGTGTGGCGAGTTTGATTCAAGAATGGAAATCATCGAATCAGCACGTTTGCTCTTGCTAAATACGAATAAACCCGGATGGGTGGGGACAAGTTCAGGCAAAGAAGTGAAATTCTTGGCGGAATTCGCGTCTCTGGTGACGGATAGCAAGAAAGAAATTCTCAAGAAACAACCGCCTGTTTTTGTTCATGCATATTGCACAACCTCACCGTTGAAGATAGACAATCGTTCATGTGATGTTTTGGAGGAAGCTCTGAAATATGGATTCCCGATAAATTTTGCGGCAATGCCGATTCTCGGCGCCACTACGCCGGTAACTCCGGCAGGAAGTGCCATTGTTGCTGCCAGTGAGATATTAGGTGGAATAACCGCCGCCAGCCTTCTGGCACCCGATGCGTATTACTACGGAACCAGCATTTCAGCCGAGATGGATATGATGACTACACAAGTTTGTTATTCCACGCCTGCGGCTATCCTTACAGACGCTATGCTGCACCAGTTGTTCCGTTACAAATATGGCTTGGTACTTAATGTCGAGCCAGGCTATGTTGAAGCAAAGGAACCTGGAATACAAGCCGCGTTCATGAAAACCTTTCGTCAAATGGCTTTAGGATCCACGGCAAGCATGATGTTGCCTATCGGTATCCTTGACAGTGCATCAACATTTTCTCCAGCTCAGGCAATGATTGATCTGGATTTTAACAAAGGCATGTACAAGTTTGGGCAAGGAACTAAAGTCAATGATGAAACAATGTGCGTGGGCCTTATTAATGAAATGTGCTTCTGCGAACATAAAACCTATCTCGAAACAGAGCATACATTTGAACATTTTCGTGATGTTCTATGGGATCCGGCATATCTTGACCGGAACTATTCTTCTTCCGGCACATCTGGAAATGCGGATAAGGCAATGCTGAAAAAAGCGGATAACGATTGGCGAAAGCTGGTAGATTCGCAGGAAGCAATTGAAGTGGCTCCAGCGTTAAAAAAAGAACTTGATCAAATAGTGGAAGCGGCGAAGAAAGAACTATTAGTATAAGTTTGGATACACACGACCACAAAGCTATTTTATACAAAGGAGATGAAGCTGTGTTAGAAGATATTGTGCAGACCATTTATTCCTGTAAGTTTTCAAAAAACAACTGGGATATTAACGAATGGACTTATGTAAAAAGACCTGATGTTAAACAAGACTTAAATGAATGCTGGGTACAGGGGGAAAATTATATAGAAAATAATAATCCCACTCACACAAGCATGATATACAAAAAGAAGTTTAAAGGTAATCTCATAATTTCAAGCACTATATCTTTTCTGGATCGAATGGCTCCATCAATAGTTCTTGCATCTGAATTCGCAACGAATCAAAATGAAAAAATGGAATATAGAAAAAATTTCGCTATAGTATTATTTGACAGAGGAATCAACGTTTGGCGACATGTCTACAAAAATGGGGATTCATATTGGACAAAAGTCGCGTTTTGGAATTTTAGACTAGTACACTGTAAAATTTACAACTTCGTATTTTTTCACAAATTAATGTAGCAC
>CAZEXM010000137.1:0-6399 GCA_964515915.1 uncultured Victivallaceae bacterium
ATTTAGTATTAGTGTCGGCATTCACTTCTGATGTAAGTGTTGGCGAAAATGTGGACAGCAAAGCCTGCGTGGCCGCCAACACCTGGTATAACGTTTTTTCTATCTACAATCCGACAAGCGATACAGTTGATGCCGGGCTTGACAAAAATTCAACCGCCGCAAATCTTTTATCAGATGCAGCAGGATACACTAAATACCAAAAGCGCGGCTCTGTATTGACTGACGGTTTAGGCAATATCATACCCGGCGCCTGGCATCAACAAGGAGCCAGGCGTGTAGTGTTTGTGTGGAAGTCTTGTTTTGCTGAATACAGCAATATAAGTTTTCATACGGCCGCCGTATTAAGAACCGTTTCCGTCCCGCCTGGCAAAAAAACGCAATATATAAGTTCTATATATATGCAAACCGGCGATGGCGGCGGGAATCATTATTTGTTGGTGACTGATCCCGATCAGGCGGATGTGGCGCCTTCCACAACAATATTTACCTTGCAGGCCATAGACCGCAATGCTGAAAGCCGTGGCGAAGATAGCGCACAGCCGCTTATTTTTACAGACGACTCTGCACAAATTCGCGTGAGATGCGGAGCCACAACTGCACCATTTTATTCTATTACCGCGGTTGGCTACATAGAATCATTATAAGGAGATAATTATGTTCATAAAATTAGACAAAAACAAAAAGCAAATTAGCGAATATTCTAATATAGCCGGTAAAAATACCAAAGGTGCAATTGAAGTTGATTGTGATTCCCCGTCAGAATTTCACACGCTAAAGAACAATTACAAAAAGCTTAAAGGTGAAGCTCAATGGAAGCTTGATACTGTAACAAAAGCAAAACATGATAGAAAAGAAAAACTGCAAAAAAAATATAACAGAGAAAAAGACATGCTTATATGGAACGAAGTAAGAAAAGATAAAGAAAGCGACCTTAACGCAGAGGATCTGGCTGAGGTCGACAAAAAAATAAAATCACTCAAAAATAATAAAAAAAACCGTAACACTTAACACATAGCACGTAACACACATGCATGCATGGAGGTATCAAATGACTATCGGCGGCGTAACAGTTGTTCCGCAAGGGGGCAGTTCCGGAATGAGTAACATTCAAAAACCGGCAAATTATATTTGTGATCTGATACTGGATCGGGACGCGTTGATTTTGTCCCCTTCCGCGAAAGGCTCCACCGCGCTGGTCAAGGACGCTGGCGATGATCCGACTGTTGATTCCGGTTGGGCCTGGTATTCCTGGGACGGCGAAGCCTGGACTAAAACGGCTGAAGGCGAAAGTTTGGAACATGGCAGAAATTGCATAAAGCTTTCGCCGGACGCGAGCGTTTTCGGAATCGATAATATTTCAGGCGGTTACGCCGCCCGAATTTCCGCTTATGATTCAGCTACTAAAAAAATTACCTTGCTAGCGACAGATGACTATGCTCTGGAACCTGAAAAATATGTTGATGGCGCAGATATTTATATTGCCTTGAATGTTATTGAGCAACAGGGTGTCCAAAAATACACGATTGTCTCAAGCACGGTCACTATTGTTGATTCTATTGATGTTATTCTAAGTGCTGTTTTGGCAGACCCCACGGGCGGTGAAACTCCCCCGGAATTCGACAGCGAAACATCAAACTGGATAGCCGTTGTCGAATGGCCTGACAGCGATGTCACCACCCAAGCAGAGGGACAAGGCAACTTTGTAAGCGGCGAATCAGCAGGCGCAAACGGTTCATATAATATGATCGTAGGTTTGTGTTCTCACGCTCACGGCGTAGGCAACACTTTAATCGGGGATATTACTAAAGTTTATGGAAATGGGAATATAGCTATAGGCAATAGCTTATCCGTCTGTGGCACGGCTAATAAAGTCTCCGGCATGTTTACTTTTGTGAATGGCTCCCAAAACGAAATAAACGGCGATTTACATTCAATTCATGGCGATATGAATACCATCATCGGTGATAACATTACGGTAAACGGCGATAATAACAAAACTGTCGTACGTACAAGAATTGACGATGACGGCAATCCTGTTGAAGAAAAACCGCGACAAGTCTATATCGCCGGAACGCTAAACGAGATCAATGCGGATTATACGCATACCTGCGGCTATCGGCTGACTAATCGCGCGAAACATGCTGTTATGGTCGGGCGTGATACTTATCTTGATGATTCTCCTGAAAACGAGGGAGCGTTCATTGTCGGCGGTGGAGAGCTTAACAACCCACGCAATGCGTTTGAGATTCGTTCCCGGCGTAAAATCACCAATCCGCTTTACAATCCGGTAAATGATCCAGACGGCAACGGCGTGGATTCAGACGGCGAAAAACAGTATATCAGCCAGCTTGGGTTTATGACTAAATACCTGGGGCACTTGTTGAGTGCCAGCAAAACTCAAACCGTTAATAATGATTCAGGCACGGTTCTAAACGTCTCTCTTGACCATGATTATTACGGCAGGTGGAAAATAACACCAACCGGCACAGGACAAATTACATTCTCTTGTGATAATTGGGAAGATGGAGACAGTGGCGAATTAATTATATACGCAGGGGCTGGTAGGGTTGTGTGGCCAGCCACATGGCTGCCCGTTACTACTACACTCCCTATAATTGGGGATATGGGAGGCTTCCCTGATATGTCCAGTGGTGGTTATGTCATACTCAAACTGTCAAAATGTGATAATGAAATTATAGTCGAGCCAGCCATTAATAATACTGGACGCATTGACACCTAAAATATAAACATAGGAGTAAAAATTATGTCAGAAGCAATCGTACTTTGGAAATTGAAAGACCTCAAAAATAATCAGGAAATGGATGTCAAGACTGCATTTATCGAGCGTGAAATACAGGTTGTTCGACGTTCAAAAGTGCCGCTGTATGTGGACGGTGTATTGATCAGCGACGAGCAGTTGGCAGGACTTCAGATTGAACGTATCGGCTATACGCAAACTCAAATCGACACCGCTCATTACGCCGCCATGTATGCCGCTAATCCTGATTTAATGACAAGGGTGCGTCAATATAAAGCTTATCTTGATGATATAGCAGTTGATTATGCGTCTTCAATGGATGAGATTTTAGTAGCAATAGACACTTTTTGTCAGCTAAAAAACAAAGATAAGGCTTTATACGGTTCACAAATAAAAGTGGTTTATGACGCAATCATAACCAATATGGAATTTTGCGGTTCCGATACTCCGCACATGGATGTGTATATCGAACTGGCAAAAATGATTCAATATTTGCCGGCGGAGGCATAACATGTTTACTTCATTTTCTTTAAAAAACAGTCGTGCGGTAAGCGACGCTGAAAACCTAGAATTTCAAGAGTTACTGGAAGTATATTCCCGCACATCTGAAGGACAATGGCTTAGCGAAATCCCCTATCATCAATTCAAAATAAAATGGTGCTCCGCGATGACCATGAAAAGCGGCATTATGGGAGCGTTTGTGCCATGGATGGGAAAGACAATTTTTCTAATGCCGTCGAGTTCTCCGGTTTTAGCAAACATGTCCGACCCATGGCCGGAATTAATAGTTTCAACATTAGTCCACGAACTGCGTCATGCCTGGCAATTTCAAAAATATAAACTTTTGTATATTTTCTGTTGCTTACCGGTACTGCGGGAATTTACTCTTGAAATGGACGCAAAAAGGATTTGGGAACCGGCAACAAAATTCTTTGAGAAACTTAGTGCCGACCGTGCCGCCGCTAAAATGCAAAAGCTACACTAATAAAGGAGTTATCATGAATGCAGCGGCATTACGAAAAATTTGCAGGAAGTTGAAGTTTGAAGTTCCGGAGGGCTTTTACCGCTGTCCATTGGCACAATTGGACAAAATCTTCAACGGCTGCGGCCCGGACTGGCTGCCGGAGTTTTTCAGGAAAAAATTGAGCAGATACTTTCGGTTTTTTATGTCGGCGTTTCTATCGCATGATTTTTCGTTCGAGCTTTCCGACCGAACCCGAAAAGGCTTCAAAAAAGCAAACAAAAAAATGTACCGCAACTGCAAAAGACTAATTGAGGCGCGCTACAGTTGGTGGCAAAATCCAATTATGAAAGCGCGCCGGCACTGGCAGGCCTGGGGAATTTACCGGATATGTGTAAGATTCGGCTGGTCGGCCTGGATGGATTAGGCCGGGAGCGCCGGTCGCCAGACCGGCATCTAAAAAAAGGGAAAAAAAGCAATGACTCAAAAAGAACAAGCTGAAACTTTAATCAGGATAGATGAGCGCACGGCTCGTCTTGACAAAATTCTCTGCGGCAGCGACAAACAAAAAGGGCTGCTTGATAAATTTCAAGACCTTAACGTTCAGCATCAGCTTGTTTATGATCGCCAGAAAAACTGTCTCACAAATCAAAAAGAAAAAAAAGTAGATGTAAAATGGCTAGTGCTTTTTGCGTTAACCGTTCTTGCTTTAGTTAAAAGTTTTATTTTTAAATAACCCTTAACATAAGGAAAAAAATGAAAAGATTATTTTCGTTTATCGTCGTGCTGGTAATTATCTTGCTGGCTGTCGTATTTTTACCCGGGTGTCAATCCATAATCAAAAGCACCAAAAACAAGCAGGTCAATATCACGACCGAAGTATACGGCTTGAAAATAACCGCATTCGATCCGGTCAGCGGCACGCTCGCGCCAACGGGATGGGTTGGCTTTGGCAATATTCAATATCGTTCAGTACCCGTTGAGCCTGGACAGCCGATTCTGATTCTGCATGAGGTTCGTTCTGTCTGGAACAGCGATAATCCCGCGATCCGCACTGCCATCTGGGTAGGATTGGCTCCGGAGAAAGCAGTACTGCAATTTGAGGACATACCAGGTACAATGTTTAAGATTTCAGCTGACGGCATCGAATCTGGAAAAACAACGGTAAAAATCATTCCATACAAAAAACCGCCTGCAGTTACGAAAAAAACAAAAAAGAAAAAAAAGAAAATTATAAACGGTAACAAAAAATGATTCTCTCCGCGAACGGTTCCGAGACAAAAATTGAATCACTCGGCAAAAACGTCAATATCAGCGCCAGCGCTGAATTTGACCGGAAAGATTTGTCCGGGCAGACCAGTTCCAGCGCGGTATCGAGCGCCGGAAATAAGCCTAAAAAAGTCAGCGTGTCACTGCAGATTGACATCAACAAAGATAATAATCTGACCAAATTAATGGATATGGCTGAAGCTCTCGACGAAAAAAGCAATCCAATTGTTTACACTGTCGTGGACCGGCAGTGTCAGGCAATGCGGATGCGGCAGGTGATTTTTGCCGGAAGTATTCAGTCAAAAAAAGATGACACGCTGCAGGTTTATAATGTTAATTTTTCTCTCCAGGAAAGTAATACCGTCGCGGAGAAGCGCGAGGAGCGCGAAAAAGCAAAAGCAGTACCGGTAGTTCCGGTGAACGACGGAGAGATTAGCGTCGGAAGCGTGGATCACGCTAAAATTGTGGAAGCCGCAAAATCATGAAGAGTTGCGAGGAATACGGTGAAAATTGACAAAATACTTAAAATTAACTCGGTCATGGTCCCGATCGTCAGTGACAGCCTTACTTTAGAGCGCGGCGCGGCCGGGCGCGGGATATTCGTCGTGCAGTCGGAAACTAATTTGACGGGAATTGTCGAATTATTTATCGGGATGGATCGTGAATATGAATTGTTTTTTTCCGGGTATATTGAATCCTGCCGGCAAGTTGACAAAAAGCAGCAGCGCTTAACCGTGCGGGAATATTCAGGAGTGCTGGCCAAGCGTTGGACTCTATCGATGCGAAATACAAACGCGGTCGATGTTTTGACGGAGCTCGCTGATAAAACCGGCCTCGCGTTCAAGCTTGAAGACGCGGAATGGACTAAACAGGCGATACCGTATTTTATCAATATCGGCAATGGTTTTGAAGCTTTGGAGCTGCTTGGCCGGGAGTTGGGGATTGAAAACTTTGTCTGGCAGAGCCAGGCGGACGGCATTATTTATGTCGGCAGCCTGGATGCCTGCCGGGTACACAAAAAAATTGTCGGGATCCCCGCGGAATTTCTTAAGGATTTAAGCGCGGCCGGGGCCAGTTGCCCGCTGGTTCCCGGATTCCGTCCTGGTAAACAGATCCGGATCGGAAACGGGGAAGTAATTACTATCGATAAAACCACCATTACTGCGGAAACGATGAGGATCAATTTTTGATTTTTTAAAATGAGTGTAATCTTTAATGTTGTTTTGCAACCGTGCGCAGGGTGTATTCAAACATGTATACAAACATGCAAAAGCAGGTAGATTCCTGCCACTCATTTTTTTATGGGTTAAGTTCTAAGGAATTAAAATGAAAAACATGATTAAAAAAATTGTTCTACGCTTCTGGCCGGAATTAGAATCAAAAACGCATCTTCCCCAGCTGGCCGTCGTAA
>CAZEXM010000138.1:0-6270 GCA_964515915.1 uncultured Victivallaceae bacterium
AAAATTGCATCATAATATCAAGCAGAAAAACGAACTGCAAAACTTAAGTAAATAACTCTCAGAGATAAAAAGATGAAAAAGATTAGCGCACTTATATTCTGTTTTACCGCAGTAGTTTTGCTTGGCGGCGGCTGTAAGCTGTTTGATGAATTAAACAAACCAAAAAAACGGACGCGCAAAACTGCTGCCTGCAAAGCAAAAGTTTTACCCGACGGCACCACTCCTGGACTCAATAAATATGAAATGAAATATGTGAAAGATATTAATAAAGAGTTCAGGCGGCAACGACAGGAGGATGCCAATAAAGTTTTCGGCGGCCCGATGCTACGGAAATAAAACCAATTATTTTTAACCCGGCAACAAGGAGTTGGCCTCAACCACCTTTTTAAAGTAAAAATACTCAAAAGGCGATAATAAAAATGAAAGCACTAGTTAAAACTCAAGCGGCGGAAGGCCTGGAATTATGTGATATCCCCATTCCGGAGTACGGCGTGAATGATGTTTTAATCAAAATACGCAAAACATCTATTTGCGGCACCGACGTCCATATCTGGAATTGGGACGAATGGGCACAGCAGACTATTCCCGTACCGATGACCGTCGGTCATGAATTTGTCGGTACCGTGGAAGCATTCGGCAATAATGTACATGATGTCCGGATCGGCGATTTAGTTTCGGGTGAAGGCCATATAGTTTGCGGGCGCTGCCGTAATTGCCTGGCGGGACGACGCCATTTATGCATGAGCACCAGCGGCGTGGGCGTAAATCGTCCGGGCGCTTTCGCGGAATATCTGGTCATTCCGGTAACCAACGTATGGCACTGCAATCCTGATATCCCAAGTGATGTATTAAGTTGTTTTGACCCGCTCGGCAACGCGACGCATACCGCCTTATCCTTCCCCACCCTGGGAGAAGACGTGTTAATTACCGGCGCCGGCCCGATCGGCATCATGGCCGCGGCGATAGCTAAACACTGCGGCGCGCGTTATGTGGTCATTACCGACCTGAATCCTTACCGGCTGGCTTTGGCACAAAAAATGGGAGCGAGCCGCGCGGTGGATATCAGCAGGCAATCTATAGAAGAAGTTAAAAAAGAGTTGAATATGAAAGAAGGTTTTGACGTCGGGCTGGAAATGTCCGGCAACGCCGGTGCTTTAAACGGCATGATCAACAATATGTGTCACGGCGGCAAAATCGCTTTATTGGGAATCCATACACCGCAAACCGCTATAGACTGGAATAAAGTCGTTTTCAACGGGCTGACTTTGAAAGGAATTTACGGGCGCGAAATGTACGAAACCTGGTACAAAATGTCCAGTATGATCGAATCAGGGCTTGACATTACGCCGCTTATCACGCATAAGTTTCATTATACTGATTTTCGGAAAGGTTTTAATGTAATGCGCTCAGGACAATCCGGTAAAATCATATTGGAGTGGAGTTAAAAACTGAACGGAGAAAAAACATGTACACTGAATACAAGAATTTTTTAAAGTCTCAACTCGCGGAATTAAAGACTAATGGTTTGTACAAATCCGAACGCGTCATCGTCAGTCCGCAACGCGCCAGTATCGTCATTGACACCGGACAAAAAGTCCTGAATATGTGCGCCAATAATTACCTCGGGCTGGCCGATCATCCGGAAGTTGTCAAAGCCGCTCAGGATGGCTTAACTGAACGCGGTTACGGCTTGTCCTCGGTACGTTTCATCTGCGGCACGCAGGATATTCACAAGGAACTGGAAAAAAAATTATCCCGGTTTCTGGGCACCGACGATACCATTTTGTACAGTTCCTGTTTTGACGCCAACGGCGGTTTGTTTGAAACCCTGCTGACCGCGGAAGACGCCGTCATCAGCGACGAACTCAATCACGCCAGCATTATCGACGGGATCCGTTTGTGCAAAGCTCAACGTTTCCGCTACAAAAATTCTGATATGGAGGATTTGGAAACCCGGCTCAAAGCTGCGTCCAATGCACGTTTTAAAATTATCGCTACTGACGGGGTGTTTTCAATGGACGGCTGCATCGCCAAACTCGATAAAATCTGCGATTTAGCGGAAAAATACGATGCTATGCTGATGGTTGACGATTCGCATGCGGTGGGATTTGTCGGCGGACACGGCAAAGGCACACCGGAATTTTGCGGCGTCACGGGCAGAGTCGACATTATCACCGGAACCCTGGGCAAAGCTTTAGGCGGAGCCAGCGGCGGTTACACCAGCGGACGCAGAGAAATTATCGAAATGCTGCGTCAGCGTTCACGTCCATACCTGTTCAGCAACAGCGTTTCTCCCGCAGTCGTTACTGCTTCGCTGAAAGCCCTGGAACTGGTGGAACAATCCCCTGCCCTGCTCAAAAAACTCCGCGCCAACACCACTTATTTTCGCACAGCAATGACGGAAGCCGGTTTCGATATTCCGCCCGGCGAACACCCTATCGTGGCGATAATGCTCGGCGATGCGGTATTAGCCCGGACAATGGCGGCGGAAATGTTGGAAAAAGGCATTTACGTAATCGGTTTTTGTTTCCCGGTAGTTCCCGTGGGCAAAGCCAGAATACGCACCCAAATTTCCGCGGTACATTCTCAGAAAGATTTGGAATTCGCCGTAAAAGCTTTCATCGAAGTAAAAGAAAAGCTGGGAATTTAGTATTTCCCATATTCCAGGTATGCTTCCAGCAAAGCGACGATGTTTTCTATCGGTGTGTCCGCCTGGATATTGTGAGAAGTGCAAAAGATATAAGCACCGTCCGACTTGAAAATCTCCGCAAGGCCGGCTACTTCACGCCGGACATCTGGCGACGTATAGCATGGCATCTACCGAGCCAGGTAGCGGTATAATTTTTCGACTCGGCAAAGATTCATGCGCCAAAAAATGCTCTCAATACCAATTTGCATTACAAAAGGTTAGTAAAAACACGGCTAGAGACAGCCGTGGCTACATTGTAGAATCGAGAAAGATGTAGCCGCCTCTGTCTCTAGAGGCGCAAAACTGTTAATGCAGTATATTATTAGTAACTAACTCTTAGATTGCAAATTGGTAAAAGATACGATTTTCCAAAAAAACGACTTTTGGCGGTCGCGTCTAATACAGCTTGTTTTTCACTTTTTCCCATTTTTTTTTGTTTTTGTTCTAAGAAATACTTGATTTATGTGTCATAGTATATGAAGCGTAATAAATTCACGGTCCTGAAAACAAGGAAAGGCATGGCCAACGAGAATGATTTAAAAATAATCATTGATGAAAATCAAGCAATGTTACTGCGTTATGCGGAGCGTTTGCTGAATGACGACATCCTCGCCCAGGACGCGGTTCAGCTTACTTTTATAAAGTATGTCAAAAGCAGGCCGGAAAAAATAAAAAATACTCGTGCATGGCTGTTTAAAGTACTTGGAAATCATTGTTTGAATATCCTGCGGGCCCGGAAGGCCAAGGCGGAAATCATGCTGGATGAAACAAATATAAATACTATCAAACACTCTGATTCTCCCGATAAAAGTTTGATCCAAAAAGAAACGGCAAAAATATTGCGCCAAAGTATAAACGCCTTGAAACCGCGCCATAAAGAGCTGGTCATACTGAAACTCGAACACGGTAAAACTTATAAGGAAATAGCTCAAATACTCAATTTAACCGTCAGTAATGTGGGATTCATCCTGCATTCCGCCATGAACGAACTCAAAAACGATCTCCGGGAGACACTCTCAAGATGAAATGTGAAAATACAGGCAGATTGATTATCGACAAGCTTGCCGGAGAACTTTCCCCGCGACAAGCTGGAAAGCTGGATAAACACTTAGCCGCCTGCGCTGCCTGCCGCAAAGAATTTGAACAATTAAACGAAGTCTGGCAGCTTAGCGGCGAAACCCTCAAAGAAGATTCTTTCGCCAGAGAATTAACTCCCGCACGGCGTGCGGGAATCTTCGGCGCAGCCCACAATGAAGAAAAACGCCGTACACCTAAGTACCTTATCCGGATACTGGAATATGCCGCTGTTATTATAATATGCTTCGTATTCGCCGGAATGCTGCTTCCGGCACTAAATCAAGCTCGCGAAAAATCCGGATATACTTCGGCGCTGGCGACAAAAAAACAGCTTGAACCCGAAGAAAGAATAAAGCGCATGGATGCGGAAGCAAGCGAAGAAAGAAAATACGATAAAGATGATTTTTCTGATGCAGTTGAATCTAAACCTGCAGCAGAAAAATCATATTTTAGAAGGATAAGTAAAAAAAGAAAATCACGCGGATATCGCGTTTACGGCAATGTACCAACTTCGACCGGGGCTCCAAAAAGGGAAGGTGCGTATTCTCTTAGTGTATCCGCTGTAGAAAGAGCAAAAATTGAAGATAAAAAAGTATCAGCAGATATTGCTGCCCCTGCAGAACTGAAATTAAGCAGAGAAGTTGCGTCTGGCAGGATGTGGGTTTCGGGCAAGGTTCAAAAAATGAGACGCGCGGAGATAAAACAGGACATGAACTATGATGCTGATGTCAGCGCTCTTCGTGGCGCTCCGGTTTCACGACTTGTAAAGACTGTTTCTGTTAAAGAAGCTTCTAATAAACGCGTGAAGCTTCAGTATGAAAGATTTAAAAAACTACCGGCTTTGCCTTTGAAAACATTCAAGTTGAACCTGAAACTTTGGAATATGACTACGGCCGCCAATGTCAGGAAATATCTCAAGGCTCATAATTACCCTGTACCGGCCAGTATCCGGGTACATAAAACCAGGAATACGATTATTGTCCGGGCTCCGAATGCGATACTCAAAAAGATTGAAAAACTTTTCAAGAAATTACAGCAGGAAGAAAAAGAGCTCAAGGATTTGCGTAAAGGGCTGCCTTTTATTAAATGTTCTTCGCGTCCGGTTTCGACTTTTTCCATCGACACTGATACTGCTTCGTATGTCCAGGCGCGCAAATGCATAAGCCGCGGAGAGCGTCCCGATCCGCTCAAAATCCGTCCTGAAGAATTCATCAACTATTTTGATTATAATTATCGTTCGCCGCATAACTCCACTTTCGCTGTTTACCCTGAAGCCGCGCCTTCTCCTTTCAGGCCGAATAATATTCTCTTCAGAATCGGCATTCAGGGTAAACGCCTGGGCCCCGGCGCCGACACCCGGACTCATTATACAATCCTGCTCGATACCAGCGGTTCAATGGCGGTAAAAGACCGCATGGAATTAGCCCGAAAAGCTTTGGCGATGCTGCTGAAAAAGCTGAAACCATCTGATTATGTTTCGCTTTTGCTCTGCGGCGGCCGGACGCCGGGATATCACCACGCAGATAGAAGCCGCCCGCAACCGCGGAATTTCCAATATTGTTATCGGGCTCGGCGGCGACGGCGATGACAAGATGCTCGAAAAGGTTGCCGCTATCGGCGACGGCAGTTATGTTTTCCTTGACAGCGAACGCGAAGCGGAAGAACTTTTCACGACGCAGTTTGAAGCGCGTTTCCGGGAAATTGCCAGGGATGTAAAGATTCAGGCCGAGTTCAATCCTGACGCGGTAGAATCATATCGGCAAATAGGTTACAAAAACCGTCAGCTCAGTGAAGCGGATTTCAGAAATGATAAAGTTGACGCCGGTGAAGTCGGCTCCGGCCAGGCGGTTACCGCGCTTTATGAATTGAAATTAAAGGACAATATCCCGAAAGATACTATCGTTGCGACCGTCAGGATACGTTACAAAAAAGTTGGCGATATGAGCGTGGAGGAAAAAGCTTTTTACTTATCCGAAAGCGATATAAAGGAACAATTCAAAGCGAGCAGTGTCAACTTCAAATTAGCGGCATTTGTCGCGGAATTCGCCGAAGCGCTCCGTTACCCGGAAACCCGGGGCATCGCCTCAATGCGCGGCGTCGCGGACAAACTCAACGCTGTCTGGATGAAGCATTACCGCAAGAACAACGAAGTTACTGAACTTTTATCATTAATTAAACGTTCCCGATAAATATAATAGTACCAAGTTTATCCCTGAAAGGGATATTCATCGTAGCCCGGGGCAACGCCCTGGGGTTCAGGAATATATTTTTCCCGTTCCCTGACAGGGAACCTCAAAATAGAGTCATTAGGGATTGAAGTTCCCCTGCAGGGAACAGCTTGTTGGATTTAAGGAACCCACTGCGTTGCAGTGGGCTACGCTGAGAAACCACGTTGTGGTTTTTAATATTGAGTCAAAACTATTTAATATATTCGGAGATGAAATATGATTAAGTGTTCGTCAATAAATAAAAGGTTATTTTGGGGGTAAAATAGTGTAGTTCCA
>CAZEXM010000139.1:0-6164 GCA_964515915.1 uncultured Victivallaceae bacterium
CCACGGCTGTCTCTAGCCGTGTTTTTACTAACCTTTTGAATGCAAATTGGTATAAGACTGAACTTAAGCGGCTTCGCCGGGATTTTGAATATTCAACGTTAGATGTTGGACGTTCATTTTTTTATACCCGAAATAACAAATCCTATACAATCAGCTTACCATCGGCAGGAACAGGTAGAATACGGTGCCTCTGTTGATTTTGCTTTTCACCTGCACCCAGCCGTGATGGTTGGTTATTGCCCCGTAAACCATGGCCAGCCCCATGCCGGTGCCTTCGCCAATGGGCTTGGTGGTGAAAAAGGGGTCGAAAATATGTTTTATAGTGTCGTCGTCTATGCCGTAGCCATTGTCTTTTATACAGATGACATAATATGAATTTATGTCGGTGTCCGGGCTCGGCGGCAAAAGTTGTATTTTGCAATTGGAGGCCTTGTCGACCTTTATTCGTAATTTGCTTTCGCCTTTTACCTCTTTCATGGCGTCCATGGCGTTGAGCATCAGGTTGAGTATAACCTGCTGGAGCTGGACACTGTCGCCGCGGACAATCATTTTTTCAGATCGAAGGTCTAAATTCAGATCAAGCTGTTCCTTGCTTTGCGGCATAAAGAGATCAACGGATTTTTGCACCAGGGCATTTAAATCAACTTCTTTTTCCTGATATTTCCCCTTGCGGGCGAAGCCTAGAAGTTTACTGGTTAATTCGCCGGCCTGTTCAGATATTTCACCGATTTTTTCCAAATGCTTGTTCACCACTTCGTCTTTCGTTTCAAAAAGCATCCTGACCAGATCCAGATGTCCTAATATCGCGTGAATATAGTTGTTGAAGTCATGCGCGATACCGCCGGCAAGTTTTCCGATAGCTTCAAGGCGTTGAGAGTGGGCAAGCTGTTCCCCCAACCTGATTTTTTCCTGAGCCAGTTTGCTCTCCTCGGTAATGTCGCGCGCCAGAAGCAGAAGCATTATTTCATTTTCAAAATTCAACGCGGATAGAGCTATATTAAGATTCCGGCGCGTTTCAGGATCATCGCCGATAAAAGCGTTGAAGCGAATGACTTTAGCTTGTCCCTCGATGCCGAAGGGATTTGAAGACTCGACTAAAGCTTTGACCGGTTCCCCGTGCTCATCATGTAGAATATGGAGTAATTCCGCATCGAGAACGTCATTGACGCTTTCACCGCCCATTACCTTAATCGCCGCCAGGTTGGCATCGATAATCCTGCCGGCGTCATCCAGAAGGAAAATGGCTTCACTGGCGTTCTCAACCACCGTCCGGTAGCGGCCTTCCCACTCCCGTAAGTCGCGTTCCAAAGCTTTTGCTTTGCCGTAGCCGCCGAAAAAGGCGAAGACAATATCCAGAGAACTGCGCTCCTGGACATCTACATTTTTCTCAATTTTATACATGTAAATGCTAATTAAAATCGTCAGCCATATTGACGCGATTGTTTTGATGAAAAAAGAGTTATTGATATGTACCCACCAGTAACTCCGGGTCCATCCGGTAACCGCTAAATAAACGAAAGAGTCAATAATGCTTGTGCAGATCAAGGCTCCGAGAATAGAGATGAATAAACTGCATTTGATATTTTGCAATCGCTGAAAAATTATTGCCAGCAGAAATAAATCAAGAACCTGCGCGAGGGTAGCACCGCTTATCGAAGTTCTTGCCGCGTGCAGCAGGTATTGGAGAGAATCGGCGGCGATCCCCTGGGAAATAGCAAAGCCCATCCAGTCACATTGCAGACGGGTCAGGGTTACCAGATAGAAAAACATTCCGAAAGCAACAATTACACCGACAATCATTCGCTGCGCGGCCAGCGTACCTTCAGTTAGATAAACTAACAGCAAAGCCGCCAGATACGGCAGAAATAACACCGTGTGGCCAAGATAAAATTCCAGGTCAAAAACTCCGACGCTGACTTTTATCGCCGCCGCGCTGACAAACTGCGTGAACAAAAAGAGCAAACCAACCGAAATATAAAAAACACTGTTGCCAATAGTTTTGCGTTGACTGTGAAACAAGGCCAAACTGACAAAAATAAAGGTCATTTCCAGAAATGCCAATGAAACCGCGTAAAAGTTTTCCAAGTTCTTCTCTCCGTGAGCAATCAGCCTTTGTGATTAGCGTTTTTGAGTTGTTCCCGCACGAATGCGGCACGGAAAATATCCCGTTCCCGCGAATTCAGCTCTTTTTTGGCGAATTTTTGCAGGTGAGCCGGATTTATAGTCAAAAATAATTTGTTTACAGTATGCAAATCCACTGAATTAAACATCCCCATATCCACCCCGACACGAATATCCGAGAGCGAATTCAAGGCCTCTTCACTCGACAAAGTATAGGCGTGACGCAAAAGGCCGTAAGAGCGCCCGACATGATCCAGTAAAAAGTATTTTTTGTTTTTCAGCAGATTTGAACGACAATTTTTTTCATGCACAATCAATTGCGTGATAACGCCGTTGAGACGTTCAATAATCTGCGTTTCAGATTCTCCCAGCGTGCTTTGGTTGGATACCTGGAATAAGTTGCCGCGATTGTCAGTACCTTCGCCGAAAATACCGCGCACAGCCATACCCAGTTTGTTGACCCCCTGGATCGCGGCATTGATTTTCCCGGACAGTACCAGTCCGGGTAAATGCAGCATGACGGATGCCCGCATTCCAGTTCCGACATTAGTCGGACATGAAGTTAAATAACCTAATTTGAAATCATAAGCATAGGGCAGTTTTTTTTCCAGTTCCGAATCGAGTTTCTCAATCTGCTCCCAAACCGCAAATAACTGCAAGCCCGGACATAAAGCCTGTATGCGCAAATGGTCTTCCTCGTTAATCATCACCGCGCAGGATTCATCTTGTTTGACAAATAATGATGTGTACTTGTCTTTTTCTACGAATTCACTGCTGATTAAACGGCGTTCAAGCAAAATCTGACGTTCGATTTCAGAATAATCGCTCATGTGAAAATCTAAATATTCTTTACCGATAGCCGCAGTTTTTTTCAATGCCGGTTCAGCGGCGATTTGAATTTGCTCGAGTTGTTCCGGCTTGGCGGCGATTGGAAACGGCAATCCCTTAATATTACGGGCCAGCCGGATGCGGGAACTGATTGCGATATCACCATCGGGACCGGAATCCGTCAACCAGCTTACATCATGCTTCAATAACTCATCTATTTTATTTGGAACCATGTTTTTTCGGGGTACCTTTGTGGTTGATTTTAACTTTCAGGCTATTGATTTTGTCTCTGAGCTCCGCGGCTTTTTCATATTCCTCGCGCTGAATTACTTCATCGAGTTCTTTTTGTAAATTCATCAATTCCAGCATAAAGCTGGAAGATTTACTCGTACTTTTTGTGCCCGGTTTTTTGCCGACATGGAGCTTGCCGCGATGCATGTTATCCAAAGCGTTCGCAATGACTTCACGAAAAACATTATAGCATTCAGGACAACCGACCCGGCCCGTCCGGCGCAAAGCCTTAAGTGTCCATTTGCATTCGGGACATTTCAGGTCCTGTGTTTCTTTAGTATCAGTCGATGGCTTAAGTATTGACGATAACTCGGGAATGCCGCCCTGGGATTCGGAGATATTGTAAAGCATCTCAGCCAGGTTAAAACCGCCAAAATCAAATGACGGATCATTCTGCGACTTTTTTACGGCACATTCACTGCACAAATGCATTGCCTTTTTGGAATCGTTAACGATTTCCTGAATGTGAATAGTCGCTTCGTGCTGTTTGCATATATCACATAACATAAAATTGCCTCTTACAGATAAATAATCTTACAATGAATATTAATATAGCTTATGAATTACGAATTACGAATTACGAATTACAAATGCGGGAAAGAAGAAACAAAAAATACAGGACTCTATTTTGAACTTGATTATTTTTGCTCAAATTAACTTTTAAAATCGACGTTTGCTATTATATTAATTTCAAAATTATGAAAAATCAATATAGTTGTGAGTTCAAGAATAAGCTGATAACTGATAACTGATAACTCTTTTTCAAAATTATAACAAAAAGGATATTATAATGATTACTGTTTTAGCCTCAATTTATGTCAAAGCCGGTGAGCTGGATAAATTTCTGGATATCTTTAAAGCTAACGTACCGGCTGTTTGCGCGGAAGACGGCTGTGTATCGTATGTGCCAATGGTGGATGTTGATTCGCAGTTGGAACCGCAGGAAACGAATGAAAATATCGTTACTATCGTTGAACAATGGGAAAGTATTGAAGCTTTGAAAGCACATTTGGCCGCTCCACACATGCTTAAATATAAAAATAATGTCAAAGCGATTGTCGAAAAGCTTACTCTGAAAGTATTACAAAACGCATAATCCTGTCCCGGGCATGAACTTCACGAGCCCAGGTCCGCGGGGTGGGCTTAAGAAAGTTACAGAAAAACGACTGAGGTGGTTTTCCGTAATTCGTTTTTTTATTGTTTTTTTTACTACCGGGCTTGACCATACGAATTTTCAGTATATTATAAGAGCTCATCAAAGAGATGTTGTGAAGCTGCACACGCGCCCGTAGCTCAATTGGATAGAGCGTCTGGCTACGGACCAGAAGGTTCGGGGTTCGAACCCCTGCGGGCGTGCCATCTTTTTCCCCTCAAATATATAATTTTAGACAGAATAACAAATATTAAAAATTTCTTTTTTGTAATTATTTTGTAATTATTAATAATATTTTAAAGCATAATTTATGCTTTATTTGTAATTTCATAATCTCTAAAAATTACAAAATTAGTTGTTTTTACACTATGTGAAATTGATTTTCTTATACGTTTCTACAGAAAAAGCGGTTCACAATTTGCATTTTTGCACAGAAAAAGGAGGCGGGGGCGAGTGCTTTTTTTCTGTTGCGGCTGGTTTTCTGGCTTTAGGCGGCTTGAGCCGTGTATTTGGCGTTCTTTCCTCTGCTTCCTGTACAAAATCTGTGTGAATGGCCGTGTTCTGGTGGTTTTTCGCGTTATACGGCTTGAGCCGTGTACTTTAGGTGTTGCTTGACTTGGTGTATAGCGGTGGTATTGTAGTGCTGTCGTGTTACGAGCGCGGCCGTCATTACATGGAAGTTACCAGCTTCTGACGTATGGCCATGAATTATTGGCCAACGGATAGCTGGTACATGTGGTGATGGTCAGTGAACGGCTCGTAACCTTCTGTTGGTCATTTTTCTCTGATGTCGTGAGAAGATTGTTCCAGCATTCTCCTCATGGCATCGCTTATTCCTTATTTTGACTCATAATTCCAGGTCAGGCACTCGGTTTTTGTTTTGCCGGCGTTGTTTTTGCCGCTGACGGCTAAGTTCTTGTGGATATCCTTGAAGTTCGCGCCGGTGATCTTCCGGAGTTTGTCGAGTTCTTCAGAAGGATAGCTGCTTAACAGCCATTTTCCTTTTAACGCTGGAAGCATCTTGAGCAAATCCCAGAAAACGTCTTTTCCTTTGGAATAATGGCCGCAATCACTATTGGCATACGGCGGATCGAAATAAAAGAACGTTTCAGGCGAATCATATCGCTTGATCACGTCCAGCGCGTTCCGGCAGAAAATCTGCGTCTGCTCCAGGCGTTCGCTGCATTCCGGCGTAAACTGCTTAATTTTATTGGCAGTAGTGCTTGCAAGGTTTCTTTTTTTACCAAAAGCAAAGCCGCTGAAAATAGCGTGCGAAAAACTTAAAGCAGCTTGCGCCCAGAAAGCCCAGGCGCGCGTCACTTTGTCATATTTTTCAGGATTTTTGAGGATTTCACGCGAATCAAGCTGTTCGCGCTCGGCGTGCAGCGTGCCGGAAATCATTTTTTTAAGCGCTGGAAAATTTGTTTTCAACACTCTGTAGAAATTGATGACCATGTCCAGGTTGTCATTGATAACCTCGACATCCGACTTTTCTTTTCCGAAGAACACTGCGCCTCCGCCGAAAAACGGCTCGACGTAGATGCGGTGATCTCCGGGAATTAACGGCAGGATATGCTTCAGCATATTTGTTTTCCCACCGTAGTAGATAATTGGTGATTTCACCTTTTACCTCCCGGTTTTGTGTTAATACCGAAGCCGAATATATCGGCTTATGTTTTTGTGAATAAATCAAGCTTGGTTTTCAAGACTTGAATTATTTGTTTTTGAGTTGTAACGGCGGCGCCTTCGGCAATTGTGCCAACGGTCGGAT
>CAZEXM010000140.1:0-6121 GCA_964515915.1 uncultured Victivallaceae bacterium
GGATAGGAAGGCGGTAGTTATTATGCCGCAGAACAGATTTTTGTGAAGAACCCTTAAAGCCGCTGAAATAACCTTTAGAACCGCGGCGGCGGAAAAGATTATCAGGGAAGCATTAAAATTGTTTCCAGAGATGTTAATCGGTGCCGGAACAATTCTGACTATCAAAGATTTACATTCAGCATTTGAAGCAGGAGCTAAATTCGCGGTCGCTCCGGGTTTTAACCCCGCTGTTGTTAGAGCTGCAGTCAAAAACGGATACGCGTTTTTCCCCGGAATCTCCTGCCCGTCTCACGTGGAACAAGCCTATGAGCTTGGAGTAAGAGTAATGAAATTTTTTCCTGCCGAAGCCGCTGGCGGAATTCCTATGTTAAAATCAATAATCGCTCCCTATCGTCACTTAAGTATTCAATTCATGCCGACAGGCGGAATTAAGCCGGCAAATATTATGAGTTATCTGAAAATACCCGAAGTCCTCGGGGCGGGCGGCACATGGCTGGCTTCTACAGCGGAAATGAATGATGGTCAATGGGGCGCAATAGAAGAAAAAATAAAAGCCGCAGTACAGATGCTTTCATAAAACAAGGAAAATAAGATGTCAAAGAAAACAGCTTTAATAACTGGCGCGGGACGCGGAATTGGTTTTGGAATAACCGAAAAACTGGCATCAGAAGGATTCAATATTGTTATATGTGATATTTGGGCGGAAGCCGATATCGCTCCTAAACTCGCTGAATTAGAGAAAAAATATCAGATTCAGGGATTGTACTGCAAATGCGACGTTTGCGACGCTAAAGGCCGTGAGTCAATGATAAAAGAAATCATCGCTAAATTCGGCGTACTTAATGTATTGGTAAACAACGCCGGAGTTGCACCTAAAGTCCGTGCGGACATTCTCGACATGAGCGAAGAAAGTTATGACCGTGTAATGACGATTAACCTGAAAGGACCGTATTTTCTTACTCAATTAGCGGCTAGACACATGACTGAAATGAAAAGTAGTAATCCTGATTTCGAAGCTTGCATTATAAATATCGGATCTGTTTCTGCGGAGACAGCATCTGTCAGCCGCGGCGAATATTGTTTATCCAAAGCCGGAGTTACTATGGCTACAAAGCTTTGGGCGGCTCGACTCGGCGAATATGATATTCCTGTATATGAAATTCGTCCTGGTGTAATCAAAACTGATATGACTGCGACAGTTACAGAAAAATACGATAAACTTATTGCGGAAGGTTTAACTATTCAGTCGCGCTGGGGATATCCTGAGGATATAGCGAAAGCAGCCGCCATGTTAGCGCGCGGCGACCTCGCGTATTCAACTGGACAGATAATCAACATAGACGGTGGAATGCAAGTCAGCCGCTTATAGATTAAGGAAATTATCATGCCTAAGATTGGAAAAACAGTAAAAGTTCATACCTTGATTATCGGCAGTGGAGCCGCGGGGCTTTGCGCGGCGGTCAGACTGCGAGCCGCTGAAATTGAAGATATCGCGATTGTTACCGAAGGTCTGCAGATGGGAACTTCGATAAATACTGGCAGCGACAAACAAACATATTACAAACTAGGCCTTTATGCTAAAGATAATGATTCTCCCGAAGCTCTAGCGGAAACTTTTTTTGCGGGCGGTTCAATGCACGGCGACCTGGCTTTGGTCGAAGCTGCTTTGTCTGCCAGGGCTTTTTGCAGTCTGGTGAATATGGGCGTACCGTTTCCGCGTGATGAATATGGACAATTCATAGGCTATAAAACCGATCACGATCCTTTGCGCCGCGCGACAAGCTGCGGACCATATACTTCACGCGAAATGTGCCGCAGACTCATCAAAGAAATTCAAACTTTACAAGTACCGCTAAATGAAAACAGAGTAGTGGTTTCATTGTTAAAAACAGGCAAACGTGTTTGCGGCGCGATTGCTGTAAATCTGGGAAATGACGTTGAAACTGAACTCGAAACTTATCAGGCTGAAAATGTAATTTTCGCGGTAGGCGGTCCGGGGGGACTGTACAAAACCAGTGTTTACCCGTCTGTCCATACCGGAGCCATTGGTTTGGCGCTGGAAGCCGGAGCGATGGCGCAGAGCTTGCCTGAATCTCAATATGGACTTGCTTCAATTAAATTCCGCTGGAACGTTTCCGGCACTTATATGCAGGTACTTCCTAAATTTATTTCTACCACGCAGAATGGTAATGACGAACAGGAATTTTTAAAACCTTATTTCAAATCAAGCGGCGAAATGAATTCGATGATTTTCCTGAAAGGTTATCAATGGCCCTTTGATTCGCGCAAAGCCGCTGGCGGCTCATCTATTATTGATATACTCGTTTATATCGAAACTGTTTTGCGCGACCGCCGGGTATTCCTTGATTTCCGTTCCAACACTGAAAACTTTGATTTTGACACGCTGGACAGCGAAGCTTATGAATATCTTAATAAATCTGCGGCTTTGTTTGGTTCACCCATTGAACGATTGCGCCACATGAATCCCGGAGCGATTACGCTTTATGAAGATCATGGTATTAACATTGTCGTTGAACCACTGGAAATAGCGGTTTGCGCTCAGCACAATAACGGTGGCCTGGCAGCCAATAAATGGTGGGAATCCACGAATTTGAAACACTTGTTTCCGATTGGTGAAGTCAACGGTTCTCATGGGGTATATCGCCCTGGCGGCTCGGCATTGAATTCAGGACAAGTCGCTGCTTTCAGAGCCACTGAATTTATCGCCGCTAAATATAAAGATTTGACTTTGAGTCAAGCTGGTTTTGATAATGCCGCTGAACAAAAAATTAATGAGATTACACAATGGCTTGAGAAGGGCGGAAAGCGTGACTGGCATATTGACCGGGACGAATTCCAGACCAGAATGTCCGCCGTCGGAGCTCACATCCGGGAAGCCGGCAACTTGAAAAAAGCCGTAACGGAAGCCTGGGAACAATATGAAAGCATGCTTGATGAAGGCATTCAAAGCAAGTGTCCTGAAGATACGGCGGAGGGATTGCGGAATATCCAGCTTTGTTTAGCCCATGTGATTTATCTGGAGGCTACCTTGAAACAAGTCAGTGACGGGGTAGGATCGCGCGGCTCAGCTTTGACGCTTTCCGCTGATGGTCAAGCCTGTCATGAATCACTTGGAAATGAATGGAATTTCCAGCCGGAAAACACTGAGTTCAGGAACAAAGTTCTTGAAACGTGCCTGACTGCTGGCGGCAAAGTTGAACACAATTGGGTTCCATGCCGCGAACTGCCGCATTGTGACGGCTGGTTTGAAACTGTCTGGGCAGAATTCAACAAGAACGAAATATATAATAAATAGGATTATCTCATGGGAAATAAAATATACGATTTTTCTATATTGCGTGAATTACGTAAAAGAGAAGATTTAAATATTGCTGAATTTTCGGAAAAATCAGGAGTTTCCGCTAGCGTTATTTCAAAACTGGAACGCAATCAATGCGTTGCTGAACTGGAAACAATATTTCGTCTGGCAAGAGTTCTGGGGCTGACCGCATCCGATTTGATTGCTTTGGCAGAAAACCGTACAGCTCATCTAGCAAGCTCTAAAAAATATAAAAACGACGGTTTTTCTTTTGAAAGCGTCAATTATGGTAATATGCGCTGTATTCGTGGAACAGCTCCCGCCGGGGCAAAGATTTCTAAACCACGATTACATCGTGATGATTACGAATTATGCTGGGTTCTCAAGGGTCATTTAGTATTTTATCTCCCAAATGAAAAACATGAATTAAAAGCTGGTGAGTCAATACAGTTTGACGCCATGCTCGAACATACTTACGAGGCACTGGAAGATTGCGAAATAATTCTAGTCCACATGCGCAAAAATAAACGATTTTGAGGAAATAATACATGAGTAACTACAAAAAAATATCAAGTTTGAAAAGCATAGAGGATTTTGATGCTAATGCTAAAAAATTAGGAATCGAACTCAATGCTGTTGAACAAACTCGTATTGGCGCAGAATCTCCTCTAGGGAAAAATATTGAATACAAAGGTCGCACTATTGGCAACCGCTGGTGCATTCTGCCTATGGAAGGCTGGGATTGTCTACCGGATGGTTCACCTGGGGAGCTGACCGAAAGACGCTGGCTGAGATTCGCGCGCAGCGGAGCTAAACTTCTTTACGGTTGCGAAGCAGCGGCGGTAATGAAAAGCGGCAAGAGTAATACCCGGCAAATGATGATGACTGAAGAATCTGTCGATAATATCGCAAATCTACGTAAAAAGATGGTCGAGGAACATAAAAAGATTTTTGGTACTGCTGACGATCTTTATATTGGCATTCAATTAACACACTCGGGGCGTTTTTCGCACCCGAATGATGATAAAAAACTCGAATCAAAAACAGCTTACAGTCACCCTTTACTGGATAAAAAATTCGGCAATGACGCAAGCTGTGTGGTGTGTGATGATGAAGTAAAAGATATTATCGCGCATTTCATCAAGGCGGCAAAACTTTCTCATCAGGCAGGATTTGATTTTGTTGATATAAAGCACGCTCACGGTTATCTTGGACATGAATTTTTAAGCGCTGTTGACCGTCCAAGAATTTACGGCGGAAGTTTCGAAAACCGCACCCGCTTCTTTCGGGAAATAGCGGAAGGAATCTCAAAAGAAGTTCCTGAACTGGATATTTCCATGAGATTAAGCATTTTTGATTGTTTTCCATACGAAAAAGGTCAAGGGGATGTCGGCAAGCCAATGGATTGGGATGGTGAATATAAATATGCTTTCGGCGGAAATGGAACGGGCTTTGGCTATGATTTAACCGAGACTGTGGCGTTTATCCGTATGGCGCAGGAGTACGGCGTTAAAATGATTTGCACGTCAGTCGGTAGTCCTTACTATAATCCACATATTCAGCGCCCGGCATATTACCCGGTAGCAGACGGATATTTGCCGCCGGAAGACCCGCTGGTCGGCGTAGCCAGACAAATTAATGCTGTCGCTGAATTAAAAAAACTTTGTCCTGACGTACTTTTTGTCGGGTCAGGCTATACCTACTTGCAGGAATGGCTGCCGAATGTCGGTGAATACGTTCTTGAAAATAATATGGTTGACTTTGTTGGCATCGGGCGCATGGTATTATCATATCATGACATTTGCGCGGATTCCTTAGCTGGCAAAGATCTTGACCGTCGTCATATTTGCCGGACTTTCGGAGATTGCACCAATGCTCCGCGTAACGGTATGGTATCAGGCTGTTATCCTTTGGATCATTTTTATAAAAATCGTCTGGAAGCATGTAGAGTCAAAGAAATAAAACATAAAATCAAGATTAAATAAAACGAAACAAATACGCGCTATATCTTAAAATTTTCAATTTCCGGTACTGGAGAAAAATTATGTCAGAAAAAACTATCGCTTTTGGAGAAATAATGCTCAGGCTTAAATCGCCTGGGCACGAACGTCTCTTTCAGTCCCCATCTCTGGAAGCCACTTTTGGCGGAGGCGAAGCTAATGTCGCAGTGTCACTCGCTCACTTTGGAATAGATGCAGCTTTTGTAACAGTAATCCCAGACAATGATATCGGCAGTTCATGCATTGGGGAATTACGCCGTTTTAATGTTGATGTCTCGAAAATCATCAAGAGTTCCGGTCGTATGGGGATTTACTTCCTTGAAGCCGGAGCCAACCAGAGACCGTCAAAGGTTGTTTACGACCGAGCATCTTCCTCTATTGCTCAGGCAAAACCAGGAGATATTGACTGGAAAGCGACCTTCGCTGGAGCTTCCTGGTTTCATATTACAGGTGTCACTCCGGCAATCAGCGCTTCTGCCGCCGAGTTATCTACGGAAGCAGTAAAAATTGCGAGAGAAATGGGATTGACAATATCCTGTGATTTTAATTTTCGGGGAAAACTCTGGAAATACGGGAAAACCGCTCCAGAAGTAATGACTGAACTGGTAAAATACGTTGATATAGGTATTGCCAATGAAGAAGATTGTCAGAAATCCCTTGGAATAAATATTGACATGGATGTTACCAACAGTGAACTTGACACAAGCAAATATGAAGCCTTGACAGAGAAGGTTATGAAAGAATTCCCTAAGGGATTGTAAATAAATAAACTTTACAAACATGCAGTTTAATGCTATAGTAT
>CAZEXM010000141.1:0-6090 GCA_964515915.1 uncultured Victivallaceae bacterium
GTCTCAAGATATGCTGTGTTTGTTGGTTTTAGTGTTTTCGTAGACGCAATATCCCTCGTCCCGATGTCATTGCATTGAAAAAAGTTAATTTTAATGAAAATATTTTCTGTAACTCCTTTATTTTAACTTAGTTAAATGTGTCTCAATGATGATTGCAAATTTGCAATGGGTTTTCAATCATTTGCAATGGATATTCAATCATTTGCAATGAAATACGCAATGGAAATTTTCCATTGCAAAACAGTATATTTACGCTCAAAAACAGGCTTTTGCTTATTGAAATTTTCAATGGATTTGCAATCATTTTCAATGAAATACGCAATGGAAATTTTCAATCAGGTTTTCAATGACTTTTAAGGTCAAAAAGGTTCTCAATGGGATTGCGTTTTTTATTTCCATTGAATCAAGTAAAACATCCATCCAAAGACCCCAAAACTGTATATGCCGCCTGTCAGAAAGAATGGGAAAACTCCATATTTTTGCTATCAGGACAGGGTTGGAGTGTTCGCATACGTAATGTATTTATTGCAGTTGAAATATTAATAAACGAACGGTAAAAAGCGTTAAAAAGTGATTTTTTGAGGTGAAAACGAACGCTAAACGAACGCTGATGCAAATTTTAAACGAACGGTAAATTTATCCAAACGAACGCAAACGAACGGTGCATGAATCCGAACGCTAAACGAACGGCCGTAACTGTCTTGAAATAAACATGTTGTAAGCTGCCGTCTTGTCAAAATCATCCGTTCGCGAACGCAAGAACCCCGGAATGGGGGATATTGCGTCTACGAAAATACGATAATCAACAAACACAGCATATCTTGAGACTATATTTGCTCACAAAATAAATGATAAATCAAGAACCATTTTTCTGCATTTTAACTTCCATGATATTTCAAAAAACTGATAATTTATTCAATACTCAAGACGATCCAAGATTAAAAATACCAGCATATTTTCAAAGGATAAAATTATATTGTTGGCTTTTCTGTATGGTTACGGTTCTTTTTCTTTTCGGGCACACGTGATTCAATGCTGGTGATATTATCCGGGCGCGATTTTTTGAAGCGCTTGTAATAACGTTCTTCAATGAAGGCCGCCAATGGTAACTTCCATGGTTGCTGTTTGCAATTTGCCAGTTTATCCAGACTTTTGGGCTTCATTCCCAATTCCCGCGCCATCTGGATTTGCGCATGAGGCAGATGATGCTTTTTTCGTGCTTCCACCCACGGCAGAAGCTTTTGAGGTATTTTAGCCGCCATATTGTTTTTACTCCATATTTTCGCAAATCATGGATGATAATTAAATTTTCATGATATGCCTTTTGCCAAAGTTGATTAACATTTATAATATAATCAAGTAAAAAGCATATTACAAATTTATGTTTCGCTCTTGACTTTTCGAAAAAGAGAGCGATTTTTCTTAAACGCAAAATCCTGTAATGGGTCAACGACCGCGAAACAAAATAGAGAATAAAATGATAAAAAAAGACGATTACTTGGAGGAACTTTTTTGCCCAAGCTCTTATGAATATTGAATTAATATTAAGTCCGGCTGGACATTTGCGTATTGAGTCGGCTAACACACAAAATACTAACGAAATCTGGAACGCACCGAAAAATACGGCAGACAAGCTGATGAAAAGTTTTTCTCTGGGCAATGGTCCCGGCTTGTTTACGCTGGTCCGCGAAGAATTGCCATCTGGAATTCCCGCATCATTCCGTTATTTTCGTAATCAGGCGCGGGAATTTGTAACCCGCCTCTGTCATGCGCAGGAACCTGAAAACCGCGATTTGACTGCGTTGTTCGACAGTATTCGACCGGATGTTTCAGTTTTTGGTTTTGAGGTATTGGAGGCACCGCCTTTGCGTGGTGCGGAATATATCAATGCCGACTGGCTTATGGAACTTAGAACCGCACTGGAATGCTTTGTTCAAAATGAATACAATAATTATTCAGGCGTATTTAGCGAATGGGTAAGGAAACTGAATCCAGCTTGGAAAAATGTTGGTAAAGTCAGTTTTCATCTGGCTGAAAATAAACAGGACAAGACCGGTACTTATCCATTTGCTTTCATCGCCACCTTCATTCACCGGCTGTCTGAAAACAACAGCCCCAAGCACTTGCCGCTGGGCGCGGCGGTCAAAGCCTATGCTAATGACCGTAACGCTTTGCTGACTTTGTTAAAACCAGTACAAGGAGCCAGTGAACGAAGTAAATTGATTGCGCAGTTGCAGGAAAGTCGCGGAATTTTTCGTCCACAGGTCTGGACCGCGCGTCAGGCATACGATTTCCTGCACGATATTCCGGCAATTGAGGAAAGCGGCGTTATTGTCCGCATTGCCAATATTTGGAAAAATACGTCGCCGTCGAAAGTAAAAGTATCAGTTAACATTGATTTGAAAAAAGGACAGAAAATCGGCATTAACGCTTTGTTGGATTTTTCGTTCAAGACCACTCTTAATGGAATGGAGCTTAGTCGCGATGAAATGGAACAAATACTTCATTCAGACGGTGGACTAGTACGTATCAAAGGCGAATGGGTCGAGGCGGAGCCGGATAAAATCCGGGATTTGCTACGGCAGTGGGATGAAGCCGGTCAAGCTGCCGAAGCCGGTTTTTCTTTTGTACAAGGTCTGCGAATGTTGGCTGGAGCCAATTTGAAAGACTTCAGCGATATGCCGGAAGTCGACCAAGAGTTTTGTTCTGTCAATGCTTCCGGAGAATTGAAAAAGCTATTGGCTGAACTAGACAGCCCATCGAGCATCGTTCTACCTGAACTTCCGCCCAAATTGCAGAAAACTTTGCGCCCATATCAATTCGATGGTGTGCGCTGGCTCTGGCGCATGACCGAGTTTGGCTTGGGCTGCTGCCTAGCAGATGATATGGGATTGGGGAAAACCTTGCAGGTACTTACTCTCCTTGTACTTTTGAAACAACGCGGCGATACCGCCGAAACTCCGGCGGTATTAGTGGTCCCGGCTTCATTATTACAGAACTGGCAGAAAGAAGCAGAAAAATTCACCCCGGAACTGCGGTTCGGTATCTTGCATCCGATGGCTTTAGACAATGACGAGATTAAAAAACTGAACTCTAGCCCTGAAGCGTTTTTGCAACAGTTTGACGCTGTAGTTACGACTTATGGCATGCTGTCGCGCCTGAAAGTGTTGCATCAAATCAACTGGACCGCAGTTATCGTAGATGAAGCTCAGGCTATTAAAAACCCGCACTCTAAACAGAGTAAAGCAGTTCGCTCACTGCGTAGCGCGCGCCGTCTGGCGCTTACCGGTACGCCGGTGGAAAACCGTATTAGCGATCTTTGGAGCATATTCAATTTCATCAGTCCCGGATTGCTCGGAAATTTAACTGCTTTCAAGGAGTTTATCAAAAAGCTGAATACCGACGATGACAATGTCAATTATGCGCCATTGCGACAGTTGACCAAACCATATATCATGCGTCGACTGAAAACCGATAAAAGCATTATTTCCGATCTGCCGGATAAAACTGAGATGAAAGTATATTGTCAACTGGCCAAACCTCAGGCTGTAATCTACCAGCAGGCGGTTCGTGAAATGGCAAGAGAACTTAAAGAATCCGACGATATTCAGCGACGAGGACTGGTTTTCAAATACCTGATGATGTTCAAGCAGATATGCAACCATCCGGCGCAGTTTTCCGGCAACGGTGAATACGATCCGGAATCCGGCGGAAAATTTCTCCGCCTGACGGACATCGCCGAAGAAATTGACTCGCGGCAGGAAAAAATGCTGGTCTTTACTCAATTCCGGGAAATGACTGAACCTTTGCATGAACATTTGTCCCGTTGCTTTAAACGTCCAGGATTGATATTGCACGGTGGTACTTCTATCAAAAAACGTCAACATCTGGTGGAACAGTTTCAAAGCGAATCCGGTCCGCCATTCTTTGTGCTGTCATTGAAAGCTGCCGGAACCGGACTTAATCTGACTGCCGCCAACCATGTAGTGCATTTCGACCGCTGGTGGAATCCGGCAGTTGAAAACCAGGCTACTGACCGCGCCTTTCGTATCGGTCAGCACCGAAACGTGCTGGCACACAAATTCATCTGCAAAGGCACCATCGAAGAAAAAATAGATGCCTTGATTGACGAGAAAAAAGACTTGGCTGATTCGTTGCTCGGTCATGGAGCGGAAAAATTGTTAACGGATATGAATAACGATGAGTTGTTGAAATTTGTTGAACTCGATGTAAGGTCTATCATATAATTTTTTATAAAGGAGCAAAAAATGTCCCGTTGGAACAGATATAGTGATTATGATTATGGTTTCCCGCAATACGTTACGGTGGCGCAGCGAAAGTTGCAGGCACAGAAAAAAATCAAAGCATTGACCAAGAAAGGAGAAAATCTCTCTCCAATAGTCATTGAGGGACGCAAAATAGCTAAAACATTCTGGGGCAAAGCCTGGTGCGATAACATTGAATCTTATCGTGACTACGAAAGCCGCCTGCCGCGTGCCCGCAGCTATGTTCGCAGTGGCGCGGTGATTGACCTCAATATCACCAAAGGGAAAATCATTGCCAAGGTAATGGGCTCAGAACTTTATGAAATCGACATTAGCATTAAGGAATTATCTCAGAAAAAATGGAAGAAAATCAAACGAGAATGCGCTGGACAAATTGCTTCGCTGATTGATTTGATAAATGGGAAACTCAGCCCGGAAATCATCGAACTTCTTTGCCGTGAAAATGAAGGTATGTTTCCGACCCCCAAAGAAATTAAGATGATTTGCAACTGCCCCGACTGGGCAGATTTATGCAAGCATCTGGCGGCAGTTATGTATGGTATCGGAGCCAGGTTGGACAAAGAGCCGGAATTGTTTTTCTTGTTGCGCGGTGTAGACCAGAACGAATTATTTTCAACCGATATCACCGATGCCTTGGTCGATAGCGCTGCTCCGGCAGATATTGACGAAGATGCTCTGAGTGGTATTTTCGGTATCGAACTTGATTCGCTTGATGATGATATCAATATTCCAAAACGTAAACGTGGCAGACCAAAAAAAACAACGCTTGCTACAAAAGCAAGTACGTCCAAAAAACGTAAACCCGGCAGACCAAAAAAAAGCAAAATAGTCGCACCAGTAAAAGCTGTTTCCACAACTAGGAAGAAAGCGGCTGCAAAACCTCGCAAAACTAAAGCTTCCACCAAAGCAAAGACAAGGAAAAAGAAATGACCGATGATATGTTTGATAAAGAAAAAATGCTGCCATCGCTGCGGGAGTTGTGCAAAAAAGAGTTAGGGGCAGGAAAAGAAATTCCGTCTCTGACAATGGCTTTTCAACTGGATGATAATGATAATTTGATTATTCCGCAGCGTGAAAATATTGATATTGTCTGCGAAAACAAAATTATCCATTGGCGGGCTGATTCTATCCGTGCCTTGTTCCGGGGAAACAGAACGCCTCCCGACCTTGAACATTACCCCGAAGAATATGTTACTTTTTTCGCAACCGTTGAACAACCTATTATAGATTTCAGCAGTCAGTCAGGACTATCTTTAAGTGATGCTGACTTTAAGGAAATATTTTCCGCCATGCGCCGCCGTCCAGACGGGCGCCGCATAAATCAGATGCATGACTTAGTCTGGCAGGCGACGGCATTGGCCCTGGCCTTATATCCGAGCTGTGAGGCTGAATTCAATGCGATTTTCACGCGCCTCGAAAAGTCAGCCCGCACTTTCAACACGGGACAAGGCAGTAAAAACTACCTTGCTTATCTGCACAATGCATTAGCGTAAAACAGCCATTGAGAACGGTTCATAAACTTTTTCCTATAGTTTTATCCTGAGAATGCTTTGCTAATGCCGGTATCGTTCTTTTAAACCCATTTTGGGAGGGCAAGCTAAATCCCTTACGCATTCAGCAGAACGCTGTGAACGGCATTTCGCAATGCCAGATGCCCTATATGACACTTGTCAACGGGTTGCGAAATGGTTGTCAACTGCCTGCAAAACGGTTGCCAACTGCTTGTATTTTGCACGTAAATCGGTTGCCAACTGCTTGAACTAAGCCGCTATAGCGGCAGAATAATGTTTACGACGTGCTATAT
>CAZEXM010000142.1:0-5497 GCA_964515915.1 uncultured Victivallaceae bacterium
TTTTTAATCCCGCAGGGATGATTTAACCGTAGCCCCGGGTGCAACCCGGGGTTTTTATCGTACAAACCCAATATAAGCTCCGCAGGAGCGGCTTAATCATCACTTGTTCAGCCGCTCCTGCGGAGCTTAATTATGAGGCGATACCATGTTTCCCCGGGTTGTACCCGGGGCTACGGTTAGGCCGCTCCTGCGGAGCTGAGAAAATCATTTCATTGCTTATTTCAAGCAAAATTGACTGAGGCATTACGGGGTGAATATCGCCCTCAATATTAATGGATATACTTTTTCGAACTACTTTGTGAGTTTGTAAAATTCTTTAATTTTTGAAAAAAACTTGACTTTTAACCTTTGGGGTTATATTTTATATTAAAGATTTAGTAACTAAGTTTTGAGTCATAAATACTTATAACAAGATAAACGCTATCTTGAACTTAAATCGAAGCCGCTAAACTTATAAAAAAATAAGCTTGACCGCTTACAGAGAATTTTTATGATTCAGAATTTTAAGAATAAATCAACACATAATATATGGTTGGGAAAAAGAACAAACCTTGACAGCAATTTACAACAGAAAGCATTATTAAAATTACGCTATATTCACCTGGCAAAGGAAGTTACTGATTTATTGATACCTCCAGGCAATAGACTTGAACAGTTAAAAGGAAAACGGAAAAATCAGTATTCCATAAGGGTAAACAAACAATATCGTATCTGTTTCAACTGGTCTGAAACTGGCGCGTGTGATGTGGAATTTACAGATTATCATTAAATTAACGAGGAAAAACAATGACTGATATTACAAACGTTCATCCCGGACTTGCTTTAGCTGAATTTCTGGAAGATTATAATTTGACTCAGAGCAAACTGGCAAGGGAACTACGGGTGCCTGTACGCCGTATAAACGCGATAATTAAAGGCAACCGTGCGATTACCGCCGACACCGCGGTAAGATTAAGTAAGTTTTTTGGCAATAGCGCAGAATTCTGGTTAGGCCTGCAGGAATTGTATGATATTACCAAAGCGCAAAATGAATTAAGTTTAGAGCTGGAAAAAATACATACTTTAGCTTTTGCGTAAGTTAAAAAAATCAATTTCGTACTTTAAACTTTAATCCGGGATAGAAGATTCAAGTTTGAAGAGCAACACATCTTTCATAGTAGCAAAGTGCAAAAAAAAAGCCGCCCCGTTAAGGTCGGCTGAACAAGTGATGATTAAACCGCTCCTGTGGAGCTTAATTGGGTTTGTAGATAAACCCCGGGTTGCACCCGGGGCTACGGTTAAATCATCCCTGCGGGATTAAAAATCATGCTTGTGTTGGATTTTTGCAATTGCCTCATTTGTTTAGCTTGTTATTAAGTTTAAAACCTCAACGAGGTTTCTCACCGTAGCCCACCGCAACGCGGTGGGTTAAAATACTACGGTGAGAACCCCTTACAGGGATTTTTAATCCTGTTTATCTTGTTATCCTGTCAAAATAACCCGCAACCCGCGGTTTGAGTAGAGAACACTTGACCGCTCACATCTTTTATACAAACGAGGGCGACGTTCGAGGGAGGGCGACGTTCGCCTTTTGACTATTGTTGTTTTTGTGAGTATATTAAAGAAAAATAATCAAATTTTAGGAATACCAATGAAATACGCGGTTTTTTTGATCCAATCCGATGACCGGAAAGGTTTACTGGCGACAATATCTAATTTTTTCTATACCAGCGGCTTTAATATTTTACGCTGCCAGCAGTATACGGACTTATATGAAAACAAATACTATATGCGGATAAAATTAGATTTAAGCGACCTGGCCGTCACGCGGGCGGAATTGGAAAAACGCTTCGGCGAATTAGCTGAAAAACTTGTTCTGCTCTGGTCGATACAGTATTCCGACCGGATTCCCCGGGCGGCGATAATGGTTTCCAAAACTTCTCACTGCCTGTACGATTTGCTGGTGCATCAGCAGGAAAAGGATTTATTTTGCGAAATTCCTCTGATTATCGGCAATCACCCGGAACTTGAACATGTCGCCGATAAATTCAAAATACCTTATTATTGCTGCCCCGTACGAAAAGACGGAAAACTTCAGCAGGAAGCTGAAGTCCTCGCTTTATTGAAAAAACATCATATTGACCTGCTTGTGCTGGCGCGTTACATGCAGATTTTGTCGAATGACTTTATTGAGAATTTTGGCGGGGGGATAATCAATATTCATCATGCTTTTCTGCCCGCTTTCAAGGGCGGATCCCCTTACAAACGCGCCTGGGAACATGGGGTTAAGATGATCGGCGCGACCGCGCATTACGCGACTCGCGATTTGGACGAAGGGCCGATTATCGAACAGGATGTCGAACGTATTACGCATGAACTCAACCCGGAAGATTTGAACCGTATCGGTAAAGATATTGAACGGCGGGTGTTGACCCGCGCGGTAAAAGCGCACCTGGAAAACCGGGTTATCGTGTCCGGCCGCCGGGCAATAGTTTTTTTTAACTGAGAACGCGAATAATCATTCTTGTTTCGACATCGTAGTGGCATCAAGAAGAGTAACATTTTTACCTAAGGAAAAAGTTGTATTTTTGAGTGTTTCAGGGGATAGTTCAGGTAATACTTTCATCGGGAACTTGGCATCAATTATTACCTCAAGAGATTCGTCCTCAAAGAGTTCCCACTCAATTTTTATACTCCCGTAAGCCGCCGGCAGTACAAGTTTCACCCATTTTACGGAATCAAGCACGGGGTTGAAGTAAATGGTTGTATAACCGGGTTCGGCAATTCTTATTCCAGCGACTTCACGCAGCAGGAATACATTAGGACAAACCGTGTTACCCCGGTAAAAATCAGTAGTCGCTATTTCTTTCGCGTCGGGGCGAACCCGCCATGCCGAGCTTTTTGGGTCGATTCGCCGTGTCCAGTAATCTTTGATATATTCCAGGGTCCATTGGGTTTGCCCCAGGGCAAACATTGTTTCCGTGAATAAAAAATTAAAGTAAGGTAAATCACTTTGTTCCGGGTTGCGGGCAAAAGGCGGCTCCAGATAGAAGAAACGCTGGAAAATATTTTCAATCTCGGAACTCGTCGCCATACCGGAATAAACTGTTATAAAATTAGTGAATAAATCGGAACAATTTTCAAGGTCAAGGTCATTTACAGCGAAAAGATGCTGTTTGGCGTTCCAATTGCATTTATTTATTTTTTTAGTTATAATTGCTGCCCGTTTGAAACATTTGAACAGGTCGTTCGGACGGTCCAGGTTGCGGTATATTTCACCTGCGGAAAGTAGAAAACGGCAGTATAAGGCATTGATGGTTGTGCTTATGCCGCCCTGCTGGCCGCTGAAAGCGTCAAGCTTGCAGGTAGATTTGAATCGTTGGTCGACATCTTTAAAGAGGCCGGTTTTTTCGTCAATGAGCGAGTCGAACAACTCAAAAATCAAATCAAGATGCGGCACCATTCTTTTCAGGAATCCATCGTCGGCACTGGTCCGGTAATGAAAAAGCAGCCAGGTGGGAAAGAGGGAGAGATGCGAGATTTGAGAATATGTTTTTTCACCAAAGGATATTGCGGGTATGTTGCCGTTTTCAAACTGCGCTTCAGTAAAATTGCGCAGCCATACTTCGGCTAAATGATAATCACTGAAAATGCTGATTACATTACAGCTCTGGAAGTAAAAATCCCCCAGGCAGCAAGTGTTCAGAATGCTGGGTTCGTTTTGACATATAAATGACGCAGCACGTTGTATGGAATTACTGCCGATTTGCCAGATTTTATTTAATTTCTCATCAGAACAGGCAAAAGAAGTGAGTTTATTATGATTGCGGGAAAATTCGGAAAGCATTAGGTCCCGGGCTTTAATTTTGCCGTCAGCCTTGCGGACGGAAAGCATCAGGTAACAAATTTCTTCCGGTTTGAATTTTACAAATTTATTTGTTCCGTTCCGGCAAATCATTGTATGCGTGTTTTTAATGCCGTCCGCGTTCAGGGGAAAATCATTTTCGTCGATATATTGACCGAGGCTGATATCAACGATATCGCCCTGGGAAGCGTTTATTTCCAGAAATAAAAATCCATATTTAAGTTCTTCGAGCTTAAATAACAAATATTCCCCCTGAGTGATTGAAGCCTCTGATTTTACTTGGGTTAATTTAAAAGAGCAGTGTTTCAGACAGCTTGAAATATCCAGGGCATTTTGAAAAGATGGAGTATAGGCATGAGAGTTCAGGCGTTCAAAGGAAATAGACGGAGCCGCTTCGCTCAAGGGCATCCGCAACGGGCCGGCAATATTCCAGCAAATATTCGCGCCTTCAATAGTATCTTGAAAAAGTTTAAGTTCATTGACCGGCATTGATGGAAAGAAAAAAGTGATTCCGGCACCGGGTTCGTCGATTTCCTGAAGCACGAGCAAGCGGTTCCAACCGGCTTTTAATTCTAAAGTTATTTTATTATTTTCTGAACTGAAGAGTTTATCGTCTTGTTTATTTTTGGCTTTGGCCAATAATTTGTTACAGAAAAATTTATAAGGCTCGTCGGCGATAAGCTCTATTTCCAACTCTTGTTCTGACTGCATGAATAAAAAAGTCACCGCCGCATAGACGCCGGTCTCGGCAAAAATATCGTTGAAATTAACATGCGTTACAGCACAAGCAGGTTTGTAAGTGCCTTTGGAAAGGTTCTCGAAAAAATAAATATCGTCAATGCCGTTCGGGGTTAACGGACATATTTTCAGGTTGTCTTTGATTTCCTGAATAGGGGTTACATAGTCAGGTTTGCGCCATCTTGCGTCAAGGTGAGCGGGATTTTTCATCCAGCCGGCCGGATAGTCGTTGTAATCTATGGATTCAGTCATTCCGCGTTTGTCATTCACGTGTGAACGGGGCCTGATGAAATGGTTCCCTTCGAGCACGTCCCACCTTTTATCAGTCCACAAAAAAGCTTCGCGATCCAGATTTAATTGACACCACAAACCGGGAACTTTTAATATATGACGGCGTTTTTTCGGCAAGGTGTATGAAACTATTACGGCGATAACGTTAGAGCCTTGCTGCAGGTAATATGAAAGATCGTATTCGTCAACATAGGTAGTGTGGGCGGAATGATTTGCGCGCGGCCCGAAGCCGACCAGGCGTTCGTTGATAAATAATTGATATGAACAATTCGCGCTAATCCAGAAATCGGCAACGCTGTGGCTGTAACCAAGTACAAATTCTTTACGGATAAGCAGAGATGAATTTGGCGCATCAAGAAGAGATTTTTCCCAAATCCAGTTCCCCTGCATTTCTTCAGGCAATTTGCCATGGTCCATTAAAATACCTCTGTATTGAATTGTTTCGTCGCTAAAATACTGTAGTAATATGTACGCTGGAAATACTTTTGTCAAATTTTTACACTAATATACAGTAATAAAGAATGGAATAATATTTTACTACTTTTAAACGGCAGGATATTTTTTTGCTGATTTTAGGTTCTTCACAAAAATCTGTTCTGCGGCATAATAACTACCGCCTTCCTA
>CAZEXM010000143.1:0-5446 GCA_964515915.1 uncultured Victivallaceae bacterium
TCCTGTGACTACTTTTTGCAAACATACTTTATTTTCCATGGGATGACTGTGAAAAAATAAGATTTTACCGCGAGACTCGAACATCTTTTCAAAAAGCCGAACGGCGGTTTCGTTATCTTTTTGTTTTTTGTCGATTCCGTCTATATATAGTAAGCACACTAAGAAGCCACGCCTAGAAGTTGTGCCGCGTTCAGGCCGAGAATTAAATCTTTTTCTCTGTCGCTTAAAGCTAGATTACGGAAATGTTCGAGTGTTTTTTTCTGATCACACCACGGACTGTCCGTGCCGAATAAAACACGTTCCGCTCCGTGCTTGCGGATTATGCGGACAAGCTGTTCGCCGGGGATCCTTCCCAGCGTAAAAGCCAAATCAAGATAAACCGGCAGCCCCGCTATAAATTCTTCGACTTCGTCCCACATCCCCCAGGAACCCAGGTGCGCCAACACTAATTTCAACTCTTTGAAGCGCTCGTGAAATGCTTTCAGGCGGCGAGGGTCAGAATGGTAAGGAGCGGAAAAAGCGATGTCTTCGCCGGTATGAGTTAAAACAAA
This sequence comes from uncultured Victivallaceae bacterium, assembly GCA_964515915.1. GTDB lineage: Bacteria > Verrucomicrobiota > Lentisphaeria > Victivallales > Victivallaceae > JAHOYW01. The sequence continues at coordinate 552 of CAZEXM010000143.1, forward strand.
AAGATCATTTTCAATACAGGCTTCCCAAATCGGGAACAAACTTTCGTCTTCAAAACAAAAATCCTGATATTCGGGATGCATTTTAATGCCTTTAAGCCCCATTGCCGCGATTTGCGAAATCATTTCAGCAGGATTTTTAGTCAGAGGATGGATAGAACCCAGTAAAAAAACCGGTGCTTGATTATTTATCTGTGCCCATCTGTTGACACCGCGAACATTGTCGGGAGTGTTTGCCAGCGGCAGGGCCAGAGAATAATCAATTCCGGCTTTCCGCATTGATTTAAGTAAAGCGGCGCGGGTTCCATCCGCGGCGGGCGCAAACTCTAAAAATTTCCTCGCATGGCGCATGGCGCGTTCAACTATTTTATCGGGATAGTAATGCGTGTGAAAATCAACTAACATTCTAATTGCCGCGGGTTATTTTGCTACTAATTTCTGCAGCCATTCCACGTTCGGGAAGAAATCACGATAATAGGTTTGTACCATAGTCCACAGACTTTCCGGACCAAATTCCCAGTCAAGGATTTCATCGCCGGCAACTTCATATACATTGCTCTGATCAAAAATAATTTCTGAAGAAAAATATGGCAGCAAATCCCCCAGAAAGCGGGTTAATAATTTTTCATCCCGCGTCGGATCATGATTTTCCGCTCCGAGAGTAACATTATCAATTTTCAATGTACCACACATTGCGTCAAGGATTTGCTGTGTGGAAACCGGACTGTTCCCGGTAATATGGAAAGCTTTGCCGCACACCGGGGATTGAAATAATTTAACGATGGCTTCCTGAATATAATCAATCGGCACGAAATAAATAGTTTTCGTATTTTCAGCGGAGAAATGCAAATTCAGATTTACGTGATTGGCTGGGTCCTGCTTAGTTTTCGAGCAGGTATGCTTTTTAAGTTTAGCCATGAATTCAAGAATGCGATAAAAAGCTAAAGCTTTGCGGATTCTACCATCTTTGCGCTGTCCAACGATAATCGAAGGGCGGTAAATTGAAAACGGAATACCCGCACTGCGAACCAGTATTTCAGCTTTATATTTACTTTCCTCATAAGGATTGAAAAAACCGGAATCTACAGGATTATCTTCCATCGCACGGCCATTCAATTTTCCAGCGATATAGGCGGTGCAAACGTAGTGGAATTCTTTAACTTTTAAAAGTTTTGCCAGGCCTATGATATTTTCTGTGCCCTTATAATTGATCCGGTAGGTTTTGCCAGTGGGATCTTTACCTAAATTGACGTCCGCCGCACAATGAAAAACTGTATCAACACCGGCAAGTTCCGGCAGCGCGGCGAAAGTTTCAGGATCAACTTCCGTAACATCTCCGGAAATTACCCTGATTGACTTTAGAAATTTGTCCGCGAGTTCCGGGTAACCATCAAATGCACATTGCTCCCGAATCACATCTTCCACACGTTCCGCAGCAGTTTGTACCGCACCCGCTCTAGTAAGAGCGACTATCTCAATATCGTCACGCTGCTTTAACAAACCTGTAGCAAAGGAACTTCCGACCAGGCCGGTTATCCCTGTAAGAAAAATTTTAGCCATCGATAGCCCCGAATTATATTTTAATAACAAAAAACCAGAGCACTACAGCACCTGTTGTATGCTAAATAACTCTGGTTATTCAAGATAAACACTAACGCTTATATATTAGTCGATTATATGAGAAATACAAATGGAAAGCGATTATTTTCGATATCTTAATTAATCTTTTTTAGAAAACATTATTGATATAAGCTAAAAAGGAAGTTATGTTTTTTAGAATAGTTGTCCATAATCGCAAATAATAAAATCGCGTATTTAAACTTTAAAGAACATATAACAGGAATTTTGCCATGCATGATTTGAAATTGACCAGGCCGCTAATATTTTTTGACCTTGAAACAACCGGTATATCAATAACAAACGACCGCATCGTGGAGATTTCCGTCGTGAAAATATCTCCCGGCGGAAAGAGACAGATAACAACCCGGCGGGTCAATCCGCAAATGCCGATTCCGGCGGACGCCAGTGCAATTCACGGGATTTATGACAAAGATGTCGAAAACGAACCGGCTTTTGAGCTTATCGCCACAAATTTATTAAAATATTTCGTCGATTGTGATTTAGCCGGATACAATATTCTGAAATTCGATATCCCGCTGCTTACTGCCGAATTCAAACGCTGTAATTTAGTCTTTTCGGCAGAAAACCGCCATGTGATAGACGCTTTTAACATTTTCTGCAAAAAATTTCCACGCAATCTCGCCAGCGCCTATGATTTTTTCTGCGGCAAAACGATTGAAAACGCCCATAGCGCCGAGGCTGATACTCTGGCGACACTTGAAATCCTGGAAGGGCAGCTGAGAATGTATCCGGATTTGCCGCGCGACGTCGCCGGACTTGACGAATTTTGCGACATGAGCGATCCTGATTCTATTGACAAAAGCAATCGTTTTAAGTGGCGGGGTGATCATGTAATTGTCAATTTCGGTAAAAATTCAGGAACTCCCCTGCGTAATATATGTATAGATAATCCGGGTTTTTTACAATGGATAGTCAAGGCTGATTTCCCTGCTGATGTCAAAAAAATAGCGTCAAACGCCCTGCGTGGAAAATTTCCTGAAAAAGCAAAGGAAAATGATGCGGAATAAACTCGAGAGTTTAATCAGTCTTCTGGATGACGGCAATATTGAAGTCGTGCAGGAGGCCATGGCTGAATTACTGAAGCACGAAAGCGAGATCGGCGAATATTTAGCCGAACATCAGGAAAGTTCAAATCCCGAACTGCGTAAAGCTATCCATCAACTGCAGGCGATTATCATCATGCGGCGACGACGGCATAACTTCGCGAAACTTTTGAAATCCGAAGATTTAAATATAATTGACGGCTTGATCGCGGTGCATCTGCAATGGTTCGACAACGACTCCGAACGCGTTTTGCTCGAACTCTGGGAGCGTTTTTTCAAAGCCAGTGAACGTTTTGCCCCGAAAAACATCAGCGAAATAGCGTATTTTATGCGTAAATGCGGTTTTGAAGCAGTATCAACGGACGAATTACAGGCAGACAATTTTTGTCTGGGCCCGGTGCTCGATGATCTCGTTGGCGCCGATTTCATTCTCTGTGCTTTAGCATCCGAATTAGCTGAAAAATGGGGATTCGAATTGGAAATAGTCAGGATTATGAATAATTTCCTGCTCCTGGATAAACAAGGTGAAGCTTTGTCGCCCTGTGATTCGTGGCAGTCAGTTTCAGATATTGATCCGCGAAAATGTGAATTCTGGAACAAAAAACAAATTTTAGAACTCGCCTCGACAATGCTGTTTGCTTTTGCGGTGAGTTCGAACAGCTTTCGATACATTCACACAATCGGGCACAGTCTGGCAAAAATCCTGGGCGAAGATGAGCTCGACTTTCTACCTTACCCATATGGCCCCGGAAAGGAAAAGAAACATTAATGTCGCAAAACATTAAAACAGTACTCATTGCCGGAGCGGGCCCGGCGGGCTTAACAGCGGCAATCAACGCGGCTCAAAACGGCTGCCGGGTAATTATTTTTGAGCAGCAGAGTCAAGCCGGAATGAAACTTTCAGCATCCGGCGGCGGCCGCTGTAATTTGACCAACGTGCTGAATGTTCCGCAGTTAGCTGCGGGCTTCGGGCGGCAGGGGCGTTTTACCATGCAGGCCCTGAAGCTGCTGCCGCCCGGGAAATTACGTGAATTTTTCGCGCTTAACGGCGTGGAAACTCAAGTTGTCGACGGTTTTCATGTTTTTCCAAAATCCGGCAGCGCAAAAGATATTTTAACGGTTTTATTGAATCTTTGCAAAAACCTGCATATTGAAATAAAGACTTCCTGCAAAGTGGAAAAACTTATTATTGAGGACGGCCGGCTTAAAGGGATTCAAACGTCCGAAGGTAAAACAGCGGGAGATTATCTAATAATTGCCGGCGGCGGCAAAGGCTACCCGGTGCTTAGCGGCGGCGGCAGTGCTTATTTACTGGCAAAACAGGCCGGACATACAATAAATACTCCCTTAGCGGCATTAGTCGGTTTACGCTGTGTGGAACAATGGCCCGGACGTTGTGCCGGAATCAGTTTTGCGGCAGTGACCGCGGCAATAGACCTGCCTGAATACCGTAAAAATATCTGCGCTGGTGAATTATTATTCACTCATCATGGCGTTTCCGGCCCCGCGATAATCGACCTCGCCGGAGACGTATCGCATTTACTGGCCAAAACGCATGAAGTACCCTTGAAAATCAATCTTTTCCCCGAACTGAATTTCGAGGAATGGCAGAATTTATTCAGGGAACGTCGACTCCATTTCGGCAAAAGACAAATATCCCGGATTTTATCTCAGGATTTACCCAAAGCGCTTGCCAATGAATTTTGCGAATTAGCGGGCATCCCGGCTGATACGAAAATGGCTGTATTAAAAGCTGAAGCCCGCAATAAATTATGTTCATTATTAAGCGCTCTGCCGCTCAGGGTCAAAAGCACGGACGGCTGGGATAAGGCAATGCTTACCCGCGGCGGGGTTGCTTTAAAAAAAGTCAATCCAGATACTTTGGAAAGCCGTTTATTGAAAGGTTTATTTTTCGCGGGCGAAGTTCTTGATTTGCAGGGGCCGTGCGGAGGCTACAATTTGCAGTGGGCATTTGCCAGCGGAGCTCTCGCCGGTTCAAGCACAAAATAAATATTACAACTCAGGCAGTCAGGATTTTTTTTATTGTAATGCCTCACAAAACAATTGGTTTAAGGGTTCTTCTGCACTTTGTGACACAGATTTCTAGCCAGAACTTTTTGCAAGATTAATTTACAATATTGGATTTCTAATTATTTCAGAAGTGAAACGAAGCACGGCTGGGGACAGCCGTGGCGACATCATTGAGCTTAAATA
>CAZEXM010000144.1:0-5427 GCA_964515915.1 uncultured Victivallaceae bacterium
TTCAGGGATAATTAATGCAATCTTTACTATCTCTAAGATTGCAAATCGGTATAAGCCCGCTCTGGAAAAAAATAAGCCATCAACATAATCAAACATATTTATATCTAATTTATTCGCGCATAAACTGTGCTTCATAAAACTTAGTTTTGAGGTCTTAAAACCAAGGTAGCACAAGCCTAAAAAAAGCATGTGACCGGCCAAAAACCACATATGAATGCAAGTCGGTCTACGGTGACTGAGAAGTAGCGCTAGAGCCGGATTGTACGCTTGCGTGAACGTGGGCTTGTTGGGAATGCTTGATCATCAGGGTTATGAGTGATGTTGGCTTTGGCTCTTGTAGTTAGAACAACGGTGGTCTCTTTAGCTGCTGAATCATATATTCTATATGGTCAAAACAAACCATATCGAGTCCAGCGTGCTTGCCGCTGGACTCGATACTTTTTTTACAAGCCGTATTCTTCCGGGGTGAATTTTTCCCTGTCAAGCAAGGGTATGATTTCGTCCGTGAAAGCACTTTCATCAGCCGGAATACTTTCCACATCAGAACGTATTTTGTCCAGCCAGAAGTTTTCTTTTTCGTCGCAGGCCAGCTCCCCGCTGTCCAGCGCGGCACTGATAATCTCCAGGCCTTTCAATACTCCCAGCTTAGTTTGTTCGAGCGGACTGTCGCCGCTGATAATTGCTTCCGAGATTGAAATAACATTTGCCGGCGCCAATATCAACGCCTGCGGATCATAATGAATGTCCGATTCAGACAGCAAATTCCGGAGCTGCAAAGCATTTTCCCCGCCGTTCGCGGAGGCGCAGTTGAACAGCCGGACATCGTAAATCAATTGTTCCGTGTAAACCGTCGGAGCCATTCCCGCCAGGAGTTTGATGTTTTGTATTGACTCATTGCTCCAGAGGTCCGCACACGCGGCCGCGACATTTCCTACCGAACTCAGGTGCGCGCAGGCGGCGGTTTTACCTTCCATGGATATTGGTATACCGGCAATGGCTTTCAAATACACCCCTTCATAGCCGCAGTCTTTATCCGGGCCGGTCGCGCCTTCCTGAATCGCCGCCAGACTCCTGACGACGGAGGCTATCCGGACCGCGGCCGCGAATACTGACGGAATGTATTTCTTTTCAGCCAGCACCATCGCGGTGTTGGCGAATCCGCAGGCAGTATCCCCGCCCGCGATTTTTCCGGTGCGGGCGGCGATATCGACAATCCGCTTCCACAAAAAACGCATATCCCTGACTCCCAGAACGGAAAGCGAGAAAATCGCCTGTTTAATGTCGCACATGATCAAAGCGTCATCACAAATTTCTTTGCCGCCCGTGGATTCGATCGACAACAAATCGCCGCCGGCTTCAGCGCCGCGCTCAAACAACTCAAACATTGCATCCAGATAGCCGCTGGTTCTCATTTTCGGCGGACGGTCGAAATCCCTGCTGTCGTTCGGAGTCAGGCGGATCTCGCTTTTCAGTCCGTATTTCTGATAATACTCCTCACACACCTCAACCATTGCTTTAGTCAGTTCAACGCCGATATCCGGATCCATAGTCATTTCCAGAAGTGTTTCAAATTCAATGACCAGGCCCTCGGAATGCAGTTCATGAGCGCGCTGCAGAATTCCCCTGGCTGCATTTGAGTAATCACGCCTTAAATTGGGAAGTGATGATTTGTCGATTACGGTTCCCGCAGGGACCGTGAGGTTGACTTCAGGATAAACCAGTCCGCCGCCGAACACCAGCCCCCTGGCGCTTTCAACCGGATTAGGCGCATTGCCGAAAATTAGTTCTTCCTGCCTTGCTATTGCGAGTTTATCTGTGCTCATTTTTCATCCCTCCAGGATAGTTTATTAAACAAGTAAACCTTAGAGCTAATTGCAAAAGTCTGTTGTGGAGACTTTTGCAATTGCCTCCTTATATAAGAAAAGACCGTTTTTCCTTTCTATTGATTTAGTATAATATAAAAAATGAGCTCATTCTTTCCTTTTTTTATCAAAGTTTTGCTGTATATTAATATTAATCATAAAAATACATTTATAGCCCGCAATTTGTTTATGGAGTCGTCGTTCCGGCATTCATGTACCAGTTGGCTGCCGGGTGCAAGTTACTACAAACAGGTTCTAACTAAGCGAGTCGATGTAGAGTTTTTTGTATTTAACGAAATAGCCGAGTCCCGACCAAATGGTTATTGCTGCGATAAAATACAGGAATACTATCCATATTGCCCATATGGAGATTCCGTTTATTACAGTGGCGTGTAAATCAAATAAACCAACCCAGGCTAATCCGCCAATTCCCATCATGACCATTTGCAGAACGGTTTTGATTTTCCCCCAGATATCCGCGGCGATAACTGTATTTTTCTGTAGTGCGAGCATCCGAAGCCCGGTGACGAGAAATTCGCGCGAGATAATTATTACTGCTATCAAAGGCGGCAGTAATTGATGCTGTACTAATATTAACATGATCCCGGCGACAAAAATCTTGTCCGCCAGCGGGTCCATTAATTTGCCGAAATCCGTAACCTGATTCCATTTGCGGGCAAAATAACCATCCGCCAGATCGGTAAACGCCGCAACCAAAGCCACTGCATAAGCGATAATCCTCAGTACATGCGAGGAGTTAAACGCTTTTACCGGGCCATCCGCGTTGGCCGCCAGGATGATAAAAACAAAAATTAAAACAATTCTGGCTAAAGTAAGTGCGTTTGGAAAATTCATTTATGCCCTTAATTTTTTAATTTAGCCGTCAATTCATACGCATCAGCAGCGGTGATGACAGTTTTATAAACCTGTCCCGGAGCTAAATTACAAACATTTGCTAATACTACGATATTATCAATTTCCGGCGCATCCATGTAGCTTCTGCCGACTGCACCGGATGCTTCGATAAAATCAACAATAACATCAAATTCGCGTCCGACAAGTGATTTATTCTTTTTTAATGATATTTTTGCCTGAATTTCCATTAATTCAGCGGCACGTTCTTCAGCAAGAGCCGCCGGAACCTGATTTTCAAAGCCCGCCGCCGGCGTCCCGGGTTCCGGTGAATAACTGAATACACCCAGGCGTTCGAACTCCTGTTCGATAATAAAATCCTTGAGTATTTTGAAATCTTTCGCGGTCTCGCCCGGTAAACCGCTAATAAAAGTTGTCCTGATTGCCAGGTTGGGAATACCTTTACGCAGGCGTTTAAGTAAGTCGCGCATGTCCGCTTCGGAAATGTGGCGCCGCATACTGACAAGGAGTTTCTGTGAAATGTGCTGCATCGGCATATCGACATAGGGCAAAAGGTGTTTACCGGCAGCTATAGTATCAATTAATTTTTGCGGAAAATGCGCCGGATGCGTGTAAAGCAGACGAATCCAGAAATCTCCATTAAGCTTATCCATTTCAAGCAGCAGCGCGGACAGATCTTCATTATCGTCGCGGTCATCGCCGAAAGCCGTGATATCCTGGGCCATGACCAGTAATTCAGCGGCGCCGTTATTCAACGCGGTTTCAGCTTCGGAAACTACGGATTGCAGTGAACGGCTCCGCATGCCGCCGCGAATATCAGGAATCGCGCAATATGAACAACGATTATCACAGCCGTCAGCTATTTTCAAATACGCGATATGCGGTAAAGTCAATTGCAAACGCGGTATTTTTTCATCGTAAATAAAGCTTGGAGTTTCGTTGCGAAGGTAAGTTTTATCAGTTTTACGGCCGGGTTTTATATCTTTCAGCAGCCTTGCGATATTTGGAACTTGGTCGATACCTGTCCAGAGGTCAACCACAGGGAATTGTTTACGGAAGGATTCGAGTTTATCCCATTGTATGAGGCAGCCGGCAATAATGATTTTACGTTCATCGGGAGCTTTTTCTTTCCACGTCCGCGCTTCTTCCAGAGCCGCTGTCGATTCAGAACGGGCGGAGGGAATGAAGGCGCAGGTATTAATAAGATAAATATCCGCCTGCTCCGGATCCATAGTCAGGAAAAAGCCGTTGCTGACTAAAAGTCCAGTCATTACTTCTGTATCGACGAGATTTTTAGGGCAGCCTAAACTGACAACATAAACGATGCCTTCAGGATTTAAAGATTGAGATTTTAATTTTTTTATTTTAGACATATTATTACAGTTCCGGTAAATTTGAGTTTTCAAGAATAAAATCGATAGTCGCGTCATCGGGGGCCGCAACCGCGAAACCACGCAATTTCCAGCGAGCCGGGCTGTCGGGTTCCAGGTCAAAAACTGTATTATCGACTTGAACGGAGAGTTTTTTGCCGTTTTGGCGGCGTGCAGTCATGTTTGAGCGCTGCATAATCGCCAGGGAGGCGGCTATATCCCACAAGCTCACGGAAGCGACGTAGGCCAATATTTTCCCGATAAAAAGATTGTAGAATGAAGCGACACAGCCGCTCCAGGCGAAAACCTGATTGGACATCGCAAAAGAACCATTTTTAGCACTGTGCTGGGAAATACTGATAATTCCGTCCGGAGTGAGCGGATGCGCTTTGAAGTCAAAAACTTCCGGTTTCCCGTTGCCGCGGACATCTGAACAGCGTAAAACCTTTTCTTTACCGGTAATCAGGCAGTCATTCTGGGGCGGCAGATAAACAGCACCTTCTTTTATCACGCCGTTTTCCATTAAAGCGATGGAAATCCCCCAGGCCGGCAAATGTGCCGAATAAGGCGCGGTACCGTCGATAGGATCAACTATCCAGGCAGTTCCCTTGAGGGCATTTTGAATATATTCTTCGGAACGCGATTTGACAGTTTCCTCGCCGATGAGATAAATTCCTGCATCGGGGCGGTCAAATTCTTCAGCTAATCTTGCTTCTATGGCTTTATCGGCAGCGGTAATGATTGATTTGTCCGCTTTTATTTCTATGGGCGGATTATCGTAATATCTCAATGCTGTTTCACCGCATTCTTTCAAGAGCGGCAGTAATTTTTGAATGTCCCAGTTTTTCATTGTCTTTACAGAGTATTTTATTAATTCAGGCAAAACATAAAACTACTCCTGGAAACCGGGTTTTTCAAGGTGAAGTTGAGGAAAACAAAAATAAAAAAGATAACGAAACCGACGTTCGGGACGCGGTCCAGCGGGCATAATTTCCAAAATAAATTTTGGTAAATTGATTATATTTAAACTGCGGCTCAAGTTTAAGCAGAAAAATGGCATCTTCTGCACTTTGTGATATAAAATCCCAGCTTGCTCGTTGCGCCTCTAGGGACAGAGGCGGCTACATCTTTTTCGTGATATTTAAGCTCAATGATGTAGCCACGGCTGTCCCCAGCCGTGCTTCGTTTCACTTCTGAAATAATTAGAAATCCAATATTGTAAATTAATCTTGCAAAAAGTTTTAAATTTTACTATATTTTGAAAATAAAATACTTAAGTTTTGCAGTTCGTTTTTCTGCTTGATATTATGATGCAATTTTGA
>CAZEXM010000145.1:0-5399 GCA_964515915.1 uncultured Victivallaceae bacterium
TTCTATCTGTATATTTCAACCCAATTTTAATTAAATACTTTTGCAATTAGCTCTGAACAGTAATAATTAAGGTGGCGGAATGCTGGTAAATTTATTAAAACACGCAAATGGGAAAAAAATGCCGAAGGGAGCTATTTTTATGAGCGGCGGTGGTTCCAACGCTGAAAAGGTTCTCGAATTCCGGAAAAAAACTTCAGCAAAATGGCTGCCGGCGGTGATAATAACTGACGCTCCCGAAAAAAGCCGCGCCACCGAAATCGCGGCAGAATATGATTTGCCCCTGGTTGAACTGAGTATCAGAAAATTCTACCGCGAGCACGGGGAAAATAAAATATCCCTGGCCAGTGAAAACGGCCGCCGTATCCGTGAACTCTGGACTGCCGCTTTGCGTGAAAAAATTGCTCCGTTTAATATCGATTTCGGCATTCTGGCAGGCTTTATGCCGCTGTCCAACATTAGCGGCGACTTTCCCTGCCTTAATGTGCATCCCGGGGATTTGACCGTGGAACGCGACGGCCGCCGTATATTTACCGGGCTGCACGCGATACCAACTGAACTGGCCATCATCAATGCTTTCAAAACAATTCGCAGCAGTGTTATTATCGCTCAGCCTTACACCGGCCAGGGGGGCGAAATGGACAGCGGGCCGATTTTAGGTGTTTCTCCGGAACTGAAACTGGATCTGCAGGGTTTCAGCTATGCTCAATTGTTGGATATCTACAAAAACCGCCCGGCTCAAAAGCCCGCCGGCGGCTGGAACGACGCACTTAGTAAAATTGCCGCCGCTAACCAGGAACGCCTGAAGGAAAAAGGCGACTGGATAGTCTTTCCTCAAGTAGTTAACGATTTCGCGGCCGGAAGATTCGCGCTGGACGCTGGGCATTTGTATTTCAAAACCGGACACTCCTGGGCAAAGGTCGATATAATTGAGTATAAAAAACTGGTAAATAAATGAATTTGTTGTATCGTATTAAGGTGCGATAACGTGGTAAATCAAGGTGGATGGAAAATGCCTTTAAAACGAATAGCTAAGTTTTTAATAATTACGATTACTGTTCTTGTGTGTGTGCTCATTGGCGCGTATTGCTATTTCTTTTACAGTTATATGCCGAATCACTTTCAGAAGAAGATTTTGCCGGACTTGATGAAAGACGCCGGTATCAGCGGGTTTTCCGGCAAAGTGAAAAGCGCCGGGGCATTTGGCGCAAATCTTGGCGAGTTATGTATTGGAGACCCTGAAAATCCTACCCTGAAAGTCCGCTCGGTCATAATAAAATATCATTTTCAAAATATTTTTATGCCGCGCACGCCGGATATAACCAGTCTTGAATTCAGCGGAGTTGAATTGATTTGCCGGATAAGGGGCAAACGCTTCGAAATAAATAATGTTGATATTGAAAAATTCGTTGAACAATTAATGAAACGTTTCAGCGGCAAACACAAAAAAGCTATAGGTTTCTGGGGAAAAACGAAACTGAAAGTTACTGACGGCCTGATGCATCTGGACTGGAACGGAACCAGATTGCTCCTGCCCTTTGAACTGCTTTTCAATCCAGAAAAACAAAATTGGGAAATATTTACCGCCGAGTTGAAATTCACCTGGCGGGAGCATCCGGTTAAAGCCGAATTACTGGTCGATTTGAACAAACAAACGACAGAAATCAAGTTTAACGCCCGGGTTGAGATGAGAAGACTGCTGGATTTAATGAAAAGATCAAAGCAGTGGGCAGCGTTGTCTGAACTGAAATTGGCAGGATTAGCCGATTTGAGGGGAGATATTCGCTTTGGTTTTTCCTCCGGCGAAATACAGAAATTAATGATCAGCGGCACTTCGAAAAGTTGTGAAATACATTATGGCGCTTTGTCCTTATATAATAAAAGACGCCCGTCCGGACTGAAAATTCCTTTGACGATCAGCGTGAGTTCTGACGGCGATGATTATACCTGGAAGCTGCGGAATGGCCTGGTAAAAAAGCCGATCGCTGTATTTGCGCGCGAACTTTCATGTTTTGTATCCCGAAACAAACGAAAAGCTTTACGTTTTGGAGGTGAGTTGGAATTAGATCTCGCCAAACTCAAATTGTTCAGGTACTATGCCATCAAGAATGAGAGCGGAACAAATCCGGTCAGAAAAATAAGTGGAAGATTTAATCGAATTACAAAGAACTGGCAATTAGAGACTGTCGAGTCCGGCGGCTATGCCCGCAAAACCCCGATTAAGTCGCTTATAACTTGCGGTGAAACAAAAATTTTTGCTGAAATCAGCGAGTTGGGATTCAGCGGCAGGGGATGCGGGCGAAACGGCAAGTTGGCGGTGAAAATGCAGGTGAAAAAGCTTTCCGCCACTGGCTATAAAAATGCTTTTTTCTGTGATAACCTTGAGTTGTATTCCAATTTTCAGCTTGTTCCCAGCTCCGGCGGGAAAATGCGAATCAAGAAGAATCATTTTAAATTTGTAGTACCTGAATTTTTTTGTTCGTCGCTTGAACGTCAGATAAAAATAAATGATTTGACAATTAGCGGCAGTAATTCCTTTGACGGCTTCAAGATGAACGGTTTTGAGTTGACTGCCGATACTGGAATAGTAAAAATTAAACAAAACAACAATCTGTTGACCGGTAAAAATAACCTGTTGACGCTTGACGGGATATTCCAGAAGAGTAAAAAAACATGGGAATTGGCGATTAACAGCCGTTCAGCTGAGATATCAGGAAAATATAACAAAAATGATTTCAATTTACGCAACGCGCAAAGCAAAATTTTCTTAAGTTTGCCGGACCCGTTGTTTAAATGGGCGGGAACCAGAAGCTGTAACGTCCGTTTGAAATGTGATGGCGGAAGCTACGGGAATGAAGCGGAAAAGTTAAAATTTTCCGGATTTAAGCTTGGGACGGCTTTGACTTTTGATGCGGGAAGGCGCTTGCTGGAGGAAACTTTCAGCGGAAAAATAGACAATGTAGAGGCAAAGTATCAGGATTTCAATACTGTTGTCGCCAATCTGGAACTGGTGGGCAAATTTGACCGTGCCGGGAAAAAGTCCGGAAAAAAAACAGTGCCGGCTTTTTTGAGCCGCCTGGAAGCGAAGTCAATACGCGTGCAGCGTAATGACATAAAATATTCAGCGAAATCAGTTCAGTTGAATTTAGCGGGAGAGACTTTTGCTGAACTGATGATGCCGAAGTCTTTTCAAGCCGGGTTCGTGCTTCCCGCGTTATCCATTTCGCGCGGCGAAGATAAAATACAAATAATCAATACTTCGCTGAAAGCAGACAGTATTTTTGCGAATGAGAATAACGGGTATGATTGGCGGCGGTCCCTTAAAAATATAAATATTGAACTGGCGCTTGATAAAATCTCCGGAATTTGGGAAAAAATTAATATTTTGAGTAAAAAAACCTTAATAAACGCCAGCGCGAAAATCGGCTTCAAAAATTCCGCTGTGCGGCTCAAAAATTTGAACTTCGGCCTTCGCGGCGTAAAGACGGTCGCGTATACTAAATCCTGGAAGCTTGCCAGCCGAAAATTTTCCCTGAATTCCACCGGTAAAGGTACTGTTGATTCCAAATTAACCTTGAAACCAAATCTGCGCTTGAATAATTTTTATGTTTCTTCACGGAGCGTGAGTTTGCACATTCCGGAAGCCGTGATTACGGCAGACCTGACTGACGGCAAAGTTTCAGGACTAATATTCTGGGACAATGCGGCTTTTTCCAAAAATAATTCAGACTTGCAGGGCGGGCGGATATCTTTGCGCTTACCCTTTGGCGCCGGCGCGGCGGAGGGGAAACTGACTATAGACAAAGTAAAACTGCGCAATCAGAATATGGGGAGGATAGATGCTAAATTAAAGATCAAAGATGATGATTTATTAATTAAGGCCAGTCATTTTTCGAATTTTTTCCCGGACGCCAGTGCCTTTTTCAGCGGCAGGGTGAAACTTTCCGCTTCACCCGTCTGGGAAGGAGATTTTACTGTCCCTGAATTTGAAGTCAAAAACCTTCGGAGCACCAGTTTGGTGTTTCCCGGATTGGGCCTTGGATTTACCGGCAGAGTGGCGATGGAAGGGAGTTTGCAGGGGGATTTGAACAGTTGCAAAAGTTCCGGTGCTATTTCTGTAAAAGGGGGCACACTGTATTTTGATTCGTGGAAATTGAAGGGAGTAACAACAACATGTACTTTTACTGATTTATTTAACGCGGAAAGCGCGGCGCATCAGAAATTGTATTGCAAAGAGGCAAAAAATGATTCGCTTAAATTTTCCAATATGCAACTTGAATTCCAGTTGCGGGGATTGAAAAAATTACATGTCGAAGGTTTGTCCACCGGCTGGTTCGGGGGGCGTTTGACCAACTTGAGGCCCTTTGTATTAACGAATAATATTTCGATTCCCGGGAAAGTTAATTTTTTGGCGTCGAAAATTATTTTGTCGCCGCTTTTGGATTACCTGGGAGTTAAAGGGCTCTCGTCCGACGCGCTTGTCGGGGGAGTTATACCCTTTGAAATCAAGGCGGACAAAGTTTTTATTTCCGATGCGGCTTTAGCCACCCAAACCAGTATAAGGGGGTTTTTGCGTCTGGATGGAGATTGGAGTAAATATTCAGGTACTGATGAATCCGAAATCAGCCGGAAGAAATTCACGGAGGCGGCTCTCAAACGCTTTAATTATAATTGGATACGTTTAAACGTTACTACTACGCCGCAAATGTCCAGTATTGGACTCAATATAGATGGTTGTCCAGCGAAGGCTGTCGCCTTCAAATACAATGCGAAAAAAGCTTTATTCGAGCCGACGTCTCCCGGCGAGCCGGGAATAAATGGAGATATGACAATAGAAACGAAATTTAGAATACCAAAAAATAAAGAGGTTTTGAAATGATCCTGGATTTATGTGAAAACTGGACTGACTACGCATATGGGAAAGAAGAAGTGTGGGCTGAAGCTTTTAGCTTTTTAGCTTCTCTTGAGCCGGATTGTGTGAGTAAAAAGTATGATATTATCGGCGATGACATGTTTGCTGTAGTTCAATTTTATGATACTAAAGACATCGCGGAATGTAGAATCGAAACCCACCATAAATATATTGATATTCAGACTTTGTTAGTTGGAAATGAGCGCATGTTTTACGCTGCGGCCAATGCGCTTGAGCTGAGTGAAGAATATAATGCGGATAATGATGTTGCTTTTTATAAATACGCCGCCGACAAAGTGATCCAATATGCTTTAACTCCGGGTGTTTTCACAATTTTTTTCCCGAACGAGGGACACATGCCGGGTGTGGCTTTAAATTCCGGCATAGCACCAGTCAAAAAAGTGGTGATAAAAATAGCCGCGAAGCTGTTGAAATAAGGTTCTTCTGCACTTTGTGACACAGATTTCTAGCCAGAACCTTTCGCCATCAA
>CAZEXM010000146.1:0-5245 GCA_964515915.1 uncultured Victivallaceae bacterium
CGCCTCTGTCCCCAGAGGCGCAAAAACCGACAATTAATCCTTTACATGACACTAGACTTCGCTAAGTGGTCAGGCTTAATTTCGCCATTGGAGATGGCGATAAGCGCTTTGCCTTTCGCTGCGCTCAGGCTCAGCCTGCGCAAAGTCCGCCGCTTAACCACGGACCAGATTAAGTCTGGACTAGATTATCTTTTCTTTAGAAAATCAACTAAGCGTTGAAGTTGTTCGTCTGTACCGATGGTGATTCTAATGTATTTACCGGTAGTTTTGCCGGGGAAATAACGGACAATTATGTTTTGTTCGCGCAATGCTTTGAATAGTTTTTCGCCGTCTCCACCGGGAGGGGCGGCAAAAATGAAATTGCTTTGCGAATCCACTACTTCAAATCCGAGTTCTTTAAGTTTTTTGCTTAATTTGCTTCTGGAAGCTGTAATTTTAGCGACACTTTTCCGCAGGTATTCCTGGTCGCCGACAGCTAACTCGCCCAGATACTGTGTCAACATACTGACATTATATGAATCTTTGACCTTCATCATGCCCGCGATTAAATCGGGGTGCGCGATGGCAAAACCTAATCTCAAGCCAGCCAGTGAATAGCTTTTGGAGACTGTCCGGCTGATAATAACATTAGGGAATTCGCGCGCGAAATCTAGGCAGTTATCATCTGAAAAATCAGCGTATGCCTCGTCGATTAAGACAATTCCGTCAAACTCCGAGCAAATTTTACGCATATCATCCAGGGCAATGCAATTGCCGGTCGGCGCGTTGGGACGGGCAATAATCAGCAAATTAGCCGGACTTGCTTTTTCCAGCAAATCATCGCTTATAGAAAAATCCTGTTTCAATGGAATTTTTATGCATTGACAGCCCTGCAGGCCGGCCAGAACCGGATACAGCGAATAAGTCGGGTCTAAAAAAGCCACCGTTTTCCGCGCGTCGGTAAATGCCCGGAAAGCTATAGTCAACATGTCGTCAGAGCCGTTTGATATGAGGATATTTTCGCGTTTATATGCGTAAACATTGGCGATGCTGTCGCGAAGCTTATCGCAGTTCGGGTCAGGGTACAGGCGCAGGCCGGCGCCGTCGGCGTCCTTGAGCACCGCCAGGACTTTGGGACTTGGCGGGTATGGATTTTCGTTGGTGTTTAACTTCAACAAATCCATGGCTTTAGGTTGTTCGCCCGGCGTGTAGCCGCTCATCGCGTCGATTTCCGGCCTGAAATATGATTTATATTCTTTCATTTTATTTCTCGTTTGCGAATCTGATGGCGGCGCTTTTGCCGTGGGCGTCAAGCCCTTCCATTTCCGCGAATTTAACAGCAGTTTTCAGCTCCTGCTTCAAGGCGCTTTTTTGATAATTCAAAATGCTCATACGGCGGAAAAATCCTTCGACGGTCAGGCCGCTGAAATATCTTCCGCTACCCGCGGTTGGCAGAACATGGCTCGGCCCGGCACAAAAATCCCCGATTGGTTCAGGTGTCCATTGACCGATGAATATCGCGCCGGCCGCTTTGACCTGTTTAGCTATATTACCTGCCCGGCGGCATTGAATTTCCAAATGCTCAGGAGCATAAAGACTGGCAATTTCGGCGGCTTGCGTCATGTCTTTCACGTGAATCAAAAATGCTCCGTCAGCGAGGACTTTGTCAACCGCCGCCTGACGGTTCAGTTCCGCTTTCTGCCTGAACAATTCTTTTTCAACTTCATCCATCAAGGCGGTATCCGTCGAAAGCAGGACCACTTGTTCAAAACCGCTGCCGTGTTCGGCCTGGGACAACATATCCGCGGCGATAAAGGCGGGATTGCATTTTTTATCAGCGATGACCATTATTTCAGACGGCCCCGCAATCATATCGATGGCGGTTTCACCGTAGACAAGTTTTTTAGCGGCAGTAACATAGGCATTTCCCGGGCCGACGATTTTATCAACTTTGTTAATGGTTTCGGTACCGTAGGCGAGGGCGGCAATGCCGTAAACTCCGCCTAAGCGGTAAACTTCCGTTACTCCCGCCTGGCGCATCGCGTACAAAACCGCCGGATGAACCCCGCCGTCGGGGGCAGGGGGAGTTACTGCGACAATTTCTTTCACCCCGGCGGCTTTCGCCAGTCCGGCAGTGTGAATAACCGTTGAAACCAGCGGTGCCGCGCCGCCCGGAATATAGACGCCGACGCGCTCCATGGGCTCGAAACGTTCGCCAATAATCACGCCCGGTCGCGGCGAACAGCTCCATGGCTGCGGGATGCGTTGTTTTGAGAAAAACATCACATTTTTGAGAGCTTCTTTTATTGCTCTTTTACAGCTGTTTGAAACTGTGCGGGAAACTTTTTTGATTTCTTCCTCGCCAACCCGGAACATATCCGGCGTCAGGCCAACTTTATCAAATTTTTTTGCGTAAGCGCTCAGCGCCGAATCGCCGGTGTTCCGGACATCGCTGAGGATTTGTTTTACCGCCTCTTCAATTTCAGGGGGATACGCGGACCGGTGATAAAGCTTGTCCAGTTTTTTTTCAAAAGCTTCATCACGGTAATATATTTTTTCCATCGTCCACCCTCCGTAGCAGATATTTAATCGTTAAGATTAAGTACGACATTATCTATTAATCTGGCTTTGCCGAAAGTCGCGGCACAAGCTATGAGTATTTTTTTGCTTTTCTCCGAAATATCGTCCAGAGTTTCGGCGTCGTATATCGACACATAATCAATTTCGCCGCCGGCTTTAGTAATCTGCTTCGATATCGCGTCTGTAATTTGTTGTTTATTATGAATGTGAAGCTTGACAACTTCTTTTTTAATCTGATGCAGCGCTTTCGATATCGACAGAGCGTTCCGGCGTTCATCCTTGTTCAAATAACTGTTGCGGGAACTTATCGCCAGGCCGTTGCTTTCACGCACCAGCGGGGCGATAATAATTTCCACCGGGAAATTCAAGTCCCGCACCATGCGCTTGACAATCAATGCCTGCTGCGCGTCTTTCTGGCCGAATACCGCGAAGTCCGGCAGGCTTATATTGAATAATTTAGCGACAACCGTGCAGACTCCCCGGAAAAAGGCCGGCCGGCTGGCTCCGCATAGTTTTTTTGCGAGCTTTTCCTCGTTGATCCAGACACTGCGGTCAGGATAATACATTTCCTCCGGCGTCGGCGCAAAAAGCACATCAACGCCGCGGGTTTCGCAAAGTTTGCAATCGTGTTCAAAGTCTTTTGGATAAGTATCCAGGTCTTCGTTCGGGGCAAACTGCGCCGGATTAACGAACAGGCTTACGATCAGCACATCGGCTTCCGCCCTGGCGCGGTCGATAAGTGAGATATGGCCGGAGTGCAAAAAACCCATAGTCGGAACTATGCCAATCCTTTCCCCATCCATGCGCGCCTGGCGCGAAAACGCCTGCATATCGCTTATTTTCTTTATAATTTTCATAAAACCTCCATCATCCAATTATGTTCATCGGCAATTTCACCGTATTGAATGCCGGTCATTTTATCATAAAGTTTTCTGGAAACCGGGCCAATATTCTTCCGGCCGTATTTATAAACTTTGTCATGATGAATGATTTCGCTTATCGGGGTTATAACTACGGCAGTACCGCAAGCGCCAACCTCGGCAAAAGTTTCCAGTTCAGTTTTGTAAACATCACGGTGTTCAACCGGGATACTCAGGTCTCCGGCAAGCTGCATCAATGACTTATTGGTGATGCTCGGCAGGATGGAAGATGATTTAGGAGTTACATATTTACCGTCCGGTGTTACGCCGAAAAAGTTGCTGGTTCCGAATTCTTCTATTAGTTGATGAGTTTTAGAATCCAGAAACAGCATAATTGAGCAATCGCCCTTTAACGCGAGACTGGTTGGATACAAGCCGGCGGCATAATTGGCGGCGGCTTTAACATGTCCGGTGCCCTGCGGCGCGGCGCGGTCAACCTTGTCATGAATCATAGCCCGGACCGGCTTGATGCCGCCTTTATAATAAGGGCCTACCGGCATAACCATAATAATCAGTTCATATTCAGTTGCGGGCGCAACGCCTATTTGCGGACTCGTACCGAAAATAACCGGACGGATATACAAAGAACCACCGGTTCCATAGGGCGGAACATAATCAATATTATCTTTAACTACTGTTTTAACCGCCGCGACGAATTTTTCTTCGGGGAAGTGCGGCATCATAAGGTAGTCAATGGTTGAATTCAAGCGGCGGGCGTTTTCCTTCGGACGGAATAGCCTGACTTTGCCGTCTTTGCAGCAGAATGCCTTAAGTCCATCAAAAGCCGCTTGCCCGTAATGTATGCAGTTCGCTGCGATTGATATGGTAATTTCATTGCTGCTGTATAACTTGCCTTCACTCCACTTTCCGTCTTTATATGAAAAACGGATGTTCGAACGTGTCGGCATAAACTCAAATCCCAGTTTGTCCCATTCAATGTTCATTTTTACACCTTATTTACTGAATATATGCGAAAAAATCAATTTTTAATCCAAAGTCTTCTACTATAACTTTGACAAAGGCAATTATCAACATTAAATTGTATAAAATAAACTTGTAACTTCAACAAAAGAATTATATAAAAATAAAAATGGAGGAATTTATCATGAAATCAGGAAAAATTTTAACTGTTTCCCTGCTTGCCGGAATATTACTTACAGGTTTCGGATGCAACTGGATTGATAACGTAATCCCCGGCAATGGCCCCGTGGCGGTTCCGGTTACTCCCCCGAATATTGAACCCGATAAAGGTACAGCCACCGAATGGACAAAGAATATTAATATAGAACCTATAGGGGGGCTCACCAAAGACGGCTGGCAACCGGTTAAGAATATGACTTTGCCGACAATCTATTTTGCTTATGACCGCAGTGTGATCGGCACGTCTGAACGCTACAAACTGCGGCAGGTTGCCGAATATTTAAAAAAGAATATGGAATTCGGTTTAATAATTGAAGGGAATTGCGACGAAACCGGTTCCGCGGAATATAATCGCGCCCTGGGCGAACGCCGCGCCATTGCCGCAAAGGATTATCTGGTAAATTCAGGAATAAGCGCCGAACGCATTAAAACTATAAGTTACGGTGAAGACCGCTTGCTGGTGAAGGGTGATACCGAAGCGGCGCACGCTAAAAACCGCCGCGACAACCTGATCCTGGCACGCATGCGATAAATTAAAGAAAAGCAATTAATCTAATTGCTTTAAAATAAATCACTTAAGTTTTGCAGTTCGTTTTTCTGCTTGATATTATGATGCAATTTTGAAT
>CAZEXM010000147.1:0-5201 GCA_964515915.1 uncultured Victivallaceae bacterium
AAAAAAGGCTGATTACATTTTTTGACCTGCAAGGCGACTGACCGATTACGTTCAGTGAGGCATTATCATCTTAAAATTACGAATTTTCTTTATTTTCTTTATTCCTGTGCTATCTTAGGCGGAACCATTATGGGCCTTTGATATGCATAAAGAATTGAATATAATATATTTAGATAAAATTGACTCGACCAATAAATACGCCTTGCGCGATTTTGACAGGCTGCCGGACGCAACGGTGGTCGTCGCCGGCGAACAAAGTGCCGGACGCGGACGCCACAGCCGGCAGTGGGTTTCTCCTCCGAACAGCAATATTTATGCTTCAATGATAATAAAAGATGCCGGACAAAATTCGGCTTTGGCGTCAATAATCGCGTCTTTAGCGGTTCTGGCAGTCCTGCGGGAAAGCGCGCCTGAGGTGAAATTCTGGCTCAAATGGCCTAATGATATCTTTTGCCGCGACCGCAAAATCGCCGGAATACTCTGCGAATCAGCTACTTCGAAACAACAAAGCGCCGGAATCGTCGCGGGGGTGGGAATCAACCTTAATATGCCGGCAAATATTATCAACTCAATTGACCAGCCGGCTACTTCATTAATGCACGAAACCGGCAAAAAAATTAATTTTAAAAAAGTCGTAAAAAAATTGGCTAAAAGCTTAAATAGGTATTATGGTATCTATTCAATTTCACCTGAAATACTGTTTACTTACTGGAAAGATGAAAATCTTCTAATCGGACAAACAATTGAAATAAATACCGGTGGAAATGAAATTAAAGGCAGGATTATTGACCTTGGCCACAGCGGTGAATTGATTTTTGAAACCGCCGGCAAACAAATAAAATTATTCAGCGGCGACCTTAAAATCAATAAAAATTCTATTGATTTTGAAAAACTTGGACTGAAATAAACAACAGGAACTAACAAAAATGATTGGTGACGGATTTAAATTATTAGTCATGGGCATGGGATATGTAATAACATTCCTGTCGGTAATGGTGATAATCATGCTGATTACGGCAAAAGGCTTGAAGCCATTTGCGCATCTGCTCAAGGAAAAAGCAGCAGCGGCCCCTCGCAAAGCTCCTAAAAAAACAGACTGCAAAAACCTGATCGCAGCGGCTATCGCGGCTGTGCATATACACCGCAATAAAAAATAATAACTTTAATATAAAAATTAAAATAAAACAGGATAGAAACATGAAAAAAATCAAATTTATGGACACCTCTTTCCGCGACGGTTTTCAAAGCTGCCTCGGAGCCCGCGTGAAAACAGAAGACTTTCTCCCCGCGTTGAAAGCGGCAGCGGCAGCCGGTACAACAAACTTTGAAATCGGCGGCGGCGCTCGTTTCCAAAGTCTTTATTTCTACTGCCAGCAGGACGCTTTCGATATGATGGACGCGGCCCGCAAAGTAGTCGGCGATGAAATCAACCTGCAAACCCTTTCCCGCGGCGCAAATGTTGTCGGCCTCGTTTCTCAATCCCGCGACATTATTGATCTGCACGCCAGAATGTTCAAAAAACACGGCATCAGCACTATTCGTAACTTCGACGCACTCAACGATGTTCGCAACCTGGCTTATTCCGGCCAATGCATTCACGATGCCGGCCTGAAACACCAGGTTACTGTAACTTTGATGGGTCTGCCTCCGGGCCTGGGAGAGAATTACGCTCATACTCCCAAATTTTACCTTGACCGCCTGCAGGATATTCTCGACAAAGAAATTCCTTTCGACAGCGTCGCGTTCAAAGACGCTTCCGGCACCGCTACTCCGGCAACTGTTTATGAAACCATCAAAGCGGCTCGTAAACTTCTGCCGGAAGCTACAATTATTGAATTCCATACTCATGACACCGCCGGCATGGCTACTCCCTGCAACATGGCGGCCATCGAAGCCGGCGCGGACATCATCGACCTGGCGATGAGCCCGGTCAGCGGCGGTACCGGGCAAGCTGATATCCTGACAATGTGGCACCGCCTCAAGGGTACTGCTTATACTCTGGATATTGATCACGAAAAGATTCTTAAAGCTGAAGAAGTATTTATTGACTGCATGCAAGAATATTTCATGCCCCCGGAAGCTAAGGAAGTCAACCCGGTTATCATATTCTCGCCAATGCCGGGCGGCGCCCTGACCGCCAACACCCAGATGATGCGGGACAACAACTGCCTGCAGCTCTTCCCGAAAGTTATCGGTGAAATGCGCGAAGTCGTGGCTAAGGGCGGTTTCGGAACTTCTGTCACTCCTGTTTCCCAGTTCTACTTTCAGCAGGCTTTTGCCAACAGCACTCAGGGTAAATGGAAAAAAATCACTGACGGTTACGGAAAAATGGTTCTCGGTTACTTCGGACATACTCCAGCCGAGCCGGACGCGGAAATCGTTAAACTCGCTGCCGAGCAGCTCGGCCTCGAAGCAACCCGGAAAGATGTACATGATATCAACGACGCGAACCCGGAACTCGGCGTCAAAGCCGCGGTTGCCAAACTCAAAGCGGCCGGTATCGAAGTCAGCGATGAAAACACTTTCATTACCGCCACCTGCGGCGACAAAGGTGTTGAATTCCTCAAAGGCAATAAAATTCTCGGGATCCGTTATAAAAAAGATGTTGAAGCCGCGGCGGCCCCGGCGGCTCCGCAAGCCGCCGCCGTTTCAAACGATGCTCCGGCGTCTTATACGGTTACTGTTGACGGCAAAGCGTTCAATGTTCACGTTGCTCCAGGCGGCGCAACTACCGCGGCACCGGCAGCGACAGTTCCGGCAGCCGGCGGCGTGACTTTTGACGTAAGGGCTCCAATGCCCGGCGCGGTATTCAAAGTCCTGATTGCTGAAGGCGATACCGTGGAATCCGGCGACACTGTCGTCATTATGGAAGCCATGAAAATGGAAACTGAAATCAAATCGGAAAAAGCCGGTACCGTTATAGAAGTCATCGCGGCAGTCGGCAATCAGATTAATTCCGGCGACGTACTGCTTGTTATTGAGGAAAACTAAAATGCATTTCGCAAAAATCACCATACTGACAACTTGTTTAATCCTGCTGGGTATCACTCTCCCGGCAGCGGCGGCGCAGCTTAAACCTGCTGACGCCGCTCTGGCCGGGAAAGCTGACGCTAAAGTTTTCACCTGGATAAAAGGCCTTGACGGCAAGCTCCAACTGGTTTACACCTGGGATCAGCCCGCGACCATTTACTCGGTGAGCATGGCAAAAGGACAAAAACTTTTGCCCGGCCGTGAAGTAATGATCCTTTCAATCGAAGGACGCAGTAAAGCCACGGTCAAGATCGCTGAAGCGATGCAGGTTCTTGAACTGAATAAAAAACTGCAGAGCGCAAATACCATCAATCCCGGCGATGTCATCATGGTGGCGCTGCCTAAAAAACTATTCCAGAATTCCTTATCCAGATCCGCTGAGAATGTCGAACACCTCCCTGGCTGGGGCGTCATGGTCAAAAAGCTTTGGCACAGCACGGGCATTTACGATATAATCCGTCAAACCTCCGCGGATCCAGCTCACACCTGGCATCTTGGAATTGGCCGTGTTTTAATGATGCTTGTCGGCCTTCTGCTGATCGGCCTGGCTATTTTCAAAGGTTTCGAGCCTCTGTTGCTCCTGCCGATTGGTTTCGGGGCCATCCTGGCCAATATTCCGATAGCGGCAATCTCCGGCCCTGACGGCTTGCTCGGCATGGTTTATGTCGTCGGTATCAAAAACGGCGTATTCCCCTTGGTTATTTTCATGGGTGTCGGCGCGATGACTGACTTCGGCCCGCTGATCGCCAACCCAAAAACCGCTTTACTCGGAGCGGCGGCCCAGTTCGGGATTTTCAGTGCTTTGCTTGGCGCTTTATTGCTGACTCAATGGGTTCCGGGAATTGACTTTGACTTAAAAGACGCTGCCAGTATTGGCATTATCGGCGGCGCTGACGGTCCGACTTCAATCTACCTGACCAGTAAATTAGCTCCGGCGCTGCTCGGCCCGGTAGCGGTGGCGGCATATTCGTATATGGCTCTGGTTCCAATTATCCAACCACCGATTATGAAATTCTTTACCACAAAAACTGAACGCCAAATCAAAATGAAACAATTACGCCACGTATCAAAACTGGAAAAAATTTGTTTCCCTTTGATTATTACTTTGCTTTGCGCTTTCTGGCTCCCGGCCGCGGCTCCTTTGATCGGGATGCTGATGCTCGGTAATTTGATGCGCGAGTCCGGCGTAGTTGACCGTTTGAGCGACACCTCCCAGAATGCTTTGATTAATATTGTTACGATCTTCCTGGGCCTGACAGTTGGTTCAAAATTATCCGCTGACAAATTTCTGAATATTAAAACTCTCGGCATTCTGGTTCTCGGACTGGCGGCATTCTGCATTGGAACAGCGGCCGGCGTGCTTTTCGCTAAACTCATGAACAAACTATCCAAAAATCCGATCAATCCACTTATTGGAGCGG
This sequence comes from uncultured Victivallaceae bacterium, assembly GCA_964515915.1. Classification (GTDB taxonomy): domain Bacteria; phylum Verrucomicrobiota; class Lentisphaeria; order Victivallales; family Victivallaceae; genus JAHOYW01. Next base: position 4,452 of record CAZEXM010000147.1, read on the forward strand.
CTGGGGTTTCCGCGGTGCCAATGGCGGCGCGCGTAGCAAACAAAGTTGGCCTGGAAGAAGATCCACACAACTTCCTGCTCATGCACGCGATGGGGCCAAACGTTGCCGGAGTTATCGGCTCAGCCGTGGCCGCCGGGGCCTTGCTCTGCAGTCTGACATAAAAGCTCGCGCGGAAGGCTGTGTCCAGCAGAATCACCTCCGCTGCGACTTTGTACTCCGCTGCTCTGTAATTTCTGCATTTTCTGTCGTACTGTCACGCATTTCGATTTCTTTCTGACGCACAAATCTAATTACTTCAATTTGAGCCTCTGGGCTTAATTTTCGAAAATCTTCAAGTAATATCTGTTCCCCGACACCGTTTACGCTGGTCTCTGTTTTGATTAGTTGCCTCAATGGATTATTGATTCCCGTTTTCGCGTAAATTAGCTTGTTCGCCAGGTTTTGCTCTTCCAGGGGAGTTAAATACTCGTCCAAAAAAGTTAAAATTGCGTCAAAACAATCACGGCTCGGAGTTTTCCTGTTGGTGATTATGCTGGATACATATTGACGGGATACTTTTAATACACTAGCAAGTTCAGAGTGCTTTATGCTGTACTTTTGCAATAATACCTTAAGGTAGTTTCCAAAATGTTGATTGTTGTTCATTATTTTTCTATACCTGCTTTTTATGAAAAAAACTCATCAGTTTTTTTGTTTATGTTTACTCAAGTTTTGCAGTTCAAATTTGAGCGAAAAACGAACGATCAAACA
>CAZEXM010000148.1:0-4987 GCA_964515915.1 uncultured Victivallaceae bacterium
AGATACTATAGCATTAAACTGCATGTTTGTAAAGTTTATTTATTTACAATCCCTATAAGTAAAATCAAGGTTTTTGAAAATTTTTTAACTAAAAGAAAAACAAAATGTTAAAACGAAATTTCAGCCCGTCGCGTATGTTCAGCGAGTATGCGGAAAAGTTCAAACCGGCATATGCCTTTGAAGGAAACGACAAGCAATACTTTGAAAATTGGAAGACCAGCGCGCTTCCGGAAGTAATCGCGACCATTGGCGAATTTCCCCCCGGAGCCGATTTGGATCCGATGTTGACGGTGGAATGGGAACATGACGGCCTGATTAAGCAGCGCTGGTTTATCGAAGTGGCCGACAGCATTTCCGCGGTACTTCAAATAAACCGGCCCGGGGACCTTGATACAAATAAAAAACATCCCGCCATTCTTTGCTGTCACGGTCATGGGCAATTCGGCAAGGAACCCGTTATGGGCAACGATTCCAGCGAAGATTTGAGGAGCGCAATAAAACGGTGCAATTATAATTACGGCCATCAAATGGCTAAAGCCGGCTTTGTTACTTATGCCATAGACTGGATAGGTTTCGGCGAACGCAACGACAGCCAAAAACCCAATTTCAAAAATACCGGTGGATCCCGGGACTGGTGCAATCTTTATTACCTTCACGCCACCATGCTGGGCATGACGTCACTCTCTATCAACGTGGCACACGGTAAAGCCGCGACTGATTTTGTTTCCTCCCTGGACTTCGTAGACCCTGGACGGCTTGGCGTAATGGGGCTCAGCGGAGGCGGCACAATGACCTTATGGATGACTCTTTGCGATGCGCGCCTCAAAGCGTCGGAAATAATCGGATACAGCAACCTGTGGCAGCATTTCGGTTTCAGGGACATTAACTACTGCGGTATGCAGGTGTCGCCAAAACTTTACCGGCTTGTTGACCTGCCGGAGCTTCAAGGCCTCATCGCCCCGCAGCCTTTACTTATTGACATCGGAGCTTACGATAGTTGTTTCAAGGTAGACAGCTCGATGGCCTGCTATAAAAGACTGGAAAAGATTTACGCGGCAGCCGGCGCATCCGAAAATCTCGAACTTGACCTTGTCCCCGCTGAACATTCATGGGGCGGCAATAAATCAGTACAGTTTTTCAATAAACACCTGAGTTAAAACTTTCGCAAAAACGCTAAGTTTCCATTTGCTGCGGTTTCCGCCGCAGTTTTCCCGGAGAAACTCCGATATATTTCTTGAATGTCCGCGCAAAGAAAAATTCATCGTCATAGCCGCATTCCGCGGCAATCTCATAAATCAGCAAATCTGTGGAGACCAGAAGTTTCCTTGCTTTGGCCATACGCTGTTCAATCTGAAAACGCAGGGGCGGAACTCCGAAAATGGCTTTAAAACGATTTGAAAAATATGTAGGGTGCAGATTTACAATAGCGGCAAGTTTTTTTAAATCGAACTTGTATTCAGGATGGGATTTGATATAATCAAGTACTGGACGATAACGGTCCAATTCCCGATAACGCGGCATTGGCAGAGGGGCGTTGTCAGGGAAAAAAACGGAAAGCAGCTCAAGCAGATATGAATATTTCCGTAACATAGCACCGGCCGGCGCCTGATTGAGCTGATTGATTATTTGCCCGAACAACTCCGCATGACCGGGCTGTATCGACATTTCCACTGGCGGACGGAAAAAGTTAAACGCACTGAAACCGGGAAAAAACTCTGCTCTGAAATGAATCCAGTATAGTTCTATGGATCGCGGACAGGAATAATCGAAAGCCTGGCTGTCCGGAAACAAATATAATTTTCCCGGCCGCAGTTTTACTTTCCGCTTTTCCCCGCTAACCTCTCCTTCTCCGCTTTTCACCAGATAAAGCCGGGCAAAATCATTTTTTATCCCCTGCCCGCCCCAGCGGTGATTATAAACTTGTCCGTTCCCGGCCAGGATTTGAATGTTTAAAAAATTGATTTCAGGTATTAAATATATAAGTTTCGCCATGAATATAATCCCTAAATCTGTAGAAAGTTAATTTTAAACTCCGCAAAATATATGCCGTTATTTTCAAAATGCAAGTATATTTCCGGGAATGACAGTGATTTTATATGGATGCAACTTGAAAAAAGTTGGGCGTTTCGCTATAGTTAATCTTGAACGAATATTAAATTATGGAGGTTTATCAATGTATAATCCCAAAAATGAAACCCGGAAATCAGAAATTCGTCCTTTTACTTCCTACACATACGCAGGCCGCTGGGTTACTGAAGAAGTGTCCAAAAACAAATTCCCGGCAAACTCAATGGATTCCCGCGCGGCTTATCAATTAATCCATGACGAAATGAATCTCGACGGAAACCCCGCTTTGAATCTGGCGTCTTTTGTAACTACCTGGATGGAGGATGAAGCGCAAAAAATTATCATGGAATCCCTGAATAAAAATTATATTGACAGCGATGAATACCCGCAAACTCAAGTTATTCACAATCGTCTCATGAAAATGATGGGCGACTTGTTTCATGCTCCTGAAGCTGTTGGTACGGCAACAATTGGTTCTTCCGAGGCCATTATGCTCGCCCTGCTCGCCCACAAGTGGACATGGCGCGACAAACGCAAAGCCGCGGGCAGGGATTACTCCCGGCCTAATCTCGTTTTCGGCGGGGATGTGCATTCATGCTGGGAAAAATTCGCACTTTATTTTGACGTCGAGATGCGGGTGATCCCGCTCGAAGTGGATAAATATATCATTACTGCGGACGACGTCGCTCCACTGGTCGATGAAAATACTATTGCCGTCGGCACTATCCTGGGCACTACTTTCAGCGGGCAATGTGATGACTTTGGCGGAATAAATGATTTTCTGGTCAAACTTAAGGCGGAAAAAGATTTGGATATTCCTATTCATGTTGACGGAGCCAGCGGCGGTTTTGTCGCGGCTTTCGCGTTCCCCGAACTTTTATGTGATTTCCGTCTGGGACAAGTCAAATCAATGAATATTTCCAACCATAAATTCGGTTTGGTTTATCCGGGTATGGGGACGGTACTGTTCCGCGACGAATCGCAAGTGCCCGGGGATTTGGTCTTTCACATTAATTATCTCGGCGGAAGCATGGCCAACTACAGTTTGAATTTTTCAAAACCAAGTTCCCTGATCCTGGCTCAATATTACAATTTTCTGCGGCTCGGACGTAGCGGTTATACTCGAATTATCAGCAATATTATGAAAATCGCCGATTATGTGGAACAAGCTTTCGTCGCCACTGGAAAATTTGACATATTGGCCGACGACGGTAAAAAATATCTGCCGGTTGCCGCTTTGCGGCTCAAAAATTCGTCCCGCTATGATGTTTTCGAGCTTTCCAGCCGGTTGCGGCGCTATGGGTGGATTGTTCCAGCCTACACTATGCCGCCGAACGCCGAAGAAGTCGCGGTTTTGCGGGTTGTCGTGCGCGAAGATTTTTCTATGGATATGGCTGAAAACTTCATTGAGGATATGAAACAAATTCTTGATGAACTTGAAAAAAATCCAATAAAAGCCGCCGCTGCCGCCAAAAGCGGCGCGCACGGAGTTTGTTAGACTGGAAAAAGAATGAACATCGAACATCGAACATCGAACATCGAATAAGGAATGTTGATTTTTAGCCTCCGTAGGATGGCGACATTTGGGTAGCCTCGGGCGTAAGCCCGTGGAAATAAAGGTATAAAAAAGCTCCAGCCCTCGCAGAGTGGCGGCACAAAGAGTGCAAAAGATAAAATATTTATATGATTATCTCAAGCGTTTGCTAATATCAATTTGCTGTAAATGTCTGTTACCATCATCATTAAATACCGCAGGTCAACTGAAATATCATATATATCTAATTTACTGTTAATCTTTTTTAATTTTATAATCCAATATTTTTTATCCAAAGTTTGAGTTTTCGCTAGTAAACCAACGTTAACAAATTTCAACATTCTTTGTTCGGCAATTGGGGAATTAGTATTATTTCCAAGATAAAAAACTGGTTTCCCAAGATGAATAGCAATTTTCTCAAGCAATTCAAAAAATAGCTCAGCAGCCGTGTCGCTGGTTGGCAGTTCCCACACTTCCTGAGAAATTGCAAGCCCATCAGTCAAATACTGTTCAATCTGGTTATTGACAGCATGAACGGCATCGTTATATTGCATTTGCAACATTTTAAGTCGCTTCCATTTAGGTCTGTAATAAACTAAATATATAATTACAATAATTACAAATGGTAAAGACATTACTGAATAAAGTGTAAAAATAGGTAAAAGATCTAGGAATATAGCTGTTTCATTATTAACTTCACCCTTGTTGCTAATAACAACATATGCTCTAATAAGACCAGATAGTAGCAATGATGCAAGAATTATTACGACAGCCGCCGCTATAAGTTTAATAAATGTAAATTTCTTTGAACGCGGTTTATATTTTTTCGTTATTGACATATTCTTTATTTTACTAATTCAGGCAAATTAATTCCAATCTTTACAGAAGCTTCTTGGAGAGTGCCATTACGTACTTCGTTTATCTTATACCCCATTTCCAATAGTTTTGTGATGTACATTCTATTATACTTTGCCATAAAGTAAAATCCACCAATACCTAAAGTAAACGGCGTACATGTTACAGCAAATGCAAATAATAATTTTATTTCTCCACGAAGTAACATATACACGGGTGGGTTAAGGGCATATACCGATGGAGGCTTTTTTAATTATTCCGGTGTTTGGGTTTTCCATAACAAGTGACATTTTAGACATAACTGTATCTCCTTTTTGAAAGATTTTCTTTTTAAGCGATTCTATTCTTTTAATTATAAAATATACACATGTTTTTAAAATGCAAATGATTATTTGCATTTCATCTTAATTATTTATACTTTCATGTATAATAAACAGGTGGATAGATATGTCTATATATGAAAGAGTAAGATTAGAATTAGGGACTGTAAAATAATAAACCTTACAATTGTCGGTGCATAATGACGTAATT
>CAZEXM010000149.1:0-4963 GCA_964515915.1 uncultured Victivallaceae bacterium
ACCTCGTTGAGGTTTTTTTACTGATACTATCCCTTAGATTGCAAATTGGTATTAAAAGTATAATTTACGATATTTTAAAAAGTGTATCTTTAACATTTGCCTGGCGGAAACCAATCGGCAGAGACAAAAAAAACGGCGGAAACTAATGTTTCCGCCGTTTTGAAATGACAGTTATTTTTCTATCGGGATTAATTTGCCGTCTTTAGCGTGGATTCCGATTTTTCTATGCCAGTAAGCGACAATCGGGCTGGCTACGAAGATTGAAGAATATGTACCGATAATTACTCCGAGCAGCATAACTAATACGAAATCGTTGATTGCGATACCGCCGAAGAAGAATAATATCACCAGAACCAGCAAAGTTGTTACTGAAGTCAAAACTGTTCTACTTAAAGTTCTGTTGATGCTCATATTAATGACTTCTTTGTAATGCATGTCGGGATTGAGCTTCAAGCCTTCACGGATACGGTCAAACACCACAATCGTATCGTTCAAGGAATAACCGATGATAGTCAACAGGGCCGCTACTACCGGCAGTGATACTTCGTTGCCGCAGAGGACAAAAATTCCTGTTGCAATGATTACGTCATGCAGCAGGGCGATGATTGAAGCAATTGCGTAAGCAAATTCAAAGCGAACTGAAATGTACAGAATGATTCCTACAAATGCCAGGACAATAGCTAATATCGCGGATTTGCTGAATTCCCAGCCGACCAGTCCGCCGAGAGATGATTCGTGGCCGCCCATGAATTTTGCTTTTTTAAACTTAGCATTCAATAATGCGGCAATTCTTTCTTTCGGGCTGCTGGCGGTATTATCTTTACCTTCAATTGAAACGTTTTTACGAATCAGAATTTCAAGTTTTTTGTTATCCGCCTGTGAACCCAAACTGGTTTTGTAAGTAACTTTCGCGTCATAGTTCATTTGTCTAAGCGCATCGCGAATTTCCTGAATCGGAACTCGTTCCTGGTAGTTGAAAGTAAACTGAGTGCCGCCGGTAAAGTCGATTCCGAGCATTTCAGTGCCCTTGAAGCCGCAAAATACGATAGAAAAAATAATCAAAACAGCGGAAATTGTAAAAGCGATTTTGCGTTTTCCCAGAAAATCAAAGTCAGGATCTTTAAGCCATGAACACATGTGCATGGTTTTGAACCTGAAGAAGCGGTTGAAATAATCAAAAACCAGACGCGTCAGGAACAGGGCGGTAAATACACTGGTGAAAATACCAATGCTTAAAGTTACCGCGAAACCTTTAATCGGGCCGGTTCCCACCTTCATCAAAATCAAGGCGGTAAATAAAGTGGTCAAGTTAGCGTCAATAATAGTAACAAAAGCATGCTTGTAGCCCTGCGTGATCGCGGTGCTTAAGTTCTTGCCTTTGTTGAGCTCTTCGCGGATGCGTTCGAAAATAAGCACGTTGGCGTCAACCGCCATGCCCATAGTCAGAATGATACCGGCAATCCCCGGCAGCGTCAGAGTGGCGTCGAACGCGGCGAGCGCGCCCAGCACCAGGATTACGTTCACGCCCAGCGCGAATATAGCGACCAGGCCGGCACGTAAATAGTAGATGGAGATAAACAGAACAACGACAATAAGCGCCAGTATCCCGGCCCAGATACCATTTATAACATTGGCCTTGCCGAGTGTCGGGTCAGTATTGAAAATACCTTCCACTTTGATCTCGAAAGGCAGACTGCCGCTGACCAGTGCGTCGGAAATAGTTTTGCATTCCTCCTGCGAAAACTGGCCGCTTATTTCCGCTGAGCCGTTCATAATAGCGCTGTTGATGACCGGCGCCGAATACAGTTTGTTATCCAGGACAATCGCTAATTGCCGTCCGACATTATTTTTGGTAAGCGTGCCGAAGTCTCTTGCGCCCTTACTGTTGAACCTCAGGATAATCTGGCGTTTGCCGAATTGGTCCAGGGATGGAAAGGCGTCGGTAATGTTTTTGCCGCTCATGGACCAGCGTTTTTTGACGAAATAGAGCTTGACCCTGGCTTTTTTCCCTTTACGGAATTCCTTCATTTTCATAAGCTTGTAGCCGCTGGGAATGGTAAATGATTTAGGGTCGGCTAAGTACTCGTTAACTTTTCCGGCATTATCTTTATGAACGAGGCAGAAACGCAATTTCGCGCTCATTTTGATAAGTTCAAGGAGTTTTAATTTTTCATCTTTGGAGACAACCGGGACTTTAAGGGAAATATAACGTCCGCCGGAGGGGGAAATTTCAGCCTCGAAGATTTTCTGCGCCTCCATTCTCGAACGCAGAGTTTCAATCGCGAGGTCACGGTAATATTGGAAACGGTTTTCTAAACGTTTTTTAGCTTGGGATACGCTGTCGTTTTCCTTTTTGGAGTCTTTTCTTAAACTATCAAGGAAATCCTGGTCAGGCACGAGTTCCAGCAGAAATTCAACTCCGCCGTTCAGGTCCAGGCCGAGGCGGATGGAACTGCCGGCTTTCTGGCGGACAAGGCTTATCACATCGCGGTTGACTTCTAATTTATTACCGTTGGCGTCAATCAGGGATTTCAGTTCCACGCCGGATTTATCAGCGGCGTCGAGCAGGGCGATTGAAGGATAGATATCGGGATCCTTCGCTTGTGCCGCCCGGGCTGTCGCGATAAGTTTTGCCGCGACCGGACTTTCAGGATTTTTCAGCAGTGACTTGAAAGTCATGTAGAAGTCACGCGGGGTAAGCGGACTGATTTCAAAGAAAAATACAAAAATGATAATTAAGAAGATGACGGTTCTTAAGATAAGTGGACGTTTATTCATGACGCGCTTTTTCCTCTCGTGTTTCAGGGGCTTATTTCGCTGCCCGGGTATCGTCGCTAATTATACCGTTGACACCGGCTTTAGTGATTTCGACATTGACTTTATCCGCGATTTGGACGATGAAAGTTTTATCTTTTACCGCAACGATGCTTCCGTGAATGCCGCCGGCGATAATTACATCAGCGCCTTTGACAATTTTATCAATCATCTGCTGTCTTTTCTGGGCTTGTTTTCTCTGCGAGCGGAACATGAAATAAAACATGGCTACAAAGATAAGGATCATCGGGACAAAGCTTATCAGTCCGCCGAAACCTGGTGCCTGAGTTGAATCCGCCGGAACTGCTGCTGCGATTAAATTAAACATAATTTTCACCTTTTATTAACTAACTTTTTTAAATTATATATTTATAAATGAATAGAAACTTACATCAAAAACGACGAATCTCAAATATTATTTGAAATTCGTCGCGATAAATTTCGATTATTCATCTTTTTTACGGGGCACTCCGAGTAAACTGAGGTGTTTTTCAAAATGCGCCTTCAGCCTTTCCAGGTATTCTTTTTCAAATTTATGCATCGCCGCGAAAAATAAAGGCCGGATGGATTTATCGTTAAGGATCGGCCCGTAGGTAATATGCAGAAGTTGTCGCGCTTCGGCCATTTCCATGAGCCCGGGTAAATCTTCGTCGTACATTTTATCGACATCAGGTATTTTGCTGATGTCGGCGGTAATGTGATACAGCGCGAGCATTTCGGCAAAATTATCCAAAGCGCATTTGTGCATGACTTTGTATAAAACAGGATCATTTTCGGCGATAGTGGCAACTGCTTCGAGCCAGCTTGTACCGGCGGTTTTCAAATGCAGGCGCATATCAGTCATTTTGCCGATAGTCGGATAGACTGTAAATTTGTCGCTGCCGGAATGAATGGATACTTTGTAATTACCGTTATTTTTGGCAATATTGGCGTGAATTTTAAATTGCCGGGCAAATTCTTTGGGATCGCCGATATAATCAACGGCTTTCTGGAATTCACCGATAAAGCGCGGCGCCAGTGAAGTGAATTCGACTTCGCGGTAGATTAATTCTCTGGCGATGAACAAGTGATGCGACGGCAGGGTAGGGGAGGTGGTTTCGTCGATGGAAATTTCCAAATCAAATTTATTGCCGCGTTTGCTGACCAGGTGCTGATGTACTTCATCGGCAAAATCAAGAGCGGAAAGATACATTACGGCGCAGCGCCTGGCGGTCGGCGCGTCGAAATTGATTGTGCTTTTGCCGAGTGTGAATTTCCGGTCAGCGTAACTCGCTTCAAGGCGTTCTTTCACGCAGTTCGGCAGTTCCGCGTATGCCGCGTCGATTTTAGCCTGCGGCCAGTCGCCGGCATCGGCGTTCATAACTTCGGAAAGATCCAGGGTAATCATTAACATGTCGGCAGCCAGGGCAACATCAATGTCTTCAAGTGTTTTCAAATGGTCGCCATCGGCGCCGTATCCGGTTTTGTAGCCGGACTGGAACACCAGAAAAGTCGCGTCGTCAACTACCTGCCGGTAAGTTCTTCCGGTCAGTTCAAGTTCACGAATTGACTGCTGGGCGAGTACCGGAGTTACTTCAAACTGTTTTGCCGCGGCGATATGTCCGGCAGTGGCGAGCCCCAAACGGTCGCCGCAGCCGATAGTGGTTTTGCGGCCGCGCAGTGAAATTGGAGCTGTCCAGGGGAAAAGTTCGCGTAAAACTTTAGCGTTATGCTCGTTGAGTGGACATTTGCGGGCGATTGTTCCGCTGTCGCCGATTTGTTCACCGGAAAATTCCGCGATAACTCCATCTTCGCGAGCTGAAAACACCATTAAAAAACGACTTTTATGATCCCGGAACATAGCGACAAGCGTATTGTCTTTTTTATTAATGGAATCTTTGTAGAATGATAAGTTGCTTTTGCTGGATTTTATATTTTTCCCAATTTCACTTTCATGCGAATTGATTACTGTGGACACGGCTTGTAAAAGTTTTTTCATCCCGACTGAACTCCTGATATCTATCATTTTAAAAAAATCATAAAATCTACTATAGGGACAGGCAGCGGATTATTCAAGTAAAATAAAGATATAAATTGAGGCAATTACAAAAAAATGGTAATCGGTCAGTCGCCTTGCAGGTCAAAAAATGTAATCAGCCTTTTTTCTGAA
>CAZEXM010000150.1:0-4861 GCA_964515915.1 uncultured Victivallaceae bacterium
AAAATATTGATTTATACAGAAAATAGCACGAAAAAAGATGATTCTTTGCTACTGATGAATATTCTGCAATATTGCAAAGATACAAATAATATGACGGTTCCGCCAAAAGTTTTCAAAGCTCTTAAGGTGTTAAAAAGAAACGATTTAACTGTAATTTCAGCTTGATTTTTATTTTAACTGTGCTATACTTAACTATTTAATAATTATAAGGTTAGGTATAGATGATAAAAGTAAATAATTTCCAACAAAATCGACTGATTGAGCGGATCGACGAGATTCTGCATCCCCAAAATAAAGCTCGGCTTGATGAAGACCGGCCAGGAGTTTTCCGTAATAGTTTTCTGTAAATGATGCCTGTTGAGGATTTAAGCAAAGGATTTTCCCGTGACTTGGGCAGGCCGACCAAAGAACATTATTCTGTTTGCGGATTGATCCTGCTCAAAGATTATTATGGCTGGACAAACCAGGAAGCTGTTGATCAGTTGAATATAAAAATCGACAAACAGCGTTTGGATTCCTCGCATGTATTCAGCAATATGGCTGATTGGAGTCGTTCGATGCTGTTGTTCAAAACCACCAAACGTTTTTTAGTTCAGGTTAAACGGCATGAATCAAAACTTTAGAACGAGCTTGACGCGGAGTTGCGCAAGCTCTACGAAGCTCCGGGCAATTGGATATATGAGGCGAAAACCCGCGTGCGCAATGTTCGTTACGGAAAACATGTTTGCAGCAATAAAGAACAGATTGGCTGGGATATGCTGCGTTTGATTGAACGCTTTGAAAATCACCCGAAGTTGTCAGGCATTAATACCTTCAAAATATGGTGCGGGTATTCAACGAGCAATGCGAAATTGATGACGCAAAGAGTTTACGACTCACGCATATTTTTCATCTGGCGACGTATAGCATGGTATCTACCGAGCCTGGTAGCGGTATAATTTTTTGACTCGGCAAAGATTCATGCGCCAAAAAATGCTCTCAAGATACGATTTTCCAAAAAAACGACTTTTGGCGGTCGCGTCCTTTTGCTGAAAAAAAATTTTTTTCCCAAAAAAACAGCTTTGGGACTTGAAAGTTATTGATTTGTGGATAGTTATAAAGCTTTGTATTTCTGTTTTCATGTTGTTGTTATATTCTAGCATTGTTTATGTTATAATATTTATGAAATGTTTTGAATAAATTTATGGAACTGAAGATATATGGCTGATAATCTGGTAATAGTGGAATCTCCGACCAAAGCCCGCACCATAGGAAAAATGCTGGGTAATGATTATACTATCATGGCTTCGGTGGGACACGTCAGGGATTTACCCACACATTCGCTCGGGGTTGATCTTAAAAATAATTTCACCCCCTTGTATGTTGAAAGCGAAAGAAGTAAAAAAGTAATCAAAGACTTACGGGCGGCGGCGAAAAATGCTAAAGCCGTTTTCCTCGCACCCGACCCCGACCGGGAGGGAGAAGCCATAGCCTGGCATTTGCAGGAACTTCTGAAAAAACAATATAAAGGTAAATTTGAACGGGTAACTTTTCACGAAATTACCAAAAGCGCGATTTCCAAAGCCTTTGAGCATTCCACGGTCATCGACATGGATTTGGTTGACGCACAACAGGCCCGTCGAGTACTTGACCGGATGGTTGGTTATATGGTCAGCCCTTTGTTATGGTCGCAGATTACCCGTGGAACCAGCGCCGGACGCGTGCAGACTGTCGCTTTGCGCCTGATAGTTGAACGCGAACGCGAAATTACCGCCTTTAAACCCGAAGAATATTGGAACTTCACTCTGAAACTGGAAGCCGACGGGCAGGTTTTTACCGCTAAGCTGTTCAAAATAGACGCTGATAAATTTAAAATAGATAACGAAAAAGACGCTTTGGCCTTACTTGAAGCAGTTTACGGCGGCAATGGTTTCAAGATCGCTAAAATCGAAACCAAGGACCGCCGCCGCAACGCACCGCCGCCATTTACCACCAGTACACTGCAGCAGGCAAGTAATAACTTGCTTCACTTTTCAGCCAGTAATACTATGCGCCTGGCGCAACAGCTGTATGAAGGGGTGGATACGGGAGCCGGGACCAGTGGTTTAATTACTTATATGCGTACTGACTCGGTTAACATCGCCCGGGAAGCCCGGAGTGCCTGTGCCGCTTTCATTAACAGTAATTACGGCAAAGAATATGTGCCGGCCAAACCCAATTTTTTCAAGAGCAAAAGCGGAGCCCAGGAGGCGCACGAGGCGATTCGCCCGACGGATATAAATAATACGCCGGAAAAGATGAAGGCTTATCTGGATAATCACCAGTTAAGGCTTTATACACTCATCTGGAAGCGTTTTGTCGCCAGTCAGATGGCGCAGGCATTGCAGCGCCAGACCGCCGTTGACGTCGCGACCACCGGCGCGGACGCTAAGGAGTATACTTTCCGCGCCAATGCTTTAGTTACCGTGTTTCCCGGATTTATGCGTTTGTACGGGAATGCTGATACGGACGAGGATACCCATGCCGAAATCCTCGGGAAATTGCGTGAACAGCAAATTTGTAATTTAGTCAAGGCGCTCAAAGAACAAAAATTCACTGAACCGCCCGCCCGTTATTCCGAAGCTTCCCTGATTAAAAAACTTGAGGAATGCGGTATCGGGCGGCCCTCCACATACGCGACTATTTTAAGGACTATTCAAACGCGCGGCTATGTCGATAAGGATAAAGGCAAACTATCGCCAACCGAATTAGGATTTAAAGTTAATGATTTTTTAATCGCGGCCTTACCCGCTTTGTTTGAAGTTGATTTCACCTCACGCATGGAAACCCGTCTTGACGAAGTGGAATCCGGCAGCCTGCCGTGGACTGAAATGCTCGCGAAATTCTATGAAAAATTTGCGCTTTGGGTGAAAGAGGCCAAATGCCTGGGCGCGCCTGAACACGAGAAAGCCATAGCGGTAATAGAACAGCTTGAAACAATTAAAAATTGGGAAGCGCCGGTAAAAGTCGGACGCCGTACCTATGACGACGCAAAATTCTTTAATTCAGTGAAAGGCAAATACGCTGAAACTAAAGTGCTTAGCGCGAAACAATGGAGTGTGCTGTTGCGGCTTGGAGCTAAATACTCCCGGCAGTTACCCGGATTTGCCGAAACCGCCCGTAAGTACGATTTTGACAATGACTGGGAAGCCGCTTTGGCTAAACACGGTGAGTTTTTAGCAAAACAGGCCAACGCGCCGTCCACGGAGGAAGTCGCCAAATATAAAGCTATGCTTGCTTATTTTGACAATGTGAAATGGGAAGAACCGACAAAACACGGCAAGCGTATTTACGATGATAAAAAATTTATTGCTTCATTCGCCGGTCAGCTTGACCACGGTAAAGTCCTTTCAGAAAAACAGTTGGCGGTACTCGGGCGTTTTGCGGTAAAATACAGAGATCAAATTGCTGATTTCGCGGCGCTTTGCGCTTTAATCGGCATTGATCCTGAAAAGCCCGAGGCTCAAATTAAAGATGGCAGGCCAGTCGAACAAGACCCGGAAGTAACAAAACTCCTGGCGGCTTTGGAAAAGATTACGAATTGGGCGGAACCGGTCAAAAAAGGCAGGCGTGTCTACGATGACAAAGAATTTGTCGAGTCGCTTCGCTCACAAGCGGGCAATGGCCGAATACTCAGTCCGCGTCAAATTGCCGCGCTTAAGCGAACTGCTAAAAAATATTTATCCTGAGTTTAGATAAACCACCTCCGGCCGCGGAATGAGGCATTGCCATCCGGACGATGTACTTTTTCTATTTTTATGAATATAACTTTTATTTTGCGCCAGCCGGGATTATATTAGAGGAATTTTAATACGGGATGAAATGATTATAAAATGAAATATCTTACGGCTTTTATATTTATTGCCGGGCTCGCGGGACTCACCGGCTGCGGCAAAAAAAAGCTTCCGCCTCCACCTGTCACCCATGCCTTACTGGTCAAAAAATTGTTTAACAATCTCAGCAGACACCAGTACAACGCGGCAGTCAAACGCATTCAAAAAATACGCGCGCTGGCTCCTTCCAATGAGTTTCTAATCCAACTGGAGGAACGCGAGTTTTGCAATTACTATGTCCAGCAGGCGCAAAAACTACTTGACGCCGGCGAGATTGCGCAAAGCATTGCGGCAATAAACACCGCCTTAAAAAAATATCCTTTGAATCGCAACTTACTGGCAATTCAAACAGAACTCAAGCAGTTGAAAGAACTGCGGCAACATATCCGCCTTTTAAATTCCGCCGCGTCCTCAAGAGAAATGAATTCGCAGATAAACGCAATTGTATTGTCTATCCGTAATTATCCTTCGGCAAAAATCCTGCGGCCCCTTCTACGCAAAAAGATACTGCTGGCTTTCAAAATGAAATTACAGGAACAGGAACGGGCGCGTTTTGACCTGCTTTGCGACCTTGAAACGGTGCGCCGCGCCCAATATATCGATCAGAGCCTGAACGATACTCTACTGGCCATCTTAAAGGTCGCCAATACCGCGACGATTAATAAAAATGAACGCGTCAAGGCGGATCTTTTAGACTAATTGACAGAGCTTATAAAAAAGCTTCTTCACCAGAATATGTGGGTTGCTTAAGCTCAATTTGAGCTTATATTATTTGGCGTCAAAAAGATTTTTGAAAAATAACCGTTATTTTTACCGAAATAACGGTTAAAAAATTTCATCAATAAAAAATCTTCTTTTTCATTTTTCCGTCAACTTCAACCATTGCTTCGATGAGGCGAAGTTTTTTGGGATACCATTGTCATTCAGACCGAGCGCATGCGACAACTGACCGAATACTAACCCAACTTCCGCGGGTAAAAAAAAGCGAAAAAAATTTCCGCCTCAAAATT
>CAZEXM010000151.1:0-4837 GCA_964515915.1 uncultured Victivallaceae bacterium
TGGGAATGACACCAAATCAATACCGCAATAATCCGGATTTATTATTGCTCGAAAAGCTCGATTCATCCTTTTGTACGCGCTATTAGTCAATATCAACCGTTCCGTGATAAGCGCTTGTCGCGGGGCCGGACATATAAATATGATTGTTATCAGCCCATTCTATTTCCAGGCCGCCGCCGGGAAGATGAACCGTGATTTTCCGCGCGGTGAGTTTGTTGAGCACGCAGGCCACTGCCGCCGCGGACGCGCCGGTACCGCAGGCCAGGGTTTCGCCCGCCCCGCGTTCCCAAACCCGCATTTCCACTTCCGTCGGGGAAATTACCTTCACGAACTCGACATTTATTTTGTTTGGAAATAAATCGTGGATTTCAGCTAAAGGCCCGTCCTGCAAAACATGTTCATCGCTTATTTCATCGACGAAGATAACGGCGTGAGGATTCCCCACTGAAACCGCCGTGAAATTGTATTTTCTGCCGTTGGACAATTCGAACGGTTCATCAACGACCTGTTCCTTATCAATATTTACGGGGATAAACAAGCCATTGAGTTCAGGCGTCCCCATGTCCACCCGCGCCGCTTCAAATTGCCCTTCAGCGTCGCGGCTGATCTCAATATGTTTGATACCGGCAGCGGTCTGGATATTGACTTCATCACTTGTGAGATATTTTTCATCGCAAAGATATTTGGCGACGCAGCGAATCGCGTTACCGCACATTTCCGCCTCCGAACCGTCGGCATTAAACATGCGCATACGATAGTCGGCATCGTCAACACCGGCTTTAAGGATCAACACAATCCCGTCTCCGCCAATGCCGAAATGCCGGTCGGAAAGCGCCGGCGCGACTTTTTCCGGCGCGGGTATCAAGTTCGGATTGGCGATACAGTCAAAGTAAATGTAATCATTACCAAGCCCGTGCATTTTTATAAATTCTGTTATCATTAGTTTGTTTCTCCAACAATCAGGTCAATTAATTCCGCGGAACTCAAAGCGCGCCGCGCCAGTTCAGCTTTGCCGTTCCTGACAAAAACTTCCGCAGGCATCGCGCGCAGATTATAAACTCCGCCCATGCTGTAACAATAAGCTCCGGCGTTTTGAATTGATAAAACATCATTTTCGCGTATTTCCGGCATTTCGCGCCGTGCCGCGAAATTATCACCGCTTTCGCAAATGTTACCGCAAATATCATAAATTTTTGTTTCGCCGTCAGGATTGGAAATATTTTCGATATAGTGGTAGGCATCGTAAAACATCGGCCGGATAAGCTGCGGAAAACCGGAGTTGCAGCCGACGATTAAACGGCCTTTGTTGTCTTTAATAGTATTGACCCTTACCAGCATATAACCGCCCTCGGCAACGATATATTTGCCGGGTTCAAAATACATTTGCAGGCCTTTTCCATATCCGGCGCAGAACTCACTGAATAATTTAGTTATTTCAGCGCCCATTTCCACGTAGTCCACGCGTTTTTCGTCCGGTTTGTAAGGAACTTTGAAACCGCCGCCGAAATCAAGAAAACGCAAATCGGGGAAATTTTCAGGCGTCGCGACCGCCATCAGGTTTTCCATGCTTTTGAATACGGAGGAGCTATGCTGCAAACCCGAACCAGTGTGTTCATGCAAACCGACGACCCGCAAATCATATTTTGCGACAATTTCTTTGACTTTCTCCACGTCCTGCAGAAGAATGCCGAATTTTGTTAAATCTCCGCCAGTCATAAGCTTAACGTGTTCGCCGTCAACCACGTCAGGATTGAAACGCAGGCAAAGGCTGCTGCCGGGAAATTCTCCGGCGAATTTTTCGAGCCGGGACAAAGAGCCGATATTCAGCAGAACGCCGAGCGCTTTGACTTGTCGGACTTCCTCGTCGCTAACGTTATTAGCCGTGTAAATGATATTATCAGGAGAAAAACCAGCTTTCAACGCCAGCATAACATCACCGGGACTGACCGCGTCAATGCCGGCGCCGGCTTCTTTCAGGGCTTTGAGAATGCTTAAATTATAATTAGCTTTCATGGCGTAATGTATTTTCAAGTCGGGCCATTTGATAAAGTCGTATAATTCCCGGTAACGCCGGACAATTATATCGCCGTCATAAACGTAAAGGGGGGTGCCGTATTCCCGCGCAAGGCCTAATAATAATTTTCTGTCTAAACTCATGATAAATCTCTAGTTAAGTTAATATTTATTTGTGCCGTATTATTTATTCAAACTCTTAAAACTATCTTTATTTTCAAGACTTTTCTTACTATCGGATTTTAGTTTTCTCTCAATTTTTTTAACATCTTCTCCAGGAGGCAGATTTTCAGGAGTAATGCCGCGAGAAATTAAAGTGTCTCTAACCGACTTATTATTTGTAATATGCTCATTTGAGATTTGATTTTCTGTAGACATTTTTTTGTCTTTTGCGTTAAATATTGTAATTTCCGTTACAAAATCCTTGGCTTTTAAAAGAATTGTCGGCATAAAATCAGCAAGCGGTTTATTTTTAATATTCCACTTATTTTTCATCTGTTGAGTGCTATGATTAAAAAGTGCTTGATCTCCTTTGCTCCTAATCAGAGCAAAATTCTGGTTGCCCCCGGTTTGTTCAAAAATTATTTCTGAAAGTTCTTTTTCGGTTTGAGAAAGTTTATTTCTAGCCTGAACTCTTTCGTGTTCTAAAAGCTTTTGTTCTATAATTTCAGCTCTTCTTGTCTGCACGGCAAAATAGGTTTGAGCAAAAGCAATTTCTACTTTTTTACTATCACCATTTTGAGCAATGATATAACAGGCATATCTTGTAAGCATTATATCGTCTATTTCTTTCTTCGCTCCCGAACCAATGGCAACCATTTTGTTGATGTCAACAAAATGATCAATTACTGCTTGTTTTGATAATTCACAACTCGTTTTTGCTTTTTCTATTACTGCAATAAAATTTCGCCATTCTGTATATCCAAGAAGTTTTTGCAAGTCTCTCGCTAGCCAGAACTCCACCCCATCGTCTGTTTTGTATGAAAATGATTCAAAATTATTTGTAAGTGATTGTATTATTCGAGTTTCCATATCGTATCCTTAATAATTTAATCATTTCCAGAAACTAAGTTTTTGCTCTTTCGCAATGGCCGGAATACAGGAGGCAGACTTTGCTTGCAATGAGACCGGGCAAAGCGAAAGTCAATAAGAAAAAGATTTCAACCTACTCTTCAGAATCCTGACTTTCGAGTGCGAAATAGAAATATCCTATTCCGTACGTCCCTTTATAACATAAACCTGAATCCGTGAAAAAACAGAAAAAGATATTAATTACAATTAGAGATAACCTGTTGACAGTGTTATATTAAGGAGTCTAATATCTTTAATATAAAAACTAACCCGACAGGTAATCATGAAGGTAAAAGTACAGCAAGGCAAAGAAGAAATCAACTCAATTGGCAGAATTTCTTTAATCGGCGGGTTATTTAACAGTTTGAAAAATTTAAAAAAGGTAGATTTCATGCAAATGGCAAAGGTTAAAACTGGAAAAATCAAGCACAGCGGCATTCTTAAAACGATTACCGGGTTGTTTGCCTTTCGCTACGCTCAGGCTCAGCCTGCGCAAAGTGCACTTGGCAAAAATGATTATGCCGATGTCACATGAGACAGGTTCTCAGGTTGCTGCTTTGACATTATTTAAATCAGGCAAGTAGGCAAGATATACTAAATAAAACAAGGTTGATTTATTGATAAACAAGCAAACGGATACACTATCATCCCATAATTTGTTAATTTCTTCTATTCTACTTTAACATTGAGCTCAAGATTGTGTTTGTCAAAAAATCGTCAGTACCGATTTTTATTCCCCTTGAACTTAATTGTAAACTCATCACAAAGGTACAAGTCCCGGCAGATATCCTTGTTCCGGGGTTGCCCTGAACCGAACAGGAACACCTGCTGTCCCACAGCGATCAAGAACGCTTGGCATATCCAGATAGCTCCACAATACACCGCGCAACACCGTGAAAAATCTTGGGAAAGAAAAAGACCATTCCCGAATATAGGCAATATAGCGCAACAAAACGTATGTCAGCAAAGCAATCCATAATTGCCATTTTACAGCATTTTCGTTGTAACCAAGAAAATCAGCGACCTGCAAGGTTTGCTTAATTTGTTTAAAAAAAACCTCAATTAACCAACGTGCTTTATATAAATCACAGATTGAATTCGGTGACCAAGCAAAATTGTTGGTGATGAAAATCATCACTTTCTCTTTACCATTGACTTTTACTGTTGCTTCAACCAAACGTATTTCTTCAGGATAAGCTTTTGCTGACTTCTCTACGGTCAGCTTTACTCGCTGATCACGAATAATTTTCCCTTTTGGCGGCGTATGCTGTCCCACAACTTCATGCGTTTGCCCTGTGATCAATAGTTTCTTCATTTGTCCAGCCAAAATAATCTTTTAACAGGATTAGTTCGCAAATTGAAAAATGTTCTTTCGTGGGGCGACCAAAATTATAGGAAAAACTTTCACCAATATCTTCAATCGGCATCAGTTGCAAAATAGCGCGGCGAAAAACTCTAGGCCAATCCGCATCCAAACGAGCTTTGGCGCTGGGGTGCAAAATTTCTTCAACACGGTCGAACAACAGAATTTGTCGAGGGTCACTAACATGTATCATATTTATCTAAGCTCCTTATAGTAAACTAGATAAACATAACACAGCAAACAAAAAAGTTAAGTTTAAAACTAAGATAAATCTTTAATAATCAACTATTTAAATGATGTTTTAGACTTTTGGCGGAGGCGTCGCCTTACCCCAGAAAGTAATCGGTCAGTCGACTTTTGGGTCAAAACCCATATCAAGCTGCGATAGAG
>CAZEXM010000152.1:0-4753 GCA_964515915.1 uncultured Victivallaceae bacterium
AGCTTGAATTCGTCATCCTTTCAAGTTTTTAATTTCCTATGGGATGGCTGTGTAATTATTTTATCTCTTCGTTTTCCACTTTCGCTGCCGCGCTGCTTCATAAAGCAGAATAGTCGCGGCGGTAGCGACGTTCAAGGAGTCAATTTTACCCAGCATGGGGATTCTAATTCCGACATCAGCATTGTCAAGCCATTGCTGCGAAAGTCCATGTTGTTCCGTACCAACGACAATCGCTACAGACAGAGTCATATCTGCATCAGTGTAAATCAAATCCGTATGCGGAGTTGCCGCTAACGACGTTATTTTATTTTCTTTCAACCATTGTATAGTTTCTTCGGTACCCGCCTCCGCCATCGGCACTGAAAACAACGCACCGGTACTAGCCCGAATTACATTAGGGTTATAAATATCGGTGCACTTATTACAAATTATCAAACCGTCAACTCCGGCCGCGTCCGCGGAACGAAGTATCGAACCAAGATTGCCGGGTTTTTCCACGGCTTCAGCTATAATATACAGGCTGTTTGGCTTTTTCGCAAGGTTTGCGAGTTTATGCTGTCTCATCACGGCAACGGCAATCAAGCCTTCCGGACGATCGCGATAAGTCATTTTAGTCATCAAACGGGCAGGAACTTCCGCTATTTTCGCGCCTGAAGCGGCCAGTTCATCGAGTAATGAAAATTCGTTTTCGCCAAGGAACATTTCACGACAAAAGAAGACTTCTTTTATCTCCATTGAGTATTTATGCGCGCGCGAAAGCTCACGGTAACCTTCAAGCAGAGTTAACTGTTCCTGCTCTCTGTTTCGCCGGTTCCGTAAAGCACAAACATGCTTGACAGCAGGATTTTTTGTACTGCTTATTTGCATTTTAATCTTTCCCCTTGGCAACAGATAAATATGCCACTGTTAAAAAAAAGTGAATATCCAATATCGAACACGGAATATCCAATTTCCAAGTATTTTTGTCGCTACTGTTCATTATTCTTTTTTGCCGTATCAATGCTTTTGAAAAATATTGAAATCAATTCATTTGTTTCTTCTAATAAAGGAGATAGCTTTGTTGAAGGTTGAATTAATTTTGCATGAATTATTATTTTTAGCCATACTTCGGTTTCTCGTAATTCTTTTAAAGCAATTTTTAATTTATGAATAAAGTCTGGCATAGATTCAGCACTTTGAGCTTCGCCATAGTTTGGAGCTGGCGATGTTCCACTTCTTAACATTTGAGAAGAAATATGTTTGCCAGTCTTTGTATCAGGAAGTTGTTCGGAAACATTAATAATTTTAACAGCATAATTAATCAATCGTTCCTGCAAATCAAACTTTTTCTTTTCTTTCATTTTTCCTTCATCCTTGGATATTCCGTGTTCGATATTGGATATTCCGTATTTGATATTGGATATTCAGCTTAAATTTCAATCCCGATAATTAGTATCTTTACTGCAAATGCATTGAATGCAGCGAAGCAAGGTCGGTAGTTTGCTGAATCGGCCCCACGCGGTCGGTCGGCCCCCAGCGCCGGGACAAAGGCCAGAATATAAACAAAGCTTTGCCGACAATATTTTTGCGCGGCACTGTACCCCAGTAACGACTGTCCAGGCTGTTGCGCGAATTATCGCCCATCATAAAATATGAGTCAGCCGGAACTTTAAATCCGGTGCCGGACAGGTCATTTTCCAAAACTACGTTCAAATGGCCGTGGTATCCGCCTTTACTGCTGTATATTTTTTTGAACTTCGGCGAAAATTCCGTAATCGCTTTGAACTCGGTTTCACCCTGCGGACGGACATAAACCATGTTATGTATTATTTTCAAAGTATCACCCGGCAAGCCAATCAAACGCTTGATATAGTAATAACCTTTTTTGGCCAGGGCCCTGCCGTTATAGTAAATCTTTTCGGTATTGAAAACCACAATATCACCGCGATTTAAACCAAGCAGCAGGTGCGAAAAACGATCAACAAACAAATGGTCGCCGGAAGATAACCAGCCGTTACATAACTCCTGCCCGGCTTTGTAATTAAAACCGTCGTCCACCAAACCAGTATATTCAATAACCTTGGATACCGCGCCCGGCAAAGAGTAATTCACTCCGCCAATGCTGAATAAGGTGTAAGGAAATACTCCGTAACGCGTGCTCGGCCTGAAAATACCATAAGTACTATCCATCCCAAGCATTCCGCCTTTCTTAATTTTCAGCTTTGCCCGCTCACAGGAAAACAACAAGTAATCCAAAGGAGCGGAAATTTTTCCGAGCAAAGGATTTACTTGTCCGTCTTTTGCGATGTAATGGATACCAAACAAAGTCGGCTGCATACTGCTGGTCGGGATTTTAAAGGGCTGGAGGAACAAACCGCGAATCCCGAACGCCACCGCGACAGCCACCGCGAGGATATCAAGATATTCCCGGATCCATGCGTATTTCGCCGGCGGTAAAATCCTTTTATATGAACTATTGCAGTCATCAACAGCCTTTTTCATTGCCTCCAGCGAATTAAGATCGCAATTTTCAGGAGCGGCCTTGATTTCCAGTAAAACTTTTTTCTGTTCATCGCTAAGGATGTCGTCATCAACAAGCAAGGTATGCTTAGCGTGAATTTTGAGTTTTTTCAACTCTTTGCATAATGTACGTTTTTTTGAAAAAATCATAGTTTTATATCCTTTTAATCGTTATCCGAAGATTTTAACACCGCGACGAAAGCTTCCTGGGGAATACTTACGCTGCCGACTTGTTTCATGCGTTTTTTACCGGCTTTCTGTTTCTCCAGCAACTTGCGTTTACGGGTAATATCCCCGCCGTAACACTTCGCCAGAACGTTTTTACGCAGTTGCCGAATGGTTTCACGGGCAATGATTTTGCCGCCGATAGCTGCTTGAATCGCGATCTGGAACATTTGCTGCGGAATAACTTCCTTGAGGCGTTTAACCAGTTGCCGCCCGCGATAATAGGCGTGATCAACATGCACAATCGACGAAAACGCGTCAACTATCTCACCATTAACCATAATCTCAAGTTTAGCCAGTTTAGCGGCACCATAGCCGGCGGGTTCGTAATCCATACTGCCGTAACCGCGAGTCATGGATTTGAGTTTATCATGAAAGTCAATCAAAATTTCATGCATCGGCAGATCCGCGGTAATAATTACGTGTTTACCATCGACTGAATCCGTGTGGGTAACAAGTCCGCGCTTGCTCATGATCAAATTCATCACGTCGCCGATATAATCGTTAGGCAGCATAATTCTGGTCTTAATAAGCGGTTCCTCAAGATGATCGACTTCCGCGAGATCAGGCAGATGAACAGGATTGTCAACTTCAAGCATTTTGCCGCTTTTCAGATAAACATGATAGATCACGCTCGGATAAGTCGCGATAATATCCATATTGTATTCACGACGCAGACGTTCCTGAATAATTTCCATGTGCAGCAGCCCCAGAAAACCGCAGCGGAACCCGAAACCCAGCGCGACTGAAGATTCCGCCTGATACTGGAATGCCGCGTCATTCAACTGCAATTTGCCCATGCTCAATTTCAACTGGTTATAATCCGCCGTGTCAATCGGGTAAATTCCGCTGAAAACCATAGGATGAACTTCCTTGAAGCCGGGCAAAGCTTTTTTACAGGGATCTTTCACATCGGTAATCGTATCGCCGATTTTGGTATCGGAGGAGCTTTTAATATTTGGAATAATATAGCCCACAGAGCCGGCGGAAAGAATCTTCTCCGCGCTCATATTCGGGGTAAAACTACCAACTTCCTTAATCTCACATTCAAGCTTATTGTTAAACAATTTGATTTTAGTACCGCGTTGAAACTCGCCTTTCATCATGCGCACGTAAATAACCACACCGCGGTAAGCATCATAAGTCGAATCGAAAATTAAAGCGGCCGAACCGGTAAATCCCAGCTCTGCCGGCGGTGGAATCCGGTCAATGATCGCCTCCATAATCTCTTCAATTCCAATACCTTCCTTGGCACTGCATAATAAAGCTTCTTCGCGCGGAATCGCTAAAACTTCTTCCATTTGTTCGTAACACATTCCCAAATCCGTTGCCGGTAAATCAATTTTATTGATGACCGGAATAACCTTCAAATCCAACTGAAATGCCAAATTTACATTAGCCACAGTCTGAGCCTGGACGCCTTGCGCGGCGTCAATCATCAGCAAAGCGCCTTCGCAAGCACCGAGAGAACGGCTTACTTCATAGGTGAAGTCCACATGTCCGGGGGTATCAATCAAATTAAATTCATAAGCAACACCATTTTTTGCTTTGTAAGCCATCCGCACGGGGTGAGACTTAATAGTAATCCCGCGTTCGCGTTCTAATTCCATATCATCAAGCAATTGTTCCTGCGCATCCCGCTCAGATACAGTCTGCGTCAATTCCATCAAACGGTCCGCCAAAGTCGACTTACCGTGATCAATATGCGCGATTATTGAAAAATTTCGAATTCTTTTAAGTTCAGCCATTATAAGTACAAGTGCTTTTTATTTTTTACTTTTGTATATATGTTTTATGTTTATTAATGCAGTCAATATAGCACAAGTTTTGTTTTTTTTCGCCCCGACAAATAAAAAGTTGAGAAGCTGAATGTGCGCAGCTCCAGAACAAGCATATTTACCAGGATTTAGTTAGAGCCTGTCCCGCTTTTGCGAAAGGCTTAATAATCAGTGAAATAAATTTGTATTGGGCTTACTAAAAAGTATAAAAGGTGGCACTTTTATCAAAAAACGTTAATTATAATCAAAAA
>CAZEXM010000153.1:0-4677 GCA_964515915.1 uncultured Victivallaceae bacterium
AATTATTGTCCCTGCCGCCTGGCTTGCGGCGGAAATACCTGGCCCGGATGGGGCGTATGGCGATTGCCCAGACTAAAAAAAATGTTAAGGACCAGAAAACTGTTTCCGGAGCTCCAATGACGCCTCGGAAAAAAGTTCAATTGAAAATGTCAAAAGCAGAGGCTGAAGGCAAAGAGGTCAAGCTGACCGCGGCAGAAAATCGCTTGATGTTTAGAAAAATGGTTCGCGGCAAGTTTTTAAGAGTCAAGTTAAGTGAAGATTCCGCGACGATTGCTTTCGGCAGGGCCGGCAATGTAGCTTCTAAACACCATTACGGATACAAGTCGACTTATGAAGCCTATGATTATCCGGGTACATTTGATACGAGCAAAGTTCAAACGCGGTTAAATAAAGAAATTACAGGGGACCAATGCACTGCTAATATGGCGGCAATGTTGATTAGATTAAGACATTTGCCCCCACATTTAAGAAATTTACCAGGAGGCGCGGCGGCTAGACTCCGTTATATCATGCAGAATATTACAAAAAGACAGGCAATGTTTTTAATAAAAAGAGGTAAGGAAAAAATATCAAAAACAACCTTGCCTTATGAAGTTCCTGCGCGTCCGATCCTCGGAGTGAGCCATGAACAAATTAAAACCTGGGGAAATATTTTAATAACATCATTGAATGAAAGATTTAGAGCAAAGCAGCATGCTAATTTACTAACATAAACAAGTAGTCAGAATTCAGTAGAAAAAAAGAAACTGATAACTGATAACTGAAAACTGAAAAACTGGAGGTTTTTTATGATTGGTCAAGTAACAATTGTACAAGTTGACAACATGCAGGGTGATTTCACGAAAGTGGAACGGATGTTCATGTTTATCGGGCGAAGCGCGGAACCGGCAATCAGAGGAAACATTGTTCCGGTCAGCGCGCAAAGCGATCTGGACGATATCTTTGGCGCGGCGGATTCGGAACTAAAAACCGCTTTAACGGCGGCGCGGAACAACTCCAGGAATATCAACTGGGGCGCTTACGCGATCAGTATCGATCCGGATGACGCAACGCCGGATGACTGGAAGGAATTTGTTTATGCGGCTCTGGACGCGCCGAATGATCTTAATATCGAGGCCGTTGTTTTATGCGCCTCGGTTGCCGACAAAACGGAGGTCGAGGCTTGTCAAACCTGCGCTATGGAAGTTATGACCAGGTTCGCTAAATTCGTGGCAATTCTTGCCGCGGTCGTCGGTATCGATGACCTTACTCAATCCTGGGCGGAATACATTACAGCGGTCGGCGCGCTGGTTAGCGGCGTCGCGGCTGAGCGCGTCTGCCTGGTGCCGCAGCTGCACGGTAACGATCTCGGAGTTGTGGCCGGACGTTTGTGCGATCCCGGTGTTACTCTTGCGGATTCGCCGATGCGTGTGGCGACGGGGGCGTTGATCGGGCTCGGCGCGGCCCCGGTCGACAAGGATGGAGCGGCGCTGAATATGACCACGATTAAAACTCTGGCTGACGCTCGTTTCTGCGTCGCTCAGTGGTACACCGGGTACGACGGAATGTATTGGGCGGACATGATGACGCTTGACGCTGAAGGCGGAGATTTTACTGTATATGAAAATTTGCGCGTTATGGATTATCTGGCGCGCCGGGTCCGTATCCTGACAATCAGTCGAATCGCTGACCGGCGTTTGAATTCCACGGCACAGTCGATCAGCGCAAACAAGACCTATTTTCTGCGTCCGTTGCGTGAAGCTTCGCAGTCGACCCTCATCGCCGGTGAGGAAATGCCGGCAATGATCAAATCGCCAAATGACGACAGTATAGATATTCAATGGCCGACGAATACTTCGGTGGCGGTGGCGATTACCGCGCGCCCGTATAATTGCCCTAAAGATATTACCGTCTATCTGGGACTTGATTTGAGCTAGGCGATACGTCGCCTTCGATATAGCGCTCCTTCGCTATGCTGGGAGCGGAAATAATAAAGGCGATCCGTCGCCTTCGTAATAGTGCTCCTTCGCTACGCTGGGAGCGAAAAAATAAAAGAAGGAAAAATATTATGAACAGATTTAACGGATTAAGTTTTGATATCGATCTCGGTGATTTTTCGGTTCGCGTTCAAAAATTCACGCTCGACATTGAGGACGGTTCCGCTGTGGCCAGCCATGACGGCAGGCCGGACGGTACTTTGCGCGGCGCGGTCAGCGCGTCAGGCGAAATCACTGTTACCCGCGCCGGCCTGAAGGCGTTTACCGCCGCGGCGGAAAAAGCCGGATCGTTCCAGGAAATGCCGGTGTTCGACATCAACAGCTTTGCTAAAACCGGCGATGACGAATTCAAGGTCGAAGCATTCGGATGTAAAGTCAAGGTCAGCAAACTCCTGGATATTGACAAATCCAGCTCCGACGAGACGGAATTTGCGCTGCCTTTCGATGTTACCAGCCCGGACTTCGTCAAGGTCGACGGCGTTCCATACGCGGCGTTGCCGGCGGGAATGAAAGAATAAAAAAGAATGAACATCGAACATCGAACGTTCAACATCGAACATCGAATGAAAAACACTTAACACCGGAGGTGTTACATGGCAGAAAAAAAAGTTGTTTTAACGGTCGGAAAGAACGAACTGGTTTTCAATGTTACAACTGAAAACTACAATCGTTTCATTAATGAAACCAGAGTCGACGATAAAGTATTGCCGGCAAAACGGTTTTTAAGGCGTTCCCTGGCAAAAAAAGAGCAGAGAGAGCTTCTTGATGAAATTTGCGACAAGGGCCATCATGTAACAATGGTTGCCCATTTACTCGAGGAATTTTCCGGGGACATTGAAATCGAAGTAAAAAAGTAGAGGCCAGGATTCAGCAGCTCCAGCGCGACAAAGGGAGTATGGAGCTGTTGAAAGTTTACGCGCGAAGATATTTTCCCGGACGCGAGCAGGATGCCGATTGTTTGGCCGAGGCCTGGTTTATCGAAAACGAATTCTGGGAAAAAATGAATAAAATGTTGGGCGGATAACTCCGTACTGGAAAATTAAAAATTTTATGATTTTCTCAGTTTGCGAAGCTTCTGGTTGCGGGCAATACGGAGCGGGTGGCTGGCTGGCAATATTATTTGAATATAAAATTCATACACCGTCGCCACGAGGCCTAAAAAGAAAAGTAATACAAAAAA
This sequence comes from uncultured Victivallaceae bacterium, assembly GCA_964515915.1. Classification (GTDB taxonomy): domain Bacteria; phylum Verrucomicrobiota; class Lentisphaeria; order Victivallales; family Victivallaceae; genus JAHOYW01. The sequence goes on from CAZEXM010000153.1 coordinate 3,157, forward strand.
ATAAAAAAGTAAAAACATTATAACTCCTTGTTACTATTTAATATAACCGGGATAAGAGAAAAAGTCAAATGCAATCCGGAGTCATTGAAAAATTATACTTTTCCATAGGGCTGATAGATAAAGTATCAGGCCCGTCAAAAGGTATAGCAAAATCTCTCCAGAAGATTCAAAAGACAGCGCGCGCCGGCTTTATGAATTTAACGAAGGGAGCCGGGGTAGTCGGGGCGCTTGCTTATGGTTTGTTAAAAATAACCACGGCCGCAAGAGATTTTAATAAAGCAATCCGTGAAAGTGCGTCTTTGGGGGTTGCTGCCGGCGAACTGGATGCCCTCGGCGCCGCCAGTAAAAGATTTGTTATGAAATACGGCGGGGACGCTGCGGCGATTGTTCGCTCTGCGTACGATATTCAATCCGCTATTCCCGGCATGGTGAAAGGAGCCCTGGCCACTTTTACATATCAGAGCGCTTTGTTGGCAAAAGCGGGTAAGTCCATACCAGCGGTGGCAACGAAGTATATGGGTACTATGTATAACATTTTTAAAGATACCGCCAACAAAATAGGACAGTCAAAATGGGTCGAAAAACTTACCGGGCAAACTGCTCACGCGGTAAAGATTTTCAAAACCACCACCGCCGGGATGAACGAAGCATTTAAAGGGGTGGGGTCGATGGGAACCCTGATGGGAATAAAAATGTCAGAACAAATTGCCGTCCTGGGTACTTTGCAGGGGTCACTAAGTTCCGCGGAAGCGGGAACAGCTTATAAATCCATGTTGGCAAAATATTCACAGGCGCAAAAAGTTTTAAATATGTCCTTTAAAGATTCATCCGGAGCCTTGCTGCCGACTTATGAAATTATTGACAAGATAAATAAAAAAATAGGTCACTTGGATAAAGATGATAAAATTGCCGCGCTCACTAAAGCATTTGGCGAAGTTGGCGCTAAAGCGGTTATGAATATGCTGGATAAAACCGGGCAGCTTAAAAAAGACATTGAGGCAATAGGGAAAATCAGTGATGCCAGCGGCGCTGAAAAAATGGCGGCGGCGATGACTGATCCACTGGAACGTTTAGCCGGGATCGGCAATGTTTTAAAAATTACCTTCAGTCAAATTATCCTGCCTGGAATAAATATGGTTCTCGGCGGACTTTCGGGATTGGGTATTGCCCTGGTCTGGCTGCTTGATGTTTTTCCTCCGCTCCGCTGGGCTTTAGGGTTAGTAGTTGCCGCGGCAACCGCTCTCGTTGTTGCCTGGGGAATAATGAAGATTTCTATGGGGGTAATGGGAATATGGAATGCACTGGCTTTAAAAATCAGCCTGGTAAAAGTTTCCCTCTGGAAACTTAATGTAATCAGCGGAACTATGACTAAAACTCAAAAAATAGCGGCAATCTGGAATTATTATTACACCAAAAGTCTTAGCAGAATTTCCGCGACCGCAAAATTTCTGCGTCTAAATTTGCTTTGGAACAAAACCGTGATGATAGCTTCAGCTGTCTGGACTAAGGTTCTGGCCGTGG
>CAZEXM010000154.1:0-4588 GCA_964515915.1 uncultured Victivallaceae bacterium
CCACGGCCAGAACCTTAGTCCAGACAGCTGAAGCTATCATCACGGTTTTGTTCCAGATTAAATTTAAACGCAGAAATTTTGCGGTCGCGGAAAGTTTGCCCAGGCTTTTTTGCCAAATCATGTTTGCTACAGCGTTAATGCGTTGAGCCGCAGTCATACTGTGCGTTGCTGCCGAATTTTTCAACAACCACGCCCATGTCATGCGCAGTTTCATATTTAGCGCCTTAAACAAGCCTCCTATTCCCATAGCAACCCTTAAAACTCCCCAGGCTAAAGCCAAAGTGATAACAGTGCCGGCTAATATTGCGAACAGCCATCGCAGTGGCGGACATACATCAAGCAGCCAGATAAATGTCATACCAAATCCAGACAATACTTCCATCGCGGTATTGACAGCCGGTAAAAATATTTTTCCCATTGTTATTTGAAAAACATTCAGCATTGCGGTAAAACGTTCCATCGGATCGGTTTGCTGCTTTGCCATCAGCATCGCAAGGTCAAGGCCTTTAATTTTACTGAGCGCGTCAACATTTTTACGCAAAGAGCCGGTTTTGTCTATCATAGCGGTAACCGCGGCAACCGCTTCTTTGCTGCCGAATGCCTTTTTCAGCTGCAAACTTTCCGCAACATCGATTGTATCGCCGAATTTGCCTCTTATTTTATCCAAAATATCAGCCATCGGCAGCATTTTCCCGGTGGAATCGGCAAATTTCAAGCCAAGCCGCCCCTGCGCCTCGCCAACGCCGGCTAAAAATGCTTTGTATTGCGTAGCTGCCACCGCTCCGGAACCGGTTACTTTTTGCATCATTCCTAAAACGCCTATTTGTTCATCCATCCCGATGTCCTGAGATGAACCCGCCGCGCCAAGAGCGGCAAAAGCAGCTTTTATTTCGGGGCCGGTTGTCCGGAACATCTGGACAGCTTTGGCGGTTTTCCCGGTTAATTGGTCAATCCATTTTGCTTTTCCAATGCGTTTAGCGTCTTTTTCAAAGATTCCATACATTGTACTCATATAGCCGGTAATTGTTCCGACATCAGATTTAGTAGCTTTCGCCAGCATTGCGCTGTTGTAAGTAAATTTAGCAAGTTCGCCGTTATTTAATCCATCAATAGAACTTTGGATGTCATAACCGGCACGAACAATTTCGGCGGCACTCATGCCAAAATCAATACTTGCTCTTTTGGCAGAAAAACCAAGCTTGTCAAGTTCTTTCCGGGACGTTCCCAAAGCCTTAACTTCATTCAGAGCTTTATCAAATCCCCTGGCGGCATTAGTTGTCTTGATCAAAGCATAACCAACAGCCCCAATCACCCCGACACCTTTAGTCAAATCCATAAATCCGGCGCGCGCTGTCTTTTGAATCTTCTGGAGAGATTTAGCTACACCTTTTGACGGGCCTGATACTTTATCTATCAGTCCTATGGAAAAGTACAATTTTTCGATGACTCCGGATTGCATTTGACTTTTTCTCTTAATTCGGTTATATTAAATAGTAACAAGGAGTTGTATAAAATTGGAATTCTATTTTTCCTTTTTCTTTTTTTAGCATCAGTTTTTCTTTTGGGCGGTATTTTCATTGCCTTTTGCACTATCTTTCTGCCTAATAATCACCCTTTAAACTCCTTTCATCGCAAAGCAGCCCAAAAAGCATATGCCAAAAAACTAAGCGCCAGCCATTAACCGCCCAACAATTTATTCCATCTTTCCCAGAACTCGTTTTCGAGGAACCAGGCTTCAGCTAAACAATCTGTATCAAAGGGACGCCCGGAAAAATGTTTTCTCGCGTAAATCTTCAACAGTTCCAGGCTTCCCTCATCGCGCTGAAGCTGTCGAAGCCGAGTTTCTACTTTTTTACTTCGATCTCAAGATCGCCCTGGAATTCCTCAAGCAATTTGCCAACCATTTCAAGGTGAACGCCTTTGTCGAACAATTCGTCCAACAGTTCGCCCTGGGCTTTTTTGTCGGCCAGCGAACGCCTTAAAAAACGTTTTGCGGGCAGAACTTTGTCGTCAGGTTTAGTTTCATTGATAAAACGATTGTAGTTTTCAGTCTCAACCTTGAAAACCAGCTCATCCTTGCCAACAGTTAAAGTAATTTTCTTTTCCGCCATGTAACACCTCCGGTGTTTTCAGTTATCAGTTATCAGTTATTCATTCGATGTTCATTCTTTTTTACTCAGCCGCTTCGCCTGCCGGCGGAGCTGCGTAAGGAGTGCCGTCGATCTTGACGAAGTCCGGGCTGGTAACATCGAAGGGCAGCGCAAATTCCGTCTCGTCGGAGCTGGATTTGTCTATATCCAGGAGTTTGCTGACCTTGATTTTACATCCGAATGCCTCCACTTTGAATTCGTCATCGCCGGCTTTAGCAAAGCTGTTGATGTCGAACACCGGCATTTCCTGGAATGATCCGGCTTTTTCCGCCGCGGCGGTAAACGCCTTCAGCCCGGCGCGGGTAACAGTTATTTCACCGGACGCGGAAACTGCGCCGCGTAAAGTCCCGTCCGGCCTGCCGTTATGACTGGCCACAGCGGAACCGTCCTCAATGTCGAGGGTGAATTTTTGAACGCGAACCGAAAAATCTCCGAGATCAATATCAAAACTTAATCCATTAAATCTGTCCATAATATTTTTCCTTATTAAGTTTTTAAATGTAGCTCAAGCGTCTCGCTTGAGTATATTCACAACCGGGACGGTTGTGCTACATTAAATTTGATTATTTCCGCCTAATTACTTAGATCCAGCCCGAGATAAACGGTAATATCCTTAGGACATTTATACGGGCGCGCGGTAATCGCTACCGAAACCTTGACATTAGTCGGCCATTGAATATCTATACTGTCGTCATTCGGCGATTTGATCATTGCCGGCATTTCCTCGCCGGCGATGAGGATCGGCTGTGAAGCTTCACGCAGCGGACGCAGAAAATAGGTTTTGTTCGCGCTGATCGACTGAGCCGTGGAATTCAAGCGCCGGTCTGCAATTCTGCTGATCGTCAGGACACGGACCCGGCGCGCCAGGTAATCCATAACGCGCAAATTTTCATACACAGTAAAATCTCCGCCTTCAGCGTCAAGCGTCATCATGTCCGCCCAATACATTCCGTCGTACCCGGTGTACCACTGAGCGACGCAGAAACGAGCGTCAGCCAGAGTTTTAATCGTGGTCATATTCAGCGCCGCTCCATCCTTGTCGACCGGGGCCGCGCCGAGCCCGATCAACGCCCCCGTCGCCACACGCATCGGCGAATCCGCAAGAGTAACACCGGGATCGCACAAACGTCCGGCCACAACTCCGAGATCGTTACCGTGCAGCTGCGGCACCAGGCAGACGCGTTCAGCCGCGACGCCCGTAACCAGCGCGCCGACCGCGGTAATGTATTCCGCCCAGGATTGAGTAAGGTCATCGATACCGACGACCGCGGCGATAATTGCCACGAATTTAGCAAACCTGGTCATAACTTCCATAGCACAGGTTTGACAAGCCTCGACCTCCGTTTTGTCGGCGACCGCTGCGCATAAGGCAACGGCCTCGATATTCAAATCATTGGGCGCGTCCAGCGCGGCATAAACAAATTCCTTCCAGTCGTCCGGCGTTGCGTCGTCCGGATCGATACTGATAGCGTAAGCGCCCCAGTTGATATTTCTGGAGTTATCCCGCGCCGACTTCAAAGCAGTTTTTAGCTCCGAATCCGCCGCGCCAAACAAATCATCCAGATCGCTTTGCGCGCTGACCGGAACAATCTGCCCGCGAATTGCGACTTCAGCACTTCGCCCGATAAACAGGAACATCCGTTCCACTTTGGTGAAATCACCTTGCATGTTGTCAACTTGTACAATCGTTACTTGACCAATCATTTTAAAACCTCCGGCCGAACGTCGGCCTCGTTTGTACCGTTCCTTCGCTGCGCTGGGAACGGGATGTTCTATTTTTATTTTATCGTCTTATACAAGCGTATGCCCGTATTGTTTAGCTCTAAATCTTTCATTTAATGACCCCATTAAAAGATCACCCCAGGCAGATATCTGCCTTTGATTCGCTCCGAGGAACGGACGCGCCGGGGTTGGAATCGCCCAGGCGGCTTTTCTCTCTTGCAAAATTTTAGCGGCATGTCCAACGGTGATATGCGCCATGATCCATTCTTTGCCGACTCGCTTTCCATTCTGAAATAAGCCAATTCGGGCCAGAGCCACAGCCTGGCTGTCATTACATTTTCGGCTATAATCAGCTTGCGGAAATTGAGCTTTTATTTTCAAGCTGAAAGATTCTTCGCCGCCGTGCTGATGCCTGTAGGCCACATAACCAATGTTCCGGAAAAACTGCACTTTTGCTTCACTGTCAAATACTTTCACGCCTAAATGTTTCCCTTTGACCATGTCAACAAGCATTTTTTTATGGCCTTTTTTCATAGTAACAGATTTGTCTCTATGATGGACAGGGCGTTCTTTCGGAGCTTCCCGCTTACGCGCTTTCATCGGGGCTCCGGAAACGGTTTTTTGATCCCGGACATTCTTTTTAGCCTGGGCAATGGTCATGCGCCCCATCCGGGCCAGGTATTTCCGCCGCAAGCCAGGCGGCAGGGACAATAATT
>CAZEXM010000155.1:0-4489 GCA_964515915.1 uncultured Victivallaceae bacterium
TCAGAAAAAAGGCTGATTACATTTTTTGACCTGCAAGGCGACTGACCGATTACGAAATTTCCACAGTCATTGTGAATATTCTGTCAAAAACTTTGTAAAGGCTCCTTATGTATGATATATTCCGGGTCGCCTGCAAAAAAAAATGAAATAAAATTGATAGCTGTCATGGAAAAAATAAAAATTGAAAACGCCGAAGAAGTGGAAAATTTTGAAATAGCCGAAGAAATAGAAAAAATAAAATTGGAAACGGAATTGAAAAAAATTCCGACTGTCGCTATTGTCGGACGGCCCAATGTTGGAAAATCCTCTTTGTTTAACGCCATTATCCGTAAACGGGTATCCATTGTCCACGAAATGTGCGGCGTTACCCGGGACCGGGTTGTCGCGCCCGCGTCGTGGAATGGTAAACATTTTCAATTGATGGATACCGGCGGACTGGGAACTTTGACCGGCAAAACACGCAATCTCGATCACTGGGACGAGTGCATTTCCAAACAGGTTGAAGTCGCCATCGAAGGCGCGGATATACTGATTCTGGTCTGCAATGTGCAGGAAGGAGTTGTTGCCCTTGACGAAGAAGTCGCTGAGCGTCTGCGCAGCTGCGGCTCCAGGGTTGTTCTCGCCGCCAACAAAAGCGACAATCCGAAATTAAGCGCGGAGGCCGCGGAATTTTCCAAATTGGGCTTTGCTGAACTAATTCCGGTTTCATCGCTGCACCGGATTAATATTGGCGCTCTTTTGGATCAGCTTGTCAAAGATTTTGACGAACTAGCGATACCGGCGGATGAACGGGATGTGTTCCGTATCGCAGTGGTCGGCCGTCCGAATGTGGGAAAATCATCCCTCGTTAACGCCCTCCTCGGCGACGAACGAGTAATTGTCAGCGAAGTCGCCGGTACTACCCGGGACTCTGTTGATATTGATTTTGAACTCAAATATAAAGACGAAAAACTGCCCGCCTCTTTAATTGATACAGCCGGTTTCCGCAAACGCGCCAAAGTCCGCAACGCAGTCGAAATGTTCAGTATAATGCGAGCCAGAGAAGCTGTCGAACGGGCTCGTCTGGTATTATTTCTGGTGGAGGCGTCTCCTATGGGAACCACCGCCCAGGACCGCCGTATCGCCAGCATGGTCGAGGAATCCGGCAAAGGCTGCGTCCTGGTTATAAATAAATACGATACTCAGCGTAAAAACTATACGAAAGAAGATTTGCTGAAGGAAGTGCGTTATTCCACGCCCGGGATGCGTTATGCGCCGGCGGTATTTATCAGCGCCAAAGAAAAATACAATCTTAACGGCCTTCTTGACCAGGCCGCGCAAGTCATGGAACAAATGGAATTACGCATTTCCACATCAATGGTAAACCGTATACTTTATGACGCGTTCGAACGTGTTTCGCCGCCGGTAACAGGAACTTCACCCTTGAGATTTTATTATGCCGCGATGATCGCCAACGAACCGCCGCGTTTTCTCATGTTTGTCAACAACCCTGAATACTGCGCGGCCAACTACCTGGCGTATTTGAAAAATGCTTTGCGCACGGCTTTTGATTTTACCGGCCTGCCGATAGTCATTACTTTGCGCGCCAGGCCCAAGAAAATCACCAGTTTCCATACGGAAGGGCGGGCTTCCGGGAAAAAACCCGGATCGAAAGCCAAAGTCGCGAAATTTGTCCGCAACAGGAAAAAAGAAGAAAAGAAAAAGGGCCGCAGACAAAACAATCGTTCACGCCGCGGAACCGGCAGAAATACCCCTGAAAAACAAAGTCGCGGCAAAAAAAGATAATAATCGAATACGCGGAAAGACTTCCGCCAAAAAAATCCAGCCTTCTACCACTTTAACAGTATTGCAGCCCAGGTCAGGCCGCCGCCGAAAGCGGTTAAGAGAATATAATCACCTTTTTCAGCTTTGTTGCCGAGGGCGATTTCATCAAGGCAAAGCCCTATGGAAGCCGCCGAAGTATTACCAAAGCGGCTGACGTTCATATAAACTTCATCTTCAGGTATTTTTAAACGGCTTGCGACAGCGCGGAGAATGCGGTAATTAGCTTGATGCGGCACGAGCCATCTGATGTCTTCGGCTGTAATATTCGCTTCTTTCATAACCTTTTTGCAGGAACGAACCATGGCATTAACGGCTAATTTGAAAACATCGCCCCCGGACATCGTGAGATAATGTTGCCCCTTGGCAACAGTTTCGGCGCTTGCCGGGCAACGGCTTCCGCCAGCGATAATTTGCAAAACATCAGTATATTTACCGTCAGCTCCAAGATCAGAGGCGATAATGCAGCTTTCAGGTGTGTCTTCGCATTTGCCTAAGATAACCGCTCCGGCTCCGTCACCGAATAACACACAGGTGTTGCGATCTTCCCAGTCTACAATCGAAGAGAGCTTTTCAGCGCCAATAACTAAAATCTTTTTGTACTTGGGATTTCCAAGCAGCAGGGAATTAGCAACTTCCAGAGAGTACAGTAAACCGGAACAGGCAGCTTCCAAATCAAAACAAAAAGCATGTCTGGCTCCGAGTTTTTGCTGCAGAATACACGCGGTACTGGGAAAAACCTGGTCAACAGTAATTGAAGCAACTATGACTGCGTCAAGTTCCTCAGCGTGAAGGTCAGCGGCTTTAAGGGCTTTTACCGCGGCTTCGTATGCCAAGTCCGAGGTGGCCTGTTCAGCTGTCGCGATTCTTCTTTGTTCAATGCCGGTACGAGATTTTATCCAGTCATCGGAAGTCTCGACCATCTTTTCCAAATCATGATTGGTCAGAATTTTTTCCGGCACATAAGAACCGATACCTAAAATTTTAATACCCATATACTCTCCTTTAGGAGTTTATGCATTATCCGTCCGGGACAATTTTATTTTTTTGCCATTGACTCTATAATTTTTTGCGTTTCGGCGATTCTGCTGACGATTTTATCATTAATCCCGAAGGTAATGGATTCCCCCGCCGCCCTGATGCCATTGCGAATGGTTTTGGCTGTTGCCGAACCGTGCGTAATGATACAAATGCCGTTGATGCCCAATAAAGGAGCGCCGCCAAAATCTTCAGAATCAGCAAAAGCCTTCAATTCCCTGAAAGCGTTCCGGCTCAGCAGAGCCCCGGTCAAACGCATAGGCGTTTTGGAGAACAGTTCTTTCATCAGCAGCGTGGTCGTTTTACTTACGCCTTCGGCGCTTTTAAGCAGGATATTGCCGATGAAACCGTCGCAAACAACCACATCCGCGGCATTTTGAAAAACATTATTTCCTTCAACGTTGCCGATAAAATTAATCGGCAGCTTAGACAAAATGTTGTAGACCTCCTTGGTCAGTTCATTGCCTTTCCCTTCCTCTCCGCCAACACTGAGCAGGCCAATAGTCGGTTTATCAATGCCGAAAAGATGTTTCGCGAAAACCTCGCCCATTATGGCAAATTGCACTAAATGGATTGGCCGGCAATCGACATTCGCGCCAGAATCAGCCAATATAAAGCGACCGGATAATCCCGGCATGCTTGTGGCGATCATTGGACGGTCCACTCCGGGCAAAGTGCGAACAATCACTTTTGTCGCGGCGACAGCGGCGCCGGTATTGCCGGCACTGACTATAGCGTCTACTTTGCCGTCTTTCAGCAAACGCGCACACTCGGTCATTGAGGAATGTTTTTTCGCACGTAAAACCGCGGTTGAAGGATCGCTCATTTCCGCGACTTGTTCAGCATGAATTTTTTTCAGGCGCGGATGGTCTTCAATACTGTATTTTTCCAGATAATAAGCAAGTTTGCCGAGATGTCCAACAATAGTCAACTCGTATTCCGGAAAATCGTATAAGGCGGCTGTAATTCCTTCAACTACAACAGCCGGGGCATAATCTCCCCCCATTGCGTCAACGGCAATTCTCATAGTTAGTTCTCGACAGTAAGAACCTGTTTGCCATTGTACATGCCGCAAGCTTCACAAGCTCGATGCGGAACAACAGGAGCCTCACATGCAGGGCAAAGGTTTATTTGTACGCCTTTGTAGCGGTTAGCGGCTTTACGGTGACGCTTTTTCATTTTCGATGTTTTTCTTTTTGGTACAGCCATTTGTCAAATCTCCAAAGATTTTTACTTTAATTATTATAATTATAAGCAGTATTTATTGTAAAAAATATACAATAATAGTATCTCATGTTAACACATGCAGAGGGGAAAATATATACTGAAATAGTAAATTTGCAAGCTTTTTAGCAAAGAAAAGCCGCTTCCGCGCTTTGTTTACGTAATGCGACGCCCCCGGGGCTACGGTTAAATCATCCCTGCGGGATTAAAAATCATACATATATTTACATAAACCAATGTTCAGTGAGACATTACCTTTGTTACATTTTTGTCGTCTTTTTGCCGCTTCAATATAAGTCCTTACATTTTTGTATGTTTTTCTGATAAAATAAAAGTCTTTTTTATTTATATGTACACTGTAAAATTTACAACTTCGTATTTTTTCACAAATTAATGTAGCACAAGC
>CAZEXM010000156.1:0-4381 GCA_964515915.1 uncultured Victivallaceae bacterium
GACCAATCGGAGTTCCATTTCGTTTTTCTCGATTCCCTGCATTTTTTGCCTGCTCCAGATTAAACTGACGGTTTACCTCTATCAAGAAGTGATCCATATTTAATTCATGTTTTTTGCAAATGTATTTGATTTCATTCATTTTAAGTTCTATGTTCTTTAGCATAACAACCTTTTACTGTTAAAATTTAAATTTATTATAAGCTATTGAAATATAGCATGTTAAGGGTTGTTTTTCAATGTTTGATTGTTCGTTTTTTCGCTCAAATTTGAACTGCAAAACTTGAGTAATATACTAATCAGAAAGTCTTCCTTATCTATTATGCCGGGATATTTTTCCGGGTGTTTTTCTAGAACTAGAGTACATTTATTTCCTATCTTATCAGCTTTTTCTTTAAAGTTGAGTCCAAATTTCACGTGGTGAATACCATCATTTTCCTGATCCAAATATCCCGTGTATATCATCATAATCGGAGGAGTATCGGCGTTCAGATGTTTTATCGGTGAAAACTCATCGAAAATTGTTTTTGCCATATCGTATTTTTCGAGCATCTCTTCGCTGTTATCAAAGCCAGTGGCAAAACTGATCATACAGTGATTTAAAGCATCCTTATTATCCCATTCTTCAAGTTGCCTGGGATCTATTGTAGTTTGAGCGTTTGTTACTAGAGCTCCGCAAAGGCGTGTTGATTCTCTTAGCACCGGATCTTCTGCGGAAGGATCAGTCATGTCGGCATGTGTTGCCAGCCAAAGGCTTGTACAACCGCCGGCGGACCTGCCAGTTGCCGCGATGTATTTTTTGTCAATATTGAACTTTTTTGCTTTGTATCTTAAAAACTGAATTGCCCTTGCCGCGTCATAGACCGGTGTCGGCAGTTTATTTTCAGGAGTAAAACGATAATTTACTGCTGCAAAAGAAATTCCATTCCTAAGCATTTTTTGTATTGTATCTTGATTTTGTTCCGCCGCGGCTTTCTTATCGCCTCCAACCCAGCCACCGCCATGAATATGAACTAATAAGGGCGTCGGCAACTTAGCATCCGCTAACCATAAATCTAATGTCTGTCGCTCTTCGGAACCATACTTTATGTCTGTAAAAGTTGGTGCTGCTTCATTGTCTGCAAAAACTTCTTCCATTTTTGTTTACCTTAGTTTCTCGGTTGTTTCTCGGTTTTCTCGGTTTTGCTTCGGCGGTGACTTGCGGCAGGCATTCCTCTCCGCTAATCGCAACGGCTTTACTCCAATATACTTCGCGGCGATGACTTTCGCAAGTTTAAACCGGGGACTGTCTCTCTATGTAAACTAAAAATTTATAAGCTAAAAGTTCAATCTTAACTGTTTCTTTTTATTGAATCTTTATCAAATGGAGTTAATGTATAGTGGGTTCGAAGGTTTCTGTTGTGCGGGAAAATCTTTTCTCGCAGGCAGTTATATTACAATAAACAGAACCATAATAAGCGAAGGAACACAAAATGGAAAAGTTTGATCTGTGCGTTATCGGCGCCGGGCCCGGAGGCTACGTCGCGGCAATTCATGCCGGGCAAAAGGGATTGAATACAGCCATAGTTGAAAAAGAAAATGTCGGTGGAACCTGCCTCAATATCGGCTGCATCCCGACAAAAACTTTAATCGCCGGAGCGGAAGTGCTCCACAAAGCCCGGCACGCGGCTGATTTCGGTATTGATATCAGCGGTGAAATCACTCCCGACTGGGATAAAATGCAAAGCCGTAAAGACGAAATTATCGTCAAACTGCGCAAAGGCATCGGCGGTCTGCTGAAAGCCGCCGGAGTTACAACTTTTAACGGCACAGCTTCTTTCCTCGACCGTAAAAACCTTGTAGTTAAGGGCGGCGGGGACAATGGTACTGAAATTAGCGCTGACAATTTTATTATCGCCAGCGGTTCTGAATCGCTGGTTCCGGGATTCATTCCTGAATCCGGCCGGGTATTGACTTCAACCGGGCTTTTATCCATTGAAAAAATTCCCGAAAGCCTTTTGATTTTAGGCGGCGGCGTGATTGGTTGTGAATTCGCCTGTCTGTTCGCGGAACTGGGCAGCAAGGTTACTGTCGTTGAAATGCTGCCGGATATTTTGTCCGTAGTGGACAAAGAAACCGCCCGGGTGGTCGCCGTCAAAATGAAAAAAGCCGGCATTGAAATCCTGACCGGTACGGCAATGTCCGACATCAAAGCGGACAGTCGCGGAGTCAGCGGCAAAGTCGGCGGCAAAACAGTAAAAGCTGATTACCTGCTGGTTTCCATTGGCCGCAAAGCGGTTTCCGATGATTTGAATCTGGCCGCCGCCGGCGTGAAAACCAATGAAAAAAGTTGGATACCCGTCAATGAATACTGCAAAAGCAATGTTCCTGATATTTACGCGATTGGCGATATCGCCGGAAAAATCTTCCTGGCGCATTCGGCCAGCGCGATGGCTTTCTGCGCGGTGGACAACATTTGCGGCGAACGCAGTGAATTCAGTTATGATTTAGTGCCGGCTTGTATTTTTACCAGCCCTGAAATCGGCACGGCGGGCTTGACTGAAGAGCAATGCAAAGAACAGGATATTGATTACAGCGTCGGCAAATTCCCCTTTGCCGCACTGGGCAAAGCAATGGCTATTGGAGAAACTGACGGTATGGTTAAAATCATTGCCGACCGTCAAACGGACCAGGTTCTTGGCGTTCACATCGTCGGGCCGCATGCAACTGATTTGATCGCTGAAGCCGTTCCGGCAATGCGGCTTGAGATCACTGCGAAAGAACTTGGCAAAGCTATCCACGCGCATCCGACGCTTGGTGAAGCGATGATGGAAGCGGCTCACGCGCTTCACGGCGAATGCGCGCATATTCCTGTCCGCAAAAAAAGAAAATAAAAATTGCGGCCGGCGCCAAGCCGCCGGCTGCGGCAAAATAACAAAAACCCGTGATTCAAGCTTTTATTCGGGCGGCGTTCATAAAACCGGAGTACATGCTGTATGGTAAAAAATAACAGAATTTTAATTGTGGATGATCAGGAAGACTTGCGCGAACAACTGGGCAAATTGCTTGTCAACTGCGGCCAGCCGAACAAAACAAGTTCATTGGTTCAAAGTATGCGCGCGCGGTTGATGGGCATTGAGCACGAAATACAAAATCCCGCTCCCAAAATCGCTCCTAAATATGATATTGATACCGCGGGACAAGGTAAAGACGCTTTCGAAATGGTACAGGCCGCGATTGACAATGACGCGCCTTACGCTGTTATGTTTACCGATATGCGCATGCCTCCGGGCTGGGACGGACTCAAAACCGCTAAAAAGATCCGGGAAATTGACAAAAATATTGAAATCGTGATTATGACCGCATACGCTGACCACGATCAGAGTACCATTGCTCAGGAAGTGGGAATGCCGGAAAAACTCCTTTATATCAAAAAGCCGTTCCAGGCTGAAGAAATTTTTCAACTCGCGATGTCCCTGACCGCCAAATGGTGTGCTGAAAAGCTTGAACGCATACGCCGCGCCTGGCTCGAAAAAACGCTTGTCTGCATGCGTGCGGCAAGATACTACGAAAATGAGCCTAACGGTCATTATCTGGCAACACTTAATTCTTTTCTCTCCTTTTTGAACACATCCAAAGGAATGATCGCGAAGTGGGATGATGAACAGAAAAAATGGTTACTTAAAGGCAATAAAGATGTCGAGAAAGCCTTCGCGAACGATTTTTTCGCTAAACATGCCGAGCACCTGCGAAAATGCAGCGCGATCCAGAGTGAGGTTGATGGAGTTTATGTAATTCCTCTGAAAAACAATGATTTTTCCGTAATAATAGGAATTTTGGACGTTCGGACTCAAAATGATCCTGAATGGTATAAGTTATTGAATTTATTGCTGATGACCTCACTTGAAGGACTGGAAAATGCTTCCATAAAAGCGAAAAATTATTGTGAAACAAATAAAAATTGCAAGTTTATCGCCACTGCCAGGGAAATACGTTCCGGTATAAAAAAATTACAGGAAAGATACGAGTCAGATAAAGATATAAAACTATTATTCCAAAAAATCAACGAAATCATCGAATCATCTAAAGCGAAAGATGCCGTATAAAATCAAAAATCTGTTGTGCTGATTCTTAAGGATAGACGCCGGCAGCGATGGCTTTCATTACGCTTATGAAGAAACCAGCGGCTGTGGCCGCTGGCCTCAATAAGGACTAGTGTCTAGTCAAGCTTGTAATGTCGTTTTACGCCCCTGGGGACAGGGGCGGCTACATCTTTTTGCTACATTCAGGTTTCCCAATGTAGCCACGGCTGTCCCCAGCCGTGCCAGAGGTCAGTTTATGGTTGACTTGACACTAGTGTCTAGTCAAGCTTGTATTTGTTACAAAACATGCTATATTGCTCCAA
>CAZEXM010000157.1:0-4352 GCA_964515915.1 uncultured Victivallaceae bacterium
AATTCAAAATTGCATCATAATATCAAGCAGAAAAACGAACTGCAAAACTTAAGATATTAAGGAATAGCTCATGGCGAAATCTGAAGATTTTGACGCAATGAAAAACTTTACTCCGCGTGCTAAACATGTTCTGGTCTTAGCTCAGAAAGAAGCTGAACGCTTTAATCATGACTATGTCGGGACTGAACATCTCCTCCTGGGGCTTCTGGCCCTTGGCGAAGGCGTTGCGGTATCGGTATTGAAGTCAATGGATCTTAATTTAGACCAGCTTCGGCTGGAAGTGGAAAAACTTTGCGGCGTTGGCGGACCGACTAAACAAGCCGGTTTAGTGCCTTTTACTCCGCGTTTGAAAAGAGTCCTGATACTCGCGGCGAAAGAAGCAAAAGATATGAATTACAACTTCATAGGAACCGAACACCTGCTTCTGGCCCTGATGCGCGAAGGCGAGAGCGCGGCCGCTAAGGTGCTGGCTAACATGAAGATAGATATAAATGAGCTGCGCCGTCAGGTTATTCGCGCGCTTGATTCGGATTATCTGCCTGATTCGGGGGAGGGCGTGGAAGCGCCGCTTGATCCCGGCAGCGGCGCAAAGGCTGCGGAAATTTTAGCGGCTTTGAATGCTTTTGGACGCAATTTAACTGAACTTGCGGAAAAGGGGAAGCTTGACCCGGTTATCGGGCGCAAAGACGAGATCGAACGGGTTATCCAGATACTTTGCCGCCGGACCAAAAACAATCCCGTTTTAATCGGGGAGGCGGGGGTTGGGAAAACCGCGATTATCGAAGGGCTCGCCCAGAAAATAGCCGATAAAACTGTGCCGGACGCTTTGGGCAATAAGAAAGTGTTCGCTTTGGATCTTCCCCTGATGATCGCCGGTACCAAATATCGCGGTCAATTCGAAGAACGCATCAAAGCGGTTATTGATGAAGTAAAAAATTCCGGCAATGTCATTTTGTTTATTGACGAACTGCATACCATCGTCGGTGCCGGCGGCGCGGAAGGCGCTATGGATGCCGCGAATATTATCAAACCGGCTCTGTCCCGCGGGGAACTGCAATGTGTCGGCGCAACCACAATGAGCGAATACCGCAAAGGTATTGAAAAAGATTCCGCGCTGGAACGCCGCTTCCAGTCAATCATAGTTAATCCGCCATCCGTCGAGGATACAATAAAAATTCTTCGCGGCCTGCAGGAAACCTATGAAAAACATCATAATGTAAAATATACCCGGGCAGCCATTGACGCAGCGGTCAAGCTTTCGGACCGTTATATAACCGGGCGTTTTCTGCCGGACAAAGCTATTGATGTAATGGACGAAGCTGGTGCCCGCGCCCGGATTTTCAACGTTAATCCGCCTCTGGACACCTCCAAACTGGAAAAAGATTTGGCCGGGCTCGACAAAAACAAAAAAGATGCCGTTGCTAATCAGAAATTTGAGGAAGCTGCTTCCATTCGCGACGAGGAACGCAGCCTTAAAGAAAAAATAGACGATTTGAAAAAACGCTGGAAAAATGAACACGCCGGCAGTATTCCAGATATCGACGCATCAAAAATAGCTGAAATTGTCGCTAAACTTACCGGCGTTCCGGTTCAGCAAATGGAAGAAGGCGAAAGCAAAAGACTCCTTCGTATGGAAGGTGAACTGGAAAAAATTGTTGTCGGTCAACGCGAAGCCGTGGAGATTATATCCCGGGCGCTGCGCCGTTCCCGGGCGGACCTGAAAAATCCTGCCCGGCCGATAGGCTCATTTATATTCCTCGGCCCGACCGGGGTAGGTAAGACCTTGCTGGCAAAAGCCTTGACAGAGTTTATGTTTGGCGATCAGGACGCGCTTATCCAGATAGATATGTCCGAATATATGGAAAAATTCAACGTCAGCCGCCTGGTGGGTTCACCGCCGGGATACATTGGACATGGCGAAGGCGGGGAATTGACCGAAAAAGTGCGTCGCCGTCCCTATGCGGTGGTACTTTTTGATGAAATTGAAAAAGCTCATCCTGACGTGATTCACATGTTGCTGCAGATTCTCGAAGAGGGTAAATTGACCGATTCGCTTGGCCGCCGTATTAATTTCCGTAACACAATCGTTATTATGACCAGTAATATCGGTGCTGAACAATTGGCAAAAGGCGGCAGCATGGGTTTTAACGCGACCGAAGAACTCGACAAAACAAAAAGCCGCGAACTCCTGCTGGAAATCGCCAAAAAACATTTCAAACCTGAATTTATCAACCGGGTTGATGATATTATTGTTTTCCATCGTCTTAGCCGCGATGATTTATTGAAAATTGTTGATATTGAAATTGACAAAGTCCGCGAACGTTTGAAGAATAAAGGTATGTATTTAGTTCTTGGTGACGCAGTTAAGGATTTCTTCATAGAAAAGGGTTACAAGCCTGAATACGGCGCGCGTCCTTTACGCCGCGCCGTGGAAAGATATCTGGAAGACCCTCTGGCGGAAAAACTCCTTAAGGGCTATTTTAAAAATGCTAAAGGTATTAATATAAAACTGGATAAACAAAAATTGTTATTTTTCCCTGAAATTGAAGACGCGGCACCGGCAAAGGCGCCCAAAAAGGCCGCGGCGAAAACTAAAAAACAGCGAAAATCTTCAAAAAAATCCTCCGGCAAGGCTATGGGGGACAGAAAATAATGCGTACAATTCCTTTTGAGCAGGTGGTAAATGAAGTCGCGGCAACTTGTTTGCAAGCTGCCTATGATTTGCCGGGGGATGTACTTGATAAAATAAAAGAATGTCTTAATCAGGAAGAATCCGGGCGCGGCAGGGAGTTTTTGCGGCAATACCTGGCAAACGCTGAGATCGCGCGTAAAGAACGTGTGCCGCTTTGCCAGGATACCGGTTTTGCGGTATATTTTGTCGAAATGGGTGAAATGCTCAATATTGAGGGCGGCAGTATTTACACGGCCATTACGGCCGGCACGGCAAAAGGCTACAAAGAGGGATATTTGCGTAAATCAATTGTTTCCGATCCGGTTTTCGGACGCAGAAATACCGGGGACAATACTCCGCCGATTATTCATTTAACCCTGGTGGCGGGTTCAAAATTGAACGTTATTTTAGCACCTAAAGGCGGCGGTTCCGAAAACATGAGTTCTTTAACCATGCTTAAGCCATCGGATGGCCGGCGGGGGGTAATTGATTGTGTTGTTGATACTGTGGTGAAAGCCGGCGGCAACCCCTGTCCGCCGACAATTGTCGGGGTAGGGGTGGGCGGTACTTTTGAAAAAGCCGCTTTTTTAGCGAAAAAAGCTTTGCTGCGTGAAGTTAATTCGGCTAATCCCGATGAAAATTACGCCGCGATGGAAAAAGAAATTCTGGAAAAAATCAACGCGTCTGACGTCGGGCCGCAGGGACTTGGCGGAAATACAACGGCGCTGGCGGTGCATATAGAGCATTTTCCATGTCATATCGCGTCTTTGCCGGTTGCGGTAAACCTCAATTGCCATGCCGCGCGACATGCCGGATTTGAAATATGAGTAGTCGCAGGTGTAGCCTTACACCGCGATTGATGCCGGAGAAGGCTACATCCGGCATTGCCGGAAAACGCAAAATCACTATGGAAGGAAACAATAAATTGTGATAAGATTAACCACGCCGTTTTCGGCTGAAACAGTAGAAAAACTTCATGCCGGTGATCAGGTTTTGCTTTCGGGAATTATTTACACCGGGCGTGACGCCGCGCATAAACGGCTTTGCGAATTACTCGATGCCGGTAAAGAATTACCTGTTGAGCTGCGTGACCAGGTGATTTATTTTGTCGGCCCGAGTCCCGCCAAACCCGGCCGGCCGATAGGCAGCGCCGGCCCGACGAGCAGTTACCGGATGGATGCTTATTCGCCCCGGATTATCGCCGAAACAGGTTTAAGGGGAATGATCGGAAAGGGCGGCCGCGGCAAAGAAGTTATTGATGCCATGCACAAATACGGATGTGTATATTTTGCCGCCACCGGCGGAGCCGCCGCCCTTGTTTCCAAGTGTGTAAGATCCTGCGAAGTAATTTGTTACGAAGACCTCGGTTCAGAAGCCATTCATCGCCTGACAGTCAAAGACATGCCCTTAATAGTCGCCATCGACACCCACCAGAATGATCTGTACAGACGCTAGTACACTATACAGCTTAAATATTCGCATTGTATATAAAAAATGTAGCTCACTTTGCGAAGGCTGAGACTGAGCACAGCGAAAGTCAAGCGTCTCGCTTGAATATCTTCACAACCGAGACGGTTGTGCTACATTAATTTGTGAAAAAAATACGAAGTTTTAAATTTTACAGTATACTAGTGTCTAGTCAAGATTATTTTTGTAACAAATAATTATCTAACTTCTGGAT
>CAZEXM010000158.1:0-4266 GCA_964515915.1 uncultured Victivallaceae bacterium
TTGTATTCTGATATTTCCATAGAAATAACAATACAGGGCTAAATTGGTAATGCAAAAAATGTTCATGTTATTTTTACTAAATTGCTAACTGTAGCCGGTGTCGCTCTATCGGGATGTTTTGAATAAATTTCCCATGCAGAATTTAACGCCAATGATTTTTTACGTTTAGCTAACCCACGAGCATGCTTGACATGCGCAGAAATCATTTCAGTCGTTGTTGATTTAAGAACGGGTATTAGTGCTTGTGCTTTTTTGATAGCTTCTTTCTGGTTCTTTGTCTTTAGACTAACAGCTTTACGTTGACCGTTAATTTGATAGCGAAAGTAATAGCTACCGTTTGCTACTTTCCGATAGACTGTTCCAATTTCCAATTTAAGGACTTTCCCTGCCATAATAATTACCTCTTAGTTAAAATTCCTGAATATAGTCAAATATAGCCTATATCAGAGCATTTGAAAGTCTTAAATGGCACAAAATGGCACCTTTTGGACAAAATTGAGGCTAAAATGGCGGAGAGAGAGGGATTCGAACCCTCGGTAGAGTTGCCCCTACACAGCATTTCCAATGCTGCGCCTTCGACCACTCGGCCATCTCTCCGTAAAGCTGAATGAGAAACCTAAATGTAATGCCAAAAATCACTTTCGCAAGCCCGAAACCACCAATTTTATGGAGAAAGTAATTTCATGGCTTCGCGGTCACCGTTTTTCGCGGCCTTTTCAAGCCATTTTATCCCTTCTTTCTCGTCCTGCCTGACACCAAGCCCCTGAAAATAACATAGAGCCAGGCGGCGCTGCGCCCGCGGATTGTTTTGCGAAGCAGCTTGCTTGAACCAGAAAAAAGCGGCACGCAAATTCTTTTGAACAACTTTCCCGTCCTGAAAAAAACAGGCCAGGTTAAACTGGGCATGAACATTACCCCGCTGTGCAGCATTTAAAAAATATTTAACCCCTCTACGCATATTCTTTTTGACGCCAATACCCTCGACGTAAAATACACCGAGTTTGAAAATCGCGAAACTGTTATTCTGAGCGGCGGCAAGACGATACCACTGCAAACCGGTTTTGAAGTCCTGCTTTATATACTTGCCCTCAAAACAATATTCCCCCATTTTCACCTGCGCCATTGACAAGCCGAGTCCGGCGGCTCGCTGAAATAAATCAAAGGCCTTCTTTTCATCCGCTTCGACGCCTTGGCCGTATTGATAACAATATCCCAGTTTACCAATAGCTTCCGCGTTATTTTCCGCAGCCGCTTTGCGTAGGTAATAAAGCATTTTGGCTTCATCTTTGGCGCAGCCGATACCATAGAAAAAACAGTCCGCAAGTTTACACACGGCAATAGAATCCCCTTTGGACGCGGCTAATTTGAATAAAGCGAAAGCCTTTTTCTTATCCGCTTCAGTTGCCGTTTTCAAGGGATTTTTAAGTATTAAAATAGCGATTTGACGAATTGCCGGGACATAATTGGAAATGGCCAGGGCTTTCATTATTTTCCTCGCCCGCCGGTAATCAGGGGAAATTCCGGGTGTTGTATCAGCCCCTTTCTTCTCTGGAGGAATGCCTTTCAAATAACACATCGCAAGATTGTATTTCGCCGGCTTCGAACCATTTCCGGCCGCCTTGCGGTACCAGGTGAAAGCACGATAAAGGCTTTTTTTTATGCCGAGTCCATATTCCAGGCAAATCGCGAGATTGTACTGGGCATCCGGACTGTTTTGTTTGGCGGCCTTGCGGTACCAATGAAGCGCCAGTGTATAATTCTGCGGGCGTTCAGCACCGTAAAAATATTGATTCGCAAGTTGTAATTGAGCTTCAACGTCATTTTGTTTGGCCTTTTGGCGCAAAAGATCAATCTTTCGATTTTTCGTTTTCCCCGAAGAGTCGAAAGCAAACGAAACTCCCAATACAAAAATTATACAGCATAAACGTAAATGCTTATTTATTTGTAAGCTTGTGTATATCATTTTACACTCAAATAATCGGGGATTACTTATTCTTAAGCTGCTGCACTTCTTTTTTGAGAACATCGAGTTTATCGCTGAGGCGTTTTACTTTTTTAGGCAAAGCGCGGCGTCCCATAAATTCCCGCTGTCCCTCCGCTGGAGTTCCGACAACAATCCCGCCGGCGGGTACGCTTTTGACGACGCCGGAAGTACCGGCGACTTTGACTCCGTCCCCGAGAGTAATATGTCCATTAATACCGGCTCTGCCCGCGATTATTACATCCCGGCCGATTTTAGTGCTACCCGCCACTCCGGTCTGAGCTATCATAATTGTGGATTCGCCGATTTCAACGTTATGCGCAATCATAACTTGGTTGTCTATTTTGACATTGCTTTTGATCCAGGTCTTTTCGAAGCGGGCACGGTCAATAGTGCTGTTCGCGCCGATTTCGACATCATCGTCAATCTGCACAATTCCGGTTTGAGCGACTTTCTCCAAACCGTGAGGCCCGGGAATAAAACCAAAGCCGTCAGCTCCGACAACCACGCCCGGATGCAGGATATTTTGGTTCCCGATAATACAGCGGTGCATAATTGTAACGTTTGGAGCGATCCGGTTCGCCTGGCCGATTTTAACTTCCCGCCCGATAAAAGTACCGGCGCCGATAGCAGTATCGTCGCCAATTACGCAGTTTGCCTCAATCACGACATTTGCGCCGATATAAACTTTTTTGCCGATGGAAACGCTCGGGTCAATTACCGCGCTCGGATGAATTCCGGGAGCATAAGTAATTGCTTCCGGCGCGAAAACCAGCAATATTTCAGAAAAAGCCGCATCAACATTATCGCAGACGACAAAAGTATGCCCGTCAGTGAGTTCTTGTTCCAGTTTTTTGTCAACTAAAACGACACCGGCACGCGATTGGTCAAGTTGATGCAGATATTTTTTGCTTCCGATAAAAGAAACCTGATCCTGCCTGGCGCTTTTGAGCGAGGCGGCACCGGTAATAAGGGTATTCGGATCACCAATCAATTTACCGCCGCTGATTTCCGCGACTTGCCTGGCCGTAAGTTGTTTCATAAGTTTCCTTATTGTATGAGTTTATCAGCGCAGATTGGAATCTTTATCATTCTGGGCTTCCGCGTCCGGTTGTCCGCGGTTGAGTTTGCTGAGGATTTCGGCGCTTATATCGTGTTGCGGGCTGCTGTAAATAATCACGGGTATCGTATTAAGGCTCCTGCCGGATTTATCGAAAATGAAATTATACCCTTTAAGAACCGCGTAACTTCTGATTTCCGTGTAAATTTCTTCAAGTAATTTTTTATGCATTTTAGCTATAAGCGTTTTATATTCTCTGCCTTTCTGCTGAATATATTGTTCCAGTTCAGCTTCTTTTTTCTTAAATTCCTGATATTTTTTTTGGGCATCCAGACGTTTTTTCTCGCGTTCAGTGCTCGAAAACGCGATATTCTGGGCCGCGTCGCGCAATATTTTGAATTCTTCCTGTAGTTTTAGTCGTGATTCACCTAATTTTTTTGCCCATGCCTGATATATTCCCTGTTTTTGTTTCAGAACGGCATCGGTCTGTTTGGTTTTGTAATATTGCCGAAATATTTTATCCATATTAACTACGGCAATTTTCAATTGCGCCGCGCCCGCCGTAGCTGAAATTACAGTCAAACAACTTATTATCAATATTTTTTTAAACATAGCAAACCTCATTAATAAAGCAAATATTTGTGTTTAATCCTCGTGCCTGGTAGCATGAACCTGTTTACGGGCAAGTTCAACTATCAGCAGCAATTGTTTTTCCTGTATTTCTCTGGGGAGCGCGGAAAAGGCATCCAGTAATATTTTTTCGTCACTGCATAAATCCGCATATTTACCCGTATCTATTTTTTTTACTTTCGCGACAACGCTCGAACCATCATTTTTGGGTAAATAAGGTTGAATCAAGGGATAAAGTTTGTCCCAGCTTTCCTGTTTGATGGATTTTGTTTTACGGCTGAGATATTTACTCACGGTTTCAATATTAACATTGGCCTGATGCGAAAAATCAGAAATGGATCCGACCGCGTCAATACAATTGTGGAGTGCTTTAATAATATCTTCTGTAATTTTCATCGCGTATCTCCATATCGCCTGATAATTTATTGTCCCGGGATCTACTGTATTTAAGTTCGGGGGCCTAGACCCGAATGTAATATACCGCTTATCAAAAATATAGCAACTGAAAAAATATGCTTCTTTCAATGTTTTCACGGATGAGGGTAATCGGTCAGTCGCCTTGCAGGTCAAAAAATGTAATCAGCCTTTTTTCTGA
>CAZEXM010000159.1:0-4246 GCA_964515915.1 uncultured Victivallaceae bacterium
TGTTTGATCGTTCGTTTTTCGCTCAAATTTGAACTGCAAAACTTGAGTTTTTATTGTGCAGCAGGGTGAATGAAGCAGAAAACGTGCCAAATCTGTGACAGACTCAAAAACACTTTATTTAATGTCTTTTTGTTACATTTTTGTAAAAATTTTCATTTAAATTACATTTTTGTAACATTTTCCTCCAGTTAATTTAAGCTTTCAGCATCAAATTAATATTTTTGAAACTTGGCACGCTTCCTGCTTTTTTCATTCGCAAGTATAAAGTTTATAAACTTCGTTAAAAGCAAAGGATTTTTTCATGAACAGCAATAATCGTGTTAAGGCTATCAATACGATAGCGTCCAATTCCACACATCATCAGGTGAATGGCGCTCCGGCAAAGGCTGATTTTTACGGGGAAGATGTTTTCAACACCGCCGCGATGCGCAAATATCTGCCCAAAGCCGCAGCGGCAAAACTTTTAGCTACAATTAACGATAAAACCCCTTTTGACCCGGAGCTCGCGGCTGATGTCGCGCACGGCATGAAACAATGGGCTCTTGACCACGGTGTCACCCACTTTACTCACTGGTTTCAGCCCCTGACCGGCGCGACCGCGGAAAAACACGATTCCTTCCTTGATCCTGAAGGCGACAAGGCAATTATGAGTTTTTCGGGTAAAAATTTAACGGTCGGCGAACCCGACGCGTCAAGTTTTCCATCCGGCGGCCTGCGCAGTACCTTTGAAGCGCGCGGCTACACCGCCTGGGATCCGACCAGTCCGGCCTTTATCAAACGCCACGGCAACGGCGCGACGCTTTGCATTCCCACCGCTTTCTGTTCTTACACGGGTGAGGCCCTGGACAAAAAAACTCCATTATTACGTTCAATGCAAGTTGTTTCCAATGCCGTCAAACGCATGATGAAATGCTTCGATCAGCCTGACGCCAACGTCAATATAACTCTCGGGGCGGAACAGGAATATTTCCTGATCGACAAAAACTTTTACCTGCACCGTCCCGACCTGCTGCAGGCCGGGCGTACTTTATTCGGTGTTACCCCGGCAAAACATCAACAGTTGGACGACCACTATTTCGGCGCGATAAAAATGCGGGTAATCAATTTCATGACGGAAGTTGAAACTGAACTCTGGAAACTCGGCATCCCGGCTAAAACCCGGCATAATGAAGTCGCGCCCGCCCAGTTTGAGTTCGCCCCGATGTTCGAAGACGTCAACCTGGCGGTTGACCACAATATGCTGGCAATGGAAGTCCTGCGCCAGGTGGCCAACCGGCACGGCCTGGTCTGCCTGCTGCATGAAAAACCATTTGCCGGCATCAACGGTTCGGGAAAACATAACAACTGGTCGGTAAGTTACGGAAAAACCAACCTGCTTGACCCGGGTAGCGATCCGCATCAAAACGCTATTTTCCTGACAACTCTCTGCTCGGTTATCCAGGCAATCAATTTACACAGCGATCTTCTGCGCAGCACGGTAGCCAGTATCGGCAACGACCACCGGCTCGGCGCGAACGAAGCTCCGCCGGCAATTATTTCGATCTTCCTCGGCGAACAGCTTACCGACGTTATCGAGCAGATAGAAAAAGGCGGCGCGACTTCCAGCCGTCAAGGCGGCCACATGCGTATCGGCGTCGATACTCTGCCGCAGCTGCCGCGTGACGCGACTGACCGCAACCGTACGAGCCCCTTCGCTTTTACCGGCAACAAATTTGAGTTCCGCGCTCCGGGTTCGAGCCAGTCCTGCGCCGGCCCCAATACGGTACTGAATACTATTATTGCCGAATCCCTTGATTCTATTTCCGAAAAACTGGAACAATGCCCGCCGGAAAAATTCAATGCCCGACTGCAGAAAATATTACAGGGAATTATCAAGCGGCATAAAGGTATTATTTTCAACGGCGACAATTACACGGATGAATGGCGCGAAGAAGCGGCAAAACGCGGCCTGCCTAACGCTGTGTCAACACCGGAAGCGATCAAAGCGATTATCGCTCCTGAAAATGTCGCTCTCTTTGAAAAATATAATGTGCTTACCGGAAAAGAACTTGATTCGCGCTACGAAGTATTCCTCGAAGAGTATCACGGCAAAGTTCAAATTGAAGGCGAAATTGCCCTGGAAATCGCCCGCAGTATGATTATTCCGGCCGTATCCGCTGAATATCAGCAGGTCGTTTCCGCACTCAACGCCGGCAAAGCAGCCGGTATAAGCGCCGGAAGCGCCGGGCTGCGGCAAAAAGCCGAAGTTCTCGGAAAAGGCCTTGATGACCTGTCCGCCAAGACTGCTGAATTAGTCGCCGCGCTGGACGATTGCCATGAAACAATCATTGACAATATGAATTCCTTACGCCGGACTGTTGATGAACTTGAGCTCGTTACAGCCGATAAAAACTGGCCTTTGCCAAAATATCGCGAAATGTTATTTGTATACTGATTTATTAAATTGTGCGGGCGAGAGCAACGCGGAAGCCTAAATAATAGAGCCTGAAGCCGGCCGAATTGGCGGCGCGCTTCGCTACCCGGCAATGCTCGGCGCCGCGGAGCCAGCCGCCGCCGCGAAACACGTGGAAAGAATCAATATTTACCGGGTCGATTATTCCATTTCTATAGGTGTCGGTCGTTATTCCCGCCAACATACCCGATTTGCCGCAGGTATCCAGACACCATTCCCAGACATTCCCGCTCATATCGTGAATACCAAGTTCATTGGCTGCTTTTGTGCCGACTTTGTGCGGGCGTTTACCGGAATTGCCCCCATACCAGGCGACCCGGTCAAGGTTATTGCCGCCGCTGTATTTATAGCCTTGACTCTTATTTCCGCCGCGTGCCGCGAATTCCCATTCAGCCTCAGTCAGAAGCCGATACTCGTAAGCGGAAGGTAAACGTCCGGCCTTACGCTCCCGGGCGGTTAATTTTTTGCAGAATTTTACCGCGTCGTTCCAGCTTACGCATTCCACGGGATTACTGCCGCCTTTGAAATAAGCCGGGTTGGTTCCCATGATGAACTGATATTCGTTTTGAGTTACTTCGTACCTGCCGGCCCAGTAGGCTTTACTTATTATTACCGTGTGCACCGGTTTTTCATCTTTCGTTCCGTCATTCGAGCCCATCCGGAAGCTTCCCGGCGCGATATAGACAAACTTCATAGCCAGGCCGGGAATTGTCCAGTTTTTGCCATGTTCAACAGAATTCGCAGGCGCGCGTTTGTCTCCAGCGCTGCAGAACATTGAGCTAAGCACACAAATAAGCAGCCAGAATGTTTTAAGTGTTTTTTTTCCCATAACAGCCAAGCCTTTCATTTTCAAATTATTTGTTACTACCCGGATATTTTACCATTCACTTATCAATTTTACAATTAATATCTACTTTTTTTCATCAAAAATTTATCCAGCTGGTTGGCGAATTCATGTGCGTTCTTCCGGCTGAAAGGCGCCGGCCCCCTGCTAACTTCGCCACTGTCGCGAAGGTTCTGCATCAGATTGCGCATCGCCAGACAGTGTTTGATGTTGGCATGGCTGTAAAATTCCCCGCGGTGGTTGATGGCGTGAGCTTTTTTGCTTATGGCCCGGTCAGCCAGTGGAATGTCCGCGGTGATAAGCAGATCGCCTTCTTCAAGCATTTCCACAATGCGGTGGTCCGCTTCGTCAGGCCCGGAAGCGACTACAATACAGGTGATATGTTTTGATTCCCCGATATTGATCCGTTTGTTGGCTATCACAAATGTCGCCAGTTTGAGCCGTTCAACAGCGCGCAGTAAAATCAGCTTCAGCGGGCTCGGCAGAGCGTCGCCGTCAATGTAAAGTGTCATCTAATATCCATTTTTTTGAATTTTCTAATTCACAGAAGGAAAAATGTTTAATTTCCGCACTGACAAAATGACTTGCAATATGCTCAGCGAAGCCGCCAATTGGAGAATCTGTTGCGAAAGCCACACGGGAAACCTTTTTATGATGCGCTTTAGCAAATTTCAAATGTTTTATTAATGCTGAAAATGAGTCCCATCCGGGGAATGACTTCACATGAATTATGATGCCGTTTAATTTCCCTGATTTTTCAATGTACGGATCAATTATCTCAGCGGCGGACTCGAAATCATTTTTAGATAATTTCCCGTCAGGCTCTAAAACAGCGATACCTTTTATTTCGTCTAAATTAACGCTCAGCATCAGTACCCTCCTTTATTTGCAGTTCATGGGTCTTGCAAAATAGCTTAACCCCTTTATTTTTAACGATTTATATTTCTTTT
>CAZEXM010000160.1:0-4190 GCA_964515915.1 uncultured Victivallaceae bacterium
AGGCTGCACTCGCGACTACTTAGTCGCTGAAAATAATATATAAATTTACAGTAGATCAAGCCTGGAAATGAAAAATGAGGGTAACGGGAAGTGCGCAAGCGTAAGCTCAAAGTTACTCGAAAATAAAAAAAGGCGGATGCAACGCCTCCGTGATCCGGCGGCGACCGAACGTCGGTTTCGTTATCTTTTTGTCGGTTCCGTCATACGCGTCAACTTAGGAAACAGCATCACTGACAACATGGGCAGGCATAAATTAACCTGTATTTCGTATTGTTTAGAGTTGAACCAGTTTCATATATTTCTTTGATAGTTGTTCAACTCCGCCTTCCTTGATAACTACACCATTTTCCCAACGCAAGCCAAAGTCTTTGTCATAGAAAAATGTGTCCACCTGGAAAGTCATGTTTTCCTGTAAATCATAACGGGAAGTAGATTCCATCCAGGGTTGTTCGACCTCCATCATGCCGATCGCGTGACATGGGCCATAAAGCATATATTTGCTGAAACCCTCTTGCTCAACCCATGCTTCGTATTCCTTGACGACCAGCGCACCGGGTTTTCCGGCTTTGAGAAGCTCTATTGTCTTGAAATGAGCTTTTAAGCCGAACTCAACGAGGCATTGTTTGCGTTCCGGCAATGGACCGAAAGAAAATGGCAGCCCGACACTGGAAGAATAGCCGCCGACACGGGCACCAATATTTAACTGGATGACTTCGTTTTCAATAAGTTTGTTGCTGGTTGGGCGGCAAATCGCGTTGTTGGTGTTTTCGCCGCAGAAACAATACAGGGCATGGCCTTCGTATTCGCCGCCATGCTTGTAAATTTCACGTTGCGCGATGCCAATTACCTGGAATTCAGTCATGCCCGGTTCAACTTCGTTGAGGATCGCGTCTACAGCAAGCTCACTGATTTCAAAAGCACGACGCATACAGGCGAGTTCGTTTTCGCTTTTAATAAAACGCAAAGGTAAAAATGTTTTATCAGCTTTAATCAATTCGACTCCCGGCAATTCTTTTTTCAAAGACATATAAACCGGCAGAGGCATTACTGAATAACCAACCAGGCCAAGCTTTTTTAAAGGTTTATCGCCCATCGCGGCTTTTACCACGTCAGGATAATGCGCTACCTCAATTCCCGGATATTCAGGTTCAGCGGATTCGCGGTATTCGACCATCGGAATAATATCCTGAACCACACTGCGGCCTTTCGCGTAATTTTCGCTTTCAGGGCCGATCAGCAAAACAGCTTTGCCTTCCGCCGGAACAAATACACCGGCGGCTTCAAAAGTCGGCCAGTATTCAGTCAAATAACGCACATTAGCGAAATCAGCTTCGTTGGCGTGAACCAGGCACGCGTCCAAACCGGCGGCTTTGATGTTTGCTTGAAATTTTTTGATGCGTTCAAAATACTCAGCAGTTTTGATAGAACTTGTGTTACTCATAATGCTTTATCCTTGTGTTAAGTTAAGTTGGGATTTTAAGCTTGTAATTTTTTCTTGAATCATTTCTTCGTTGAACATATAAGTATGGGCTTCCGAGTGATACCCAAAACGTTTGTCTGAAGCCACCACCGGTTTTATTGCTTCCAATACCGCAAGTTCGTTTTTTGCAAGGCCGGTGTATTCTTCGATTTTTTCTTCGGACCAGTCAAGACGCAGTTTATAAAACTTGAAGGTATTCAAAGTGCTGTGGAAAGCCGCGCCGCAGACTTTGGCGTTAGCCAGTTCAGAGACGGCGTTTTCCGAATCACAGCCGGACAACGCGGTTTCGAGTTGTGAAACGCCTTCAGCCCACATGGCGGAAAGCTTTTCAATACCGGCAATAACTTCGCCCAGGGAGAAGTCGCTTAAGCAGCCAGACAAGTCGTCGCCGCGTTCGTCGTTCAGCCAGGCGCGGCCGGCCGAAATATTATTAAGCGGTTTTGGGCGGGGGATATAAGCCAGCGAATAATTGGTCGGCCCGGCATAAAGATAAGGTATACAGAACGGATAGTTCAGCATAGCTGTACCAAAGGTGTGCCAGGCTTGCGTGATTTCAACGGGTTTACATCCGGGCATATAGTTGCTTGCGAATGTTTGCAGTGCGCTGGTTTCGTCTGATGGTGCGTCTTCAGATAAAAAGTAGTTGAATGCCGCGGTGTTGGCACTCAGCATGTTTCCGAAATTCCAGCATCCCATAAAGCCGACTATGCCGTTGCGGCGTATAAAATCTGCCTTACGGAATATGTTACCGATTAATGGTAGATTGACAACAGTGGCAAGTTCATGAGTAGTACCGAACTGCAGTTTTGTTGCAGTTTGCAAGCCGCATTCCTTTGCTGCGGTAAGCGACTCTTGACATTGTTCGGACGGCCCGGCATAAGAGATCGAATATTCATCTACAACAGCATTTTTGCGACCGCAGTAATCCTGCGTGCCGCCTCGTTCAAAGCCTGCCATAAGAATAACATCTTTCGGTAAGCGCTCTATTACTTCACGGCAGGGTTTATCGTAATAAAAAGTCCATGACCAGTTCCAGGCTAGGATTTTCATCGTGCCGGATACCGCGCGGATGCCGTCCCGCATTAAGGTGATGGTTTCAGCAATGACCTCTGCCGGTTCTCGTTCGGCGCAACACGGACAAGTAGTATCAACTTCGATTTTCTCCCCCATCGCCCCCAAGGTCATGCCGCAACGGGCGATGCAATGGGATGAATACTCGGAAGCGGTAATCATTATTATACCGCCCAGAGCCGGCAGTTCACGAGCCAATATCTCTGATGCACTGCGTAAATATTCCTTAACAATCGGTTGAGACGTGCAAAAGCAACGGAAATCTATAGTTTCAGCAGCGTTATCTCCAGAAAGTCGTTCTTCAACGTGACCACCGACTTCAGGATGTTTTTCCCAAAAAGGATGATCGGTCGGCAACGCACGCGGCGGCTGCATATACAGAAAAACTTTTAAACCGTGTTGTGCAGCGCGGCCAATCAACTTGCGCAGTGCGGTAAGATGAAGACCACAATTGATGCCGAGTTCCGGCAGAACCGGTGAATTTACTATCTGATGCAGTAAGGCATGCACCCATATCGCGTTAAAACCGGCTCCGGCTATTCCGGCCAGTTCATCGTCCGTATACACCTGTTCGGCAATAAATGTTTCTGATTCACGATCATCTTCCACACGTTTTCTTTCGCCGAACGAACTGTAGGGCGAGCGCCAGATTCTAATTGTATCCATTATTATTTCCCGCTTTTATATTGTGATTTGTTTAGCTTGATAAAATTCCACGCCTGTATCCTTGAGCATATCTATCATTACAGCAAATTGTTCCGCTGCGTAATCGCCGCAGTTTTTGACAAGAAACGGATCCGGAAGGACCGCGCCTTCCCCTGAATAAATCAGGCCTTCAGGCATTTTATGAAATTCCCACGGATGAAAATAAAAACATAGGAAAGCGGCAATATTTTTCTTTTCGCAATAAGCAATATAAGCTCTGACATGTTCCATTAATTTTGCGGCGCTTTCGGTACGGAACAAGGGCCATTGATCCATGTCTCTGCCGTATTCATCCTGCGAATCCATCGCCAGATTGGCGAAATTCGGCAACTCAATGATTTTCATGCCGCCTTCTTTGGTCCAGTCATCTTTGGATGGATGATAAGGCGTAAGACGTTCTCTAAAATAATACATCGGATAAGTGGCGTCAGTTTGGTAAGCAAGCTTTTCCAGGGCATTTACCACCGCATTGGAACCAAACAGCCGCGGACAGCGAAATGAAACCGGGCGGACGCCGGCGACTTCTTCAACCCAATCCGTAGCCAGTTGAATACGATTTTCCACTTCTTCCGGTAAAATCGGCATCATACCCGGGATTTCGAATAAAGCATCGCCAATCGTTTCGTGAAAAAGCGTATGACAGCCGATTTCGTGTTCAGCGTCAAGAACATTTTTAACTGTTTCACGATTTTTCCTGGCGGCGTCACCGGTAAAGTAAAATGTTCCGCTGATATCGTGTTTTTTAAGAATATCCAAAAGTATCGGCGTACCGTATTTGACACCGTCATACCCGGATGTCCAACTGCCAATATCGGTTTCCATGTCAAAACCCAACATCGCTTTTATAGCAGCCATTTTTTATGTCTCCGTATTTTTTAGTAATTACTTAAGTTTTGCAGTTCGTTTTTCTGCTTGATATTATGATGCAATTTTG
>CAZEXM010000161.1:0-4079 GCA_964515915.1 uncultured Victivallaceae bacterium
AACAACAACCTTTAAATAAAAATAAAACATCATTTATTTATTAACAGATACTAAGCATTGCCAGCAGAAATATTTGTTTTAATCGAAGTCGAAACATAACTCAAGCTTCCCGATAATTTATTTTCTGGAGTGAATATCGAAATATAGCAGATATTTCCGCTTGTTCAATTTTTTTCGCTTAATTACGGATTGACTTCTTGCAAATCATATTTTCCAAATTATTGTTTTAGAAGCGGCAAATCAACCGCCTTGACAATAAGGAGCAGAATCATGAGTAATTGTATTTTTTGTAAAATAATTACCGGTGAGATTCCATCCGCCACAATATATGAAGACGGCCTGGTTTTCGCTTTCATGGACATTTCCCCCATCAACAAGGGACACATTTTAGTAATCCCCAAAGAACATCATCACGCCTCCTCCAGCATCCCGGAAGATGTCGCCGGGCGCATGTTTCATGTGGGCAGCCGCATAGGGGTGGCTTTGCGCCGGGGGCTTGATTATGACGGCTTCAATTTGCATTTAGCCGACGGCGGCTGCGCGGGGCAGGTCGTAATGCACGCGCACCTGCACATCGTGCCGCGCGGCGTCGAAGACGGTTTTCATTGGAACTGGCGGCATCTCAAATACGAAGACGGGGAAGCTCAGCGGACAGCCGAAAAAATTAAAGCTAAGCTGAAAATGTAATATAAAAAAATGAGTCCAGCGAATTGCCGCCGGACTCAATTGCTTTTTATTTTTCGTCCTTTTTCAATTTGGCAAACTCTTTTAAACGCTCAATTATCGGCAGGTGCTGGGTGCAGGCGTTTTCGCACTTGCCGCAGGCAGTACATTCGTCTGCCGCCGGCAAATCTTCGGCCAGCAAACCCCATTCATAATGGAATTTCAGACGTTCCGCGAAATCTTTGTCTGAAACTTTGAATAAGACTTTGTCATTATAAATCTGCATGTATTTGGGGATCGGTATTCCCTGCGGACAAAGATCACAGTAGCCGCAAGCCGTACAGATTTCCAAGGAGCTGCCGGATATTCGCGATTCGATTTTTTCCAGCTTTGTATTTGTCATAGCTTGTGCTTGGTCAGCGACTTTGCATGCCGTGTCAATGTGTCCGCGGGTAGTAAAACCATTCAAGGCAACCGTAATATTCTCGTTGGCGATTAAAAAACGCAGGGCCGCTTCAGTGGGGCTTTCGCCTTTTGATGCTAAAAATTGCAATCGAGCTTCGTTTTGAGGAATAAGCCCGCCGGACAAAGGGTTCATCGCGACGACTCCCATGCCGTGTTCGCGGGCCGCTGATACTCCCGCCCGGCGGTAGGGGAAATTCAAAATATTCAACCCCAACAGAACGCCTTCAAATTTATCCGTTTCAATGATTTTTTTTACCTCATCGCCTTTCTGGTGCGACGAAAAAGCGATATGTTTGATCAGTCCTTCCCGTTTACAGCGCAATAAGCCGTCGTAAAGAGCTCCGGGCCGCATCGCCATTTCAAAATGTTCCATTTTCCGTACACACCAGACATGGAAAAAATCAATGTAGCCAACCTTCATTTTGTCTATAAATGAACGGACTTTGTCATAAGTTTCCTGAACGTTATTGACCTGGGACGGCATTAGTTTGTCGGCCACGAAAAACCTGTCGCGCGGCATGTTTTTAAATGCAATTCCATAAATTTCCTCGCTTTTGTCCGCGCAATAGCCGGGCGCGGTATCAAAATAATTTATTCCCTTGTCAAACGCGTATCTGACCAGCGCCGCGTTTTCTTCAAGCGATAAATCCATGTCAAAACGCATTCCGCCAAATCCGACCGCGGAAACAAATTTACCGCTTCTGCCATATTCACTGTACTGCATTGTAGAATCCTTTCAGGTTTGTTATATATAATATGACTGTAAAATTGCGATACGTCAATGTTTTTATTTGAAGAATTACTAAAAGAGTAGTACATTATCTTTGAAATATTTAAATATAAAACAACGGGGTTTTCATGGCCGGACATAGTAAATGGGCAAATATTAAGCATAAAAAAGGTGCGGCGGACAAGAAAAAAGGCAAAATCTTTTCCCGTATCGCCAAAGAAATAATGGTCGCGGCTAAAATGGGCGGCGGAGACGCTTCGGCAAATCCACGGCTGCGTTCCGCTCTGGCCGCGGCGAAAGCGGCGAATATGCCGAACGTCAATATTGACCGTGCCGTCAAAAAAGGCCTGGGCGAACTCGGTGACGTGGTTTTTGAAGAAATCGTGTACGAAGGTTACGGCGCGGAAGGAGTGGCGGTGCTTATCGAATGCCTGACCGATAACCGCAACCGTTCAGCAAGCGACGTCCGCATGACTCTCGACCGCAACTGCGGAAACCTGGCGGCCGGCGGCGCGGTATCGTGGATGTTTCATCGCCAGGCGCATTTTGTAGTTACCGGCGAAAACGCCGACGAAGAAATTTTGATGGATATTGTTCTTGACGCGGGCGCGGAGGATATTGAAGCCGGGGACGGCGTCGCGGACATCTGGGGGCCGCCGGAGTGTTTTGAGGCGGTCATGGAAGCTTTGGCGAAAGCCGCTGTCGAAACCAGGGAAGCCGGCCTTGTCCGCCGGCCTGAAAACACGATTGTCCTCAAAAATATAGATAAAGCGAAACAGGTTTTGCGCTTGATTGACCGGCTTGAAGACCTTGATGATGTTCAGGAAGTGACCGCTAACTTTGAAATCGACGATTCCATCGCCGACGAAGTTGCAATCGACTGAACGCGTTAACACAAAAAATCACCCCGGAGAGGCGGCCAGGCTTATTTTTATAAGTTCAGCGGCTTCGATTTAAACTCAAAGCAGCGTTTATCCAATATAACTATTTGTGACTCGGAACTTATCATGATTATTCTCGGCATAGACCCGGCAATCCGTTGTACGGGTTACGGTATTGTGGAGTTTCATTCCGCCGGCGATTCGCAAATCCTTGACTGCGGGGTTATCCGCAACACTCAGGGCATGCCGCATTCGGAATGTTTACGCCGCATCAACGGCGGAATACGACAGCTTATCGACAAATTCAAACCGGATTCCGCCTCCATTGAAGATCCGTTCCTCGGCCTCAATCCCAAAACCGCGATAATTCTGGGCATGGTCCGCGGCGCGATCCTGGCGACTTTAGCCGAACATCTTGTCCCGTCTTATTCCTATTCGCCCCGTACCGCCAAAAAATCCGCGGTTGGAACCGGCACCGCCACCAAGGAACAAATAGCTTTAATGATGGCAAACGAATTCGAACTGGACACCAGCGCCATACCATTGGACGCAACGGATGCTTTAGCTTTGGCGGTCTGTCACGCCCGCCTGGCGGCCAATCCGCTGCTTAAGGATTTGCTCCCCAAGGCATTATAAAAAATTTACCAGTCAGTGCAGAGCCTGAACAGGGTTCTTCACTTTGGTACACGGATTTGCTTGTTGCCTACTTGTAAATTTGTAATGCAATCATGCCATTATGTCTATATTTGCCCGGTTAATTTCAGAGACGACATTTTTGATTTTATTTTTTTGGGTCCTTTCGCGTTCCCCATGGATAATCACCTGTGAGTATTTTGAATACTCAATATGCGCACCCGGAAAGCTTCGAACCCGCTATACATTAATTCCATTTGATAAAGATTCAATAAAAAGAAACAGTTAAGGTTGAACTTTTAGCTTATAAGCTTTTTATTTCATAGTGTCTTGCAGATCTTTTGTGTGTTGATCTGAGAGGTCCAGAACTTTTTTTACTGGTCGCCAGTTGCGGACGCCTTTTCCTGAGTTAGATTTATTGGGCTGGGTGACTTTCGGAGCACGGGGTTTCGGCTTTTGAGTTTTTGAGGAGTTTTTGTGATAGTAGTAAGCGCCAAAAATCAAAGCCAAAGCAATAATTATCCACAAAAATGTTTTCATAGCTTGTCCCTCAATAGGTATGTGTTAAGCTAATAAGTTACTTTTACTATAGTTTGGAAATGCAATTCACGCAAATATAATATAAGGTTTTTGCAATAAAAAAGTAAGTTACTGTAATCGGTCAGTCGACTTTTGGGTCAAAACCCATATCAAGCTGCGATAGAGTC
>CAZEXM010000162.1:0-4034 GCA_964515915.1 uncultured Victivallaceae bacterium
CTTGCTGCAAAGTTTTATTTTTTTCAAGAATTTAAGTTAGACCGAGTTTTGTCGGGCGCGTCGTTAAGAAGAAAGTAGTCAGTATTCAGAAGACAGTATTCAGAAGTTTGAGTTCAAAAATTTTTCTTATTCTGAATCCTGACTCCTGTATTCTGAATTCCAAGTGCGAAATGGAACATTTCGCACGAGTCATTTAGGTTAAATAATATGGAGTTAGTTTTATGAAAAACACTTTTGCGGTAATGGGTTTAGGCACTTTCGGGTCGAAATTGGCTTTGGAATTAAGTCAGGCGGGACATTCAGTGATCGCGATAGACTGTTCCAAAACTATAATAAACGATATTAAAGACAAAGTTACGGAAGCTTTAATTGCCGATGTAACCAACCCCGATACGATCAAGGAAATCGATGTACAAAACTTTGACGCGGTAATTCTTGGTATGAGTTCACATTTCGAAGATTTAATTTTGGCTCTTACCCTGGTGAAACAGGAAGGTGCGAAAAAAATCATCACCAAAGCGAATACGGCTTTACAAAAACGTATTTTACTACGTCTGGGCGCTGACGAAGTCATTCTGCCTGAGCAGGCCGTCGCTGAACGCTTAGCCAAATGCCTGTCGATGAATAATATTTCCGATATGTTCGACTTCAAAGGCTCAACGATCGCGGAGGTCAAAGTGCCGGCGGCATTAAGCGGTAAAAGTATTCGCGATTTAGATATCCGCCAAAAACACAATATTTCTATTTTGCTGATTAAAAAGCCTGGTAAGGAAGTTGAAAACATCTGGAATCCGGACATCATACTGGAAGAAGGCGATGAGTTAACGATTCTCGGCGACGAGAAAAGTATTATAAACTTATTCCGGAATTAATATCCGGTATAATAGTGTGTCATTCTGGTATTAAGCTGATGTAAATGTAGTAAGCGGCGGTTATTATTGAAAGGCGGCGGTTGTAAAAGTTTGCGCGGAGTTGATATTGCCCCTTGTCAAGCTTGATTTTAAATGTGACCGACGCCTGTCCCGGTTCAAGCGTTTTGCATTGTGCGGGTAAACCGAGAATGTGCAATTGTGCCAAATCAATATCCAGAGCCGTGCTCCCGGAATAAAAACTATGGTTTTTTGCCGCGATGTTCCTGCGGTCAAACTCAATGTCTTCCGCCGGATCAATTTCTCCTGATACAGCGTGTCCGGCTTCTTTCGGCCAACGCCGCAATTCAAACTCATAGATGCCGGTTTTTTCAGCATATATCGACCAGAAGCCCTGACATGTTTCTCCATTTCGCACCTGCTGTTGATTCCAGACAGTCATGCCGTGTTCGTTACGTAAATCCATGCTGTTCAAACGAGCGGCTGCAGCGTTTGCGCCGATTGACAATGGTGTTTCCTCGTCAGCCTGGCGTGTACAAAGAGTCCACCATTTTTCGTATTCATTACGTAAATCCTTCACCAGTTCCGGATAATTTGCGGCAATATTATTTTTCTGGGCAGGATCATTTGAAAGATTATAGAGTTCATCGCGATTAACCAGGCGCCATTTATTTTTCATAACGCAGCTGCGCTGCCATTTCAAAGGATGCGCCACGCGCTGGGTGTCGGTTATTACTACCCGATTATCCCAATATTCCTGAGTTTTTTCGTTATTTAACAAGGGCATTAACGATTCACCGTCAAATGTTTCCCTGTCTTCCGGTATGTCAATTCCGCAAATATCCAGTAAGGTCGGCATAAAATCCACATATGAGGCCAGAGCCTCAATTTTTTGTCCATCTTTGAGATTGCCGTTGGGCCAGCGCAGCAAAAATGGAATTCGGTGCCCGCCATCATACTCGGAGCCTTTAAAGCCGCGCATTCCGGCATTATACGCGGTCGGTTCCTGCATCGTGGCGGCACCGCACTGGCCGTTATCACTCATGAATATCAGGATGGTATCATTCTCCAGTTCGAGTTCGGCAAGTTTGACGCGAAGTTTTGTGAAATTATCATCGATATTAGTAATCATGCCCAGAAACCTGGCATAGTCTTCGGATTCAGTTTTGTCTTTGTACATGTTGAGATATTTCTCATCCACATTGAACGGGCCATGCGGAGCGTTGGTTGAGATATAGCAGAAAAATGCTTCATTTTTGTGCTTTTCAATATATTTCATGGCCTCGCCGAAAAATACATCGGTACAGTAACCGCTGAATTTCCGCGGCACGCCGTTTTCCCAGTAAGTATCATCAAAATAGTCGTTGCCCCAATAATCCGGCTGCTGGCTGATGCCGCCGCCGCCATGACACAGGACAGTATCAAAACCGCGGTCCTGCGGGCGGTAGGGATAGTCATCTCCCAAATGCCACTTGCCGAATATTCCAGTATGGTAACCGCCGGAACTTAAGGCATCCGCCAGCGACCATTCGTCGCGCCGCAGTAAAGAGCGTCCGCCGATAGTATGCCACACGCCGGTGGAATTGCAGTAATGGCCGGTCAATAAACCGGCGCGGGTTGGAGCACAGGTGGTACCGCAATGAAATTGTTCAAAACGAAGCGCGCTACTATAAAATTTATCAATTCCGGGGGTCTGGATAAATTTATGTCCGTGACATCCTGAAGGCGGATATCCCTGATCGTCGGTCAAGACAAAAACAATATTCGGTTTACGCATTTTACCGCTCCTTGATAAAGTAAAGTATCTGTTGTATAATATAAACAAGTAAACAGGTATTTCTATGAATAAAACTAATAAATTTATTAACGATTCAAACATTATATTGCCGCAAATAAAAATATATTTATGCAATCGGCGCCTGGTGAAGAATTGGAACAATGCAAGTCCAATCAGGCCGCACTGGCGTTTTTACTGGAATCCTGAACCGGGTGCGGAAGTCAGCGATGAAAACAGAAAATATTGTCTTGATAAAAATTTTATTTTGGTTATTCCACCTGGTGTCCGAGTCAAACAAGTCATTGTCAAACCCTGTGAATCATTGTTTGTTCATGCCGGTTTCGACTTGACAATAAGTGCTACGGCAAATCACCTTTTTACAATTCCCGTTTTCCCGGCAATAATGGAAATCATCAAGCGACTGAGTAATGATGTATTGAATCAGTCATTTGTCATTGGGGAATTTGTGTTTGCTGTAATCTCCCGGTTGCCGCCCGGAATTTGGCATTCACGAATTAATGATCCAAGAATTGAGAAAATCTGCCGTTTATTGAAAAAACAACCGGAGCGGGCATGGGCGAATCAGGAACTTGCGGTCAAAGCATGCTTCAGTGAAAATGCATTTATCCGGCGTTTTCGGGAGGTGGTCGGAATTTCTCCACAGTTCTTTCTACAGAAATTGCGTTTGGCACGGGCAGCGGCATTATTGCTGCAAAATGAACTGTCAATTGAAGAGATCGCCAGTGCTTGCGGTTTTTGTGATCGTCATTACCTGACGCGGATGTTCAAAAAACATTTCGGTCAATCTCCGGGACGTTTTCGAGCCGGCGGCAATACTCCATAGCTCAAAGAGTAAAATTAAATGTCAGCGGTTTTTCAAATGACTTTCAAATTCCGGGGAGTTTTCAGGGATGCTGGAAGTATGTTTTGGATGCGAACAAGTCGTAACATGTTGATAATAAAATGGAGGCGTGGACCGGAGTCGACAATCATTCTGAATTATCCTCAAAAACACTGCATTTTAAACTTTTCAAGCTCAAAATTGTCAAATATAGACTTGTCTGTGCTGAATATATAATCTTCAAAAAACGGTACTTTTGGGTACTTTGGAGTCTCAAAACGGTACCCAATGGCACCTCTTTTAAACGGTCTTTTAAGACCCTTTTACCAACTCTATTAGTATAGCATAAATGGGCTTAAAATCAAGCGTAAATGTAAAGAATATCTCACCATTAGCGATAGTTTACCCGCCATTATGTTCATATTGACAACGAGGCTGTCAAAGAGGCGATTAATGCCCTGTCGCAAGGAAAGCATTTACTTGATGACACCGCTCTAGTGTCTAGTCAAGCTTGTATTTGTTACAAAACATGCTATATTGCTCCAAC
>CAZEXM010000163.1:0-3865 GCA_964515915.1 uncultured Victivallaceae bacterium
ATGTTTGATCGTTCGTTTTTCGCTCAAATTTGAACTGCAAAACTTGAGTAAATTAACAGAGCAACAAAAGTAAACGGCAGATATTCCGCCGACATGACGGCCAAATTATCAAACCAAGCCACCTTGTTTGCGCAGTTGTTTATAAGTAAAAAAACATTATTATTAAATTGTTCCATTAATTTTTTCTCTAAACCCGTTTTTTTTCAGCCTGACAAGTTATTATATTGTTTCTAAATATCATCCTGAAACGAATTAACTGAATATGCTCATCACCCGGGTTTCAGCCTCGCTCACTGAAAATGAGCAACCCGCGTCCCACCGCTGAACCATTTTTTTGGCGAAAGTGTCTTTACCGTCAATTCTTCCCTATAGTTTTGTCCTTTTTCCTTAAGCCGTCAAAATCACTCGAAACGGCATTTCTTCGTTTGCGAAAAGGATCTACTTCATTTTTGCTGATGCTGGAATCATGCTTAATTATGCCCATCTGCCATATTGCCCGGTCAGTTAAAAATTGTCCGCTGTAGACAAAATTAACCGTTTTGTTTTTCAACTGCCAGCTTATCAACATCCGCCCCTGGCGCGGGCCGGTATAACGAATTTTTACTTCCGGCATTTTTTTGTTAATGGCAGCTCCTTCCGCCGCGGTAACAAATTTTTTGTTCTTCCGGTTTCCGGTAATGGTGTAACGAGCCATATCAATTATGGTAAGCTGGTCAAATTCACTCAATTTGCCCGAATCCAGGCTTGCGCACCCGCACAGAAACAAAGCGGTTATATACAATGAAAATATAATTTTTCGCATAAAGGCTCCTTGTTCTACTTATAAACCAGTAGGAATATCGACAAATTCGCAGTCAATCGCGAATTTCTTTTCTATTTTCTTCATCACCGCCAACACGCCGGGAATTTCCGAATGGTAATGTCCAAGCTGTATCACGGTAATACCGCTTTCTTTGACGATGTGATACATTGAGTGAGTCATTTCCCCGGTAACGCAGCAATCCATTCCCGCCGCGATACAGGCCAGTAATCCATCCATGCCGCCGCCGCCGGAAATAACAGCTACTTTTTCCAGTTTCCTGTCCTGACTGCCAAAAACTTTCGCTTTACAGTTCAATTGCTCCTCGAACTTCGCGACAAGCCGGCCGACGAAACATGTTTCCGCCAGAATTCCACCGCAGGCGATATTACACCCGCCGTAATTTGCAAAGCTGTAGCGCTGCCGCAGTTTAATCATATCCGCCAGCAAGGCATTGTGCCCGATCTGCGGATGCGCGTCAAGCGGCAGATGCACCGCGTAAAGAGAAATACCCTCCCTGAACAGCAAACCCAGGCGGGAAGCGGTGATACCGGTAAAAAAGCGCGGCTCCCCTCCCCAGCTTAAACCATGATGAACAAAAATAAAATCCGCGTTCTTCGCCAGCGCCGCCTTAAACAAATCCTGACAGGCGTCAACCCCGAAAATCGCTTTTTTAACCTCCACCGAAGCTTCCAGCTGCAGTCCGTTATTGGAAGTATCCCCGGGAACTGCCGCTATATTCAGGAGTTCATCCAGATATTTTGTAATTTCCTTAACCTGCGTCATTTGCTTCCTCCCTGCCCTCAGGCTTTTGTTCGCCATTGTGGATGATAAAACGATGCTGGATAACTTTCCAGCGTAAATCAATACTGGAACGGTTTTGAACAAAACGCCGAAATGCTTCCGGCGAGGATAAAACTGCTATTTTTTTTACATCCTGCCAGCCGCAGCGAAATAAAATCGCCGTCGCGTCGACAAAACCGAAAGCAAGTAATTTCGAACAGGCCCGGAAAAATACCACCCGCGCGATATTATTGCGCAAAAGCAGATAAACCGGATAAGCCAGGGCAAAAACCCAGAACGGCCAAATATGATAAGTTAAAGAAGTGTTGAAAGTTTTCACAAGCTGCGCCGCGAGCAGCACGATAGTCGGCAGTAAAAAGAATATCGCGTCACATTTGTAGATAAAACAATTCCCCATATAACGCCTGATTACGCTCG
The DNA here is from genome assembly GCA_964515915.1 of uncultured Victivallaceae bacterium. Taxonomy (GTDB): domain Bacteria; phylum Verrucomicrobiota; class Lentisphaeria; order Victivallales; family Victivallaceae; genus JAHOYW01. Next base: position 2,021 of record CAZEXM010000163.1, read on the forward strand.
GGGCCGTCTGGTAGGCAAAAAATTCTTCAAGCTTATTGTCGTCAATCACAGTGCGCGCGGCATGGCATAACTCATGCGCCAGAAGTTCACGCCGGTCATAAATAAACCATTTACGCTTATTCATAAAATTCGAACGAATAAGAAAAACAGTCAGGATCTGCCGCGAATCAGAAACGGCACAGCCACCCCAAAGCAGGCCAATGTCCCTGGACATAAAAAAACCGGGCGCCCAGGTAATTGAAAACCGATAATATTTTTCGGTAAGCTTAGCGGCCTCCGCTATAATGTCAACCGGAATACGTCTGTCCCGACGTACTGTAAGGCCTTCGAAAATCTCAACTTCATCGTCCCCCTGCTCTAATTTGTCCTCAAATTCATCCAGGGCATCACACAAATTCAATAAACGCTGACGAAAATCTTCAAATGTCTCTTTTTGCCCGACAAGGAAACCTAAACTATCCAAATGAGCTAATTTCGACAACTCATCTTCTGAAAGTTTTTCCACATATGCTCGATCAAACGGCAACATTTCAATATTCCTCAAGATTTAGAGTGCTTACGTCTGAAACGACGTTTTTTCCTGCGCCGGTCATCATTCTTATTGTGTTTAGCTGTCTTTTGGGCGTCATCGCCGGACTCAGCGCTGCCGCCAGACTGTCTGTCCGCGTTTTTGTCTGTTTTTTTTCCGGATGGAGCAGCTTGCGGCTTAATCTTATATTTATCTGGATAAACGACTTGAACTTCACTGCAGGGACAGCGTAAAGTACTTCCAGTATCCTCCAAAACAACGGAAACTTCCTGGGTCAGTAAATTACGGTCACAAATCTTTCCCCGGCCGCCGGGGCAATCGCACATATCTCCACGACGCGGCATGGTCTTTTCTAAATCCAGATAGCCCGCATGCTCATACTTCAAACAACATTTCAGTCTGCCGCAAAAGCCGGAAATAGTGCTTGGAGTAAGCGATAAATCCTGATCTTTCGCCATACGTACATTTATTGAGGCGAATTCCTTTAAAAAACGATTGCAGCACAAGCGCTGTCCGCAAATTCCAAGTCCGCCCTTTAACGCGGTTTCGTCCCTGACGCCAATCTGCCGCAGTTCAATGCGGGCACTGAAGGTTTTAGCCAAATCCTTAACCAATTGCCGGAAATCAATCCGCCCCTCGGCGGTAAACTGGATCGCTATCAATTTTTTGTCCAAAGAAAAATGCACATTAAGCAATTTCATGTCGAGCTTCAAATTATCAACAGCTTCCTGAGTGGTCCGCAACGCGGATTTCGCGCGCATTTCATTTTCATGCGCCATGCTTTTGTCGTGAACCGTAGCTTTTCGTATAATCCGCGGCAGTTCTTTACTTTCCTTGTCAAGCGAATTCTCTTCACCTGTTTTTGCAATCTGGCCGTAATCATTAAAAAAATCTTTATGAATAACACACCAGTCGTTAGCCTTAAAAGCCAAACTCTCGTCAGCTTTAGCCAGATACTTGGCGCCGTTATCCAAGCGTATTGTGTATATTATATCCATCGCTGGAGTTTTTCCTCATTTTTCAGTTAAAATTAACGATTTCTCGTTTAAATATCTTTACACTTATGCATACCGAATCTAATATAGCAGAAATAAGGCTACAGGCAAACGAATCTTCTACAAAAATCACTTTCAGATCTTTTTTGCTGATTAGCGCTGAACTCAATTTTTTTATAGAATAATGAGGCATTTGGAAGTTGTAAAATAAATTTAAAGCTTCCGGAGCAGCATAGCAGTCTGTCGGACTTTGGGAATCGTCGCGAAAAAATTGTCCGAATAAAGCGGAATTTTCGTCAAAATCACGAGAATATTGAACAT
>CAZEXM010000164.1:0-3857 GCA_964515915.1 uncultured Victivallaceae bacterium
ACTGTTAATGCAGTATATTATTAGTAACTAACTCTTAGATTGCAAATTGGTATAAAAAAAAAGTTGTGAGTTGTGATCAAATTACCCTGAAAATAATGTAGCATAACCGTCCCGGGAAGCAAAATCCTGATAGATGAAACAATACTTTCAGACTGGTATTATTTCCAGCAGGTGTAGATTTTGGGAATAAGATATTTCAATACCGCAGCGGTCGGAATAGCGAAAATCATTCCGGTTATACCCGCGAAAATTCCACCTAATAATACTACGATGATTGTTTCCAGAGTCGTTAAACCGAGTGATTCGCCGATGACCGCGGGATACAAAAACAACTGTTCGACAATCCCGTTTTGAACGATGTAAATACAAGCGACCAGAAGCAGCTGGGTCATCGTAACGTCGTTGCCGACAGCAAGCGTTACCAGTATAGTCAAGGCCGCGCTGGCAATGGGACCGATGTAAGGTAAAAGCAGTCCGCACGCGGCAATTAAGCCCAGGAACAAAGCGTACGGAACACCAAGCAAGTAAAATACCGTCGTATAAACAAGCGCGTCAATACTCATTAAAATCAAATAACCCTTGAGCCATATTCTGAGTTTGTTGATTACTTGTGAAATAATTTCCTGAGCCTGCGAAACAGTAGCTTCAGTGGCGCCCGGGAGCCATTTGTTGTTGAATACGGTCCGGACGAGGTATTCACTCTGCATATTTTTTTGATTTTTATCATCATGTATAAATTCCGCCATTTTGGACAGAAAGAGCGAAAAGAAGAAAATCGCCAACAAAGCATTCAGCAGGAAACTGACAAAAGATGACAATATTCCCGCAGTAAAGGAAAATACGCCGCCGGATTTTTTCAGTGCCGCGGTTAAGAATTCTTTCTGCGTTTCGGGATCGTTCAATATTTTGGCGGTCTGTTCAATACACCAGTGTACTATAGGTAAATTTTTGAGTTTAGGTTTAAGATCTTCCAGGTTTATCAATACTTTTCTGACATAAGAAACATGAACTGGAGCCTTGGATGCTTTATCGCCAACTTCCTTGTCGTTCTCAACTTTTTTGCTGTCTTCAGCATTAACAGTTTTTGCAGTAAGAGCAATTTTTCCGTCTTTTTGCGCGGCAACATCAACCTGCTCTGTTTTGACATGTTTGCTCAACCAGAGCTTGACCGATGAGCCGATTCCCGCCAGATAATTGGCGGATACGCTAAAAAATATAGTCGCGACAAAAATCATTATAAGCACGAAAGACCCGACCGTCAGCGTGGATGCCTTGGCTATCAATACCTGCCGTTTGCGGCGGGCAAATTCTTCGTCGGTGTAATCAGGTTTTGCTTTGCCGCGCCGCATTGAATTGGATACGGCCTTGAAGGGTTTGCTGAAACAAGCGAAAAATTTGAAAGTTTTTGAGAATATGCCCTTTCCTTCCAGCCGGCGTTCATAAAATTTTTCCAGAGGCAGGAACACGTAAGCGAGTATCAGTCCGAACAATACGGATTTAAGCAGGGTCGCCGTCAGGATAAATACGCCGATAACGATCAGCGCGACAATAATTCCGGTACTTGATTTGAGCAGGCGGTTTTGAGTTTTATAATTCTGTTCAGTATCCGTTTCAAGTTTTTGCAGAGTTTCTTCAGATATGTCAAGCCGGGCGGCTACAGCAGCAACAATTTCCTTTCGTTTGCTGCTGTAGTTGTCATTTGCCAGTCCCAGGGAAACAAGGGACTCCAAAAGATGTATTTTCTTACTTTCGGTAAAATCATGAATCATCTCACACGCGGTTTCGACATCAATTTTCCGGGGACTTTTGAGTTCAGCGACCAGTTGTGATATTTGATGCGGCGTGTAGTTGCGTTCGAGAATTTTTTCGAAATACTCAATCTCCTGTTCATTGGCGGGGCCATCCGCCCAGAGTACAGCTTTGAGCAGGGAAATTATTGCATTACTCGTATCGTCGTCTGCCTGTTGAGAGTGAAGCAAATTAACAATGGAAGCGAAAGCTTTGCCGGCAGGCTTGTCAAAAAGTGATTTAAACCAGTTCTGTTTCTTTTGCAGATATTGTTTCATTTTTCACCTGTCATTTTAATTAGCTTACTGTAACTTTACGGTTCCCGGGTACGACTTTTCCGCAAACAGCGGCCTTGAAACCCGCGCCGCCGCAAATTTTTATCGCGGCGCCGGCTTGTTCAGCGGGGACAAACCAGACCATTCCGATTCCCATATTGAAAACACGATATGCTTCAATTGGATCGATTTCGCCTTTTTCGACGATTAATTTAAAGATCGGCAATACCGGCAAAGCGTTTTTGTCAAAAATCACATCAAGGTTTTCCGGCAGAATACGCGGAACGTTGTCGTAAAGTCCGCCGCCGGTAATGTGCGCCATCCCGTCAAGGCCGATATTTCCAGAATCAAGCGCTTGTTTGATTGCCGGCCAGTAACAGCGGTGCGGTTTCAAAAGGGCTGCGCCGACACTCTCGCCGCCGAGTTCTTCCGGAGTGCTGTGAACCGTGTACGAGCATTGCTCAAAAAGAACTTTGCGCGCCAGGCTGAAGCCGTTTGTGTGCAAGCCGTTCGACGCCAGGCCTATTGCCGCGTGCCCGGCTTTGATTTTCCCGCCGGTGATCAATTTGTCTTTGTCAACCATGCCGGAAATGACGCCGACCAGGTCAAAGTCATTTCCATACATGCCGGGCATTTCAGCGGTTTCCCCGCCGAGTACGGCACAGTTCGCGGCTTTACAGGCGTCCGCGATACCTTCAAGAACCTGCTCATAGAGGGGGCTGCGAAGTTTGCCGATGCCGATATAATCCATGAAAAATATTGGTTCCGCGCCCTGGACGGCGATATCATTGATGCAGTGATTAACGATATCGTGTCCGACGGTGTCGTATTTTTCCATCATCATAGCGACCGTTAATTTGGTGCCGACGCCGTCAATACTGGAAACGAGAACCGGATTTTTATATTTTTTAAGGTCGATTTGAAACATTCCGCCGAAACCGCCGATTGGAGCGAGCATTTCCGGGCGGCGGGTGCCGGAAATTTTATTTTTCACTCTTTTCAATAAATTCCGCGCGAAATCAATATCCACACCTGCCGCTTTATAAAGGTCACTTTTTACTTCGGTGCTCACTTTGAATTCCTTTTTGAATTGCACTGATTGAAAATATTTATCGTTAAATAAATTACTATATAAAAAGTGTTTTACAAGTAAGCGCAAGTGCTTTTTGACTTCTGGTCTTCACATACAATCCAGGAGTAAGAAACTGAGTATCCAATCACTGTGTGAAGGAAAAGTATTGAGTCCGCGTACCGGCATCATGTTTTTTGTTTGTCAAAATATTTAATGAGCTAATTTATGTTCCAGCTTCTCGGCGAGCCATATTTTAATCACAGATTGCCTGGGGACACCAAGGCGTTTTGCTTCTTTGTCAAGTGAATTAACCATCCAGACCGGGAAATCAACATTGACTCGCTTATGTTCCTGCCCAGGCCTTCTCGCCTTTGAAAGATCAAGCTGTTGAGTAATATTTTTCCTTTCGTCAAAAAGTTTATCCAGATTTTTAGCTTTCATAAATTTCAATCTCCTCTGTTCGTGATCGACGAGCAGAAATAATTCTAATATTTTCGTCCCGATATGTTATTATTCCGGACCAATGCTTATTGCCTATCCTTCCTATCACCAAATATCTTGGCTCATCTATAGTTTTTGCGGGTATCTCAATTAAATCAGTATCTTCCCACAATAGTTGAGCCATAGCAAAGTCAATACCATGCTTTTCTTTGTTTGTGGTACTTTTTCTAGCAGTCTGTCGGACTGAAATATTTTAAATTTTTCCAAACATACCATTCAGT
>CAZEXM010000165.1:0-3853 GCA_964515915.1 uncultured Victivallaceae bacterium
CCTCGTTGAGGTTTTTTTACTGATACTATCCCTTAGATTGCAAATTGGTATTAGTCGCTGAAAATGATATATTCACCTTGTTATACTCTTTATCTTTGCTTTGCAGATTTTTTCTGTCAGGTCGAGTAAGAGCTTCACTCGTTTAGATAAATATTCCAGTTCTTCTCTGCTTATCCGATAATCGGGATCATAACGGGCGCCGATATAGGCATAATCCAATAACTCAAACCGGTCTCGTTCTTCTTTTGTTTTTCGAGGGAAAATATCTTTTAACCCGATATCATATTCAGTTGCCAGGTTACCCAATAAACCAAGAAGATGTTCATTGGGGTTGTAGTTGGTGAAAACAAGTAAGATGGTTTTGTAAGAATGTTCTGCTGTCTGATGAAGATTGAAAGCTGCGTAATTATTATCGCCGTTATTTATAGACGGGAAAACATATCGAAAAAAAGTGCTTGCACTTTCAAACCAGTGCTCAAAATAATCCTGAGCAATACGCTGTCGTTCATCAAGCTTTAATTTTCGCTTACAAGCCAATTTAAAGTTAGCAGAATCATAGAGAAGGCAACCTTCCTTTTTGACATCCGTATAAAAATACTGCGCTTTAGCAAGTTTGATATTCAGTTCCTGAATATCGTGGGCTATGATTCGCGCATAAGCACTCAAAACAAAATCATCACATTCTCTAGTAATTTTTTGCCACAGGATGGTGTTTATCGCGGTTGATTTTGCTTGGGTAACAACGAGAATATCATAATCCGATTTGTGACCGGATTTTCTGTCCGGCTTGAGATCGGTTTCTTCTTTGTAATTACCTCTGGCATAGGAACCGAAAAGAATTATCATTTCCACGTCATCGCACTGGTCGCGGATGACTGAAACAATACGTTTCAGTTCCTTCTGTTTATTTTTGGGAAGATGCGCGAGTGATTTTTTCATGATATTTTGGGTAAGCCCCGCTTGAGAATGCCTGCCGGATATGAGCGGTAGCGAATAGCTGGCTGAGAGACTCGATTTAGTCGCGTTAAATATTTAATTCTTTTTTTGCTTCTGATAAGGCAAAACCTGCAGTATTCTTTTCCTTTTTTTTTGCAATTCGCAGAGTTTTCAGGTCTTCGAAATCTTGAAGTTCACCCTGAAGTTGAACAAATTCGTCAAAAGGCAATATAGCATGAATTGCAGAAGAGCCAAATTTCAATTTTAGATATCCCCCCAATCTTATTGTCTTATTTAAGACGAATAAACTTCTCTACGGCTTTATCCCATTGGGCTTTGTCATTCGGATCTGCTTCGTATTTTTCGACGCCGAATGATTTTTTAACGATTTCACGGGCGGCGGCCAGATCCGGCAAATCGTTGTCAGCAATTGCCTGAGCCAGGATATTACCGATGGCGGTTGCTTCCACAGGCCCGGCTTCCACGGGCAAACCTGAACAATCGGCTGTGCACTGCATTAATCTTTTGTCTTTAATGCCGCCGCCGACGATATTTAAAGCAGTATAGTTTACTCCAAGTATTTTTTCGAGTTTTTCCAGTTTGGTGCGGAAATAAACGGCCAGCGAATCGTAGATGCAACGCAATATGTCAGCATCTGTTTCAGGTATTTCCTGCCCGGTTTCAGCGCAAAATTCACGCATTTTAGCGGGTATGTCGCCGGGGGTTAAGAACAAATTATCATTCGGATTAACCAGATATTTAAATGCTTCGCCTTTGTCGGCCATCTTTTCCATGTCCGCGAAAGAAATGTTTCGCCCGGCTTCATTCCAGACGCGCCGCGTTTCCTGGAAAAGCCAGGTTCCCATAATATTGGTGAGGAACAATATTTTATCATCCAGACCGCCTTCGTTGGTAAATGGTCCGAGGCGGGCTTCGTCATTGCGGATCGGCGCGTCGATTTCGGCGCCGAGCAGCGCCCAGGTCCCACAGCTGATATACGCCCAGTCGCGGTCAGCCGGAGCCGGAACCGCCCCCACCGCGGAAGCCGTATCGTGGGAACCGACTTTTACTACTGGAATCGCTCCGCAGTTGATTTTTTTTTGTAATTCAGCTTTCAGGGGAGCCGACTTTTTGCCCGGGAAAGCTATTTCCGGGAATATTGAGCGGGGCAGATCGAGAATATCGATCAGTTCGAAATCCCAATCGCGTTTAACCGGATCCAGCAGGTTGCTGGTGGAAGCCTCGCTGTATTCGCAAGTCATTGCGCCGTTCAACATATATGTCAAAGCATCCGGCATCAGCAACAAAACACTGTCTTCAAAGTCTTCAGGATGAGCTTCTTTGTGCGCAACCAGCTGGTACAAAGTGTTGAGCTGCATAAACTCAATTCCGCTGCGCTGATAAAGTTTTTCCGGTGAAATTATCCGGTAAACTTTTTCCGGGATATTGTCAGTTCGTGAATCGCGGTAGTGATAGGGCAGGCGAACCATTTTGCCGCTGGCGCGCCTGAATAAAACATAATCCACCCCCCAGGTATCTATGGCGATACTGGAAATATCCGGCGCAAGTGCGAGAGCTTTTTTCAAGCCGGTACGAATTTCCGCGCACTGCAGATTGAAATCCCAGAACAAGGAACCGTCTTTTTCGATGGGGCCGTTTGAAAAACGGTGAACTTCCTCCAGTGAAAGCCTGCCTTGTTCAATAGTCCCGATAATCGCGCGTCCGCTTGAGGCTCCCAGGTCAAATGCCAAATACTTCCGGATCATAGTTTTGTTCCTTCCCGTTTTTTTAAACTTTCATAAGCTGATAAAATTAATTTTTCTGTTTCTTCCCAGCCAATACAGGCGTCCGTGATGGAAACTTCAGGATCGGGAGTTTCGCCGATTACAATCTTCTGACAGCCCGCCTTTAAATTACTTTCCAGCATTACCCCGGCAATGCGGTCTTCGTCATCACGGATTTGCTGCATAACATCTTGCAGCGCAGCTCCCTGCTGCTCATGTTTTTTAGCGGAATTGGCGTGACTGCAATCAACGATGATACCGCATTTAATTTTTGCTTTGTCCAGTACGACTTTGAGAAAAGCGATATATTCAGCGGAATAATTGGGTTGATTTCCGCCGCGCAGCACAATGTGCCCGTATGAGTTGCCGGAAGTACGGAATACGCCGATTTTTCCTTCCTCGGTAACCCCGATAAAACTGTGTTCGCTGTTCGCGGTGCTGATCGCGTCGATGGCAACTTGCAAATTACCGTCGGTAGCGTTTTTGAAGCCCACGGGCATTGACAAACCGCTGGCTAACTGTCGATGCGTCTGTGATTCTGTGGTTCGAGCGCCGATTGCCGCCCAGCTGACCGCGTCCGCGAGGTATTGAGGAATAATTAAATCAAGCATCTCCGTGCCCACCGGCAAACCTGAATCGACTATTTGAAGCAACAATTTACGGGCGACAAAAATTCCCCGTTCGATATTATAGGAACCGTTAAGGTCCGGATCGTAAATCATACCTTTCCAGCCGATTGTGGTACGGGGTTTTTCAAAATAAACCCGCATGATAATAAAAATTCTGTCGCTGACTTTTTCACGCAATTCGTTAAGTTTATGCGCGTATTCAAGCGCGGACTCGCGGTTGTGAATGGAACACGGTCCAACTATCATCATGAATTTTTTGCTTTTGCCATCCAGAATATCACTGATTTCCCGCCGTGCGGCAATGACTTTGCCCACCGCGTCAAGCGACAGGGGCAGTTCTGATTTTATCGCCTTGGGAGAAGTCAGCGGCGATCTGCTTGAAATGTTAATATTATTACTTGTCAGCATCTTATTTTTTTTGAACTCTCTAATTATAAAATTATAAATTATCGCAAACTTCTTCTAAATATATATTGTAAGTATCTTTTTGCAACAGTAATTTAC
>CAZEXM010000166.1:0-3750 GCA_964515915.1 uncultured Victivallaceae bacterium
TCCACATTTTCGCCAACACTTACATCAGAAGTGAATGCCGACACTAATACTAAATTTGTTGCATCTGTTACGCTTGCTATTTCTTTGTATTCACTGTTTGAACTGCTGTATAATAAATCCCCGGCTTTAAGCTCCGTATCGAAAGCAGTACCGGTGCCGGTTACGGCAGTACCGACGCTGGTAAAAGTTCCGGTCAGGGTAACTACCGGGGAAGCCAGCCCGCCAGCATTATTGCCCTCAACCCAAAAAGCGTCAAGTTGTTTCGTGAGCACGGAAGGAAGTTCCATATTTTTAGTATAAGTACTGTCAAATATTTTCCCTGCGGAAATATCAATATCGTGCTCAGGGTCGGTCGCGTTATTAGATAGAATCATCCCGTATTCAACAAACTTGCCGGGATGCGGATCCGCGGCGGTATTATGAGCGGCAACCGCCCCCAGAGGTTCGTATAAGCCATTCCAATCCTGCTGCCAGCTTGCCGCTTCAATCACGATCCCGGTCAGATCCTGAATGTCGGTATAATTAACCGCAAAATTTTTGCAGATCGTATTTCCGATATCGAACCCGGCCGTCGCGCGTTTACTTTGCAGCGGAACGTAAGTCACCGCGATTAAGGTAGCGTGAGCCGTGCAGTAAAGCCCGATCCAATTGAAGGAAAAATCCCCGACCGTCGAATCGAGTATATCGGAATAAACGACAGTATTTGGATCCACATATCCAGCTGAAGCAATTGCCGATTCCCGGACGATATCCCCGGCATCCGGTTTGACTTCCGTATCCGGCGGCTGCACATCCGGATCCAAACCGGCAATATTCGCGTATATGAATTGGTCAATCACCAGTGTTTCACTGTTTGCCTGGAGCTGTGCCATCAAAGCCAGTCCCGCGGCTGTAATTCTAGCCATATTAAAAACTCCGTTTTTTCGTGTTAAGTGCTACGTGCTACGTGTTACGGAAAAAGATTAAATATCTATTTCCTCTTTGTTGCTTCCGATGTCATTAAGTTTTTTCATTTTATTTCCTGTTTTTTTTATCGTAATACGTAACTCGTAGCACATAATACGGTTTTATTCCGAAGCCGACGTATCGGCTATTTCAAAATCTTTAAATTTAAAATGCAGCTCCGCCGGCAGATAGTCATTCACATCAATAAACGACTGTGCCAGAGCCTGGGTCTCAATACTGTTATATACCGCCTTAACTTTTATCGGATCGCCCAGGCTGCCGGTTCCCTGGGGAACTATCCCCATCAGAATCGGCGGTACCCGATGCGCTTCCCGGACGTCGGCGGCGCTGATGCTTTTGATGTGCAGAAACTCATCCTTTTGCGAAATGTCCCCGATTGGTATAATCTGAAACGCCTCTTTTTCGCCTCCTGGAATATGTACATGCAAACTTTTGAAATTTCCGATTCCCTTGCCATCGGCAATTTTATCTTGCAGTAGTTTTACCAGTTTTGGATCCATTTTCCGTTCATTTGAATAAAGGATATAGCCCAGATGCGCGCCGTTTACATAATATTTGCGCCGGAACAAGGTCGCGTCCTGGTTAAGCAGCGCGGACTGCAGGCCGCCGATCCAGTCCGGCACTCCGTATATTTCCTGCTGCGTGTCATATTCTTTGATATGCAGGATGTCTCCATCTGTAAAGTCAATATATTCATAGTCCGGCAGCAAAACCCTGAACCCTTTTTTTTCCGTTTTAACCCGCATGTTCAGCGCGGCGATATGCCGCAGGCCGGTTGGAACGTTAAAAGCATTCCGCAGTATCTGCAGGTAAGCATTCCCAAACGTCAACAGATCAGTGCCGGCGGCGCGGAAATCACGAATTGATAAAATTTTTCGCGTGATAAACGCGTTGGTCAGCATATTGCGGCGGAGTAACACACAACTGCCGTGATGCCCGTTGGCTCTCCGCATCATGGACAGGCCGCTAAGGTCAATCGGCGGAATATAATATTCCCCGTTCATATCGGCAAAAACGCCCAGGTTATCAAGGAGCCTGGAGTTCTGGACCGGTTCAGGTTCGCCAAAAGTAAAAGCCGATACGTCAGCCTCGTTAGTTTGTGTTTCGCTCATGCCACCGCCTTACTTTGTAATGCTATATAGTCAAAATCGAAAATTCTAATACCCAAAAACGAATCTATTTTAGATTCAAATTCATACCGCCGGCACGTCCGGCCGTACTGGCTGATTAAACGCGAAAGCAATTGTTCGTTGAGTGCGAAAACCGTTTCCTCCACCTGCAGTTTTATGATGTCCCAATCGACGCCGTCCACGCGTTCCCGCTGAGTTATCTCTCCCAGATCCAAACGCTCCCAAATACGGGAAAAACCAATGCGGCTTCCCGCGTCTTTCGCGTTGGCCAGAGCGTACTTGACCCGTTTCCGGAACAAATTTTCGGGTTCGTCAGGAAAACGTTCAATATCACGTTCCCAACCGAGCAATTTAACCAAAGCCAGATCCGCTTTTTCGGGGTCTGTTTCGCCGGGCAATTGCGTCAGCCTGGCTTCCAGCAAATCATACGCCGCATCCGCGATTTTAGCGATTGCATCCAGCAGGGCGCCGTTCTCCCAGAATTTCAGTGTTATTCTGTCTCGTTCAACTGTCATGCCGCCTCCGTTATTGTTAGCGTGCCAATGCCCGGCACATCAAGATCAGACACGATGTCAGCCTGTCCCCAGGTCAGGGCAGTAATTTCCGGGAAATAATTATGCAGATCCTGATCAAGCTTGGAAAAACTGAAAGTCGCATAAGGCCAGGTCTGGCTGACATATTCCTCATAATCTGTATTTTCTCTGAACGCGCAGCGGATAAAGTTTTCAATTGCGGTAAGCAGGGCCGCGGTATCCGTGGCGTCGGCGGCAAAAACAACCGTTACGGAAACGTCATGCGAAGTCTGCGGAATCTCTTTGACTTCCAGGTCATCGCCATGCCCGTGATTTCCGTCCGTGTTGATATAATCATTAATTGCGGCCAAGGTAGCTGCTGAAGCCGCGCCGGCATCAAATAAAATATAGGCGTCGGCGCTTCCGGGGCCGCGCGGAATATTTTTGTCGAAAAATATCCGGTCAATCTGAAAGCCGGTCTGTGCCGCGATCATCGCTTTGTATTTCGCGTCGACGTGCCAGTCCCCGACCGCGGCGAATTGATTCCTGACCCGCAGGCGGAATTCCTCGTCGGCTTCTTCATCACTGCCGAGCAGAGTTAAATAATCGACCTGGTTGGTGACCGAGCTTATTCCGGGAACGTCCGAATCCATGATCGAGTAATAAGCTGTTCCCAGATTATATCCGACTCCGGAGTTTTCAGCTTCGCAGGCAACTTCAAGCGAACCAACCCCGACATCCATCACCGCGTCGGCAAGCGTAATCATCCGGTAAGTATTTTCATTGATGGGGATTGTCCGGACTCGAGTGCCGGCGGGGATTAAAAGCTGCTGCGCGCTGTCGACCCGGGAAAACAAAAGAGTTCCCTGCGCCTTAGTCGCTGCTTTGCGGGTCAGGTCATATCCCCAGGCAATTATATTAAGCAAGGCTCCGGACGCGGTCTTAACATAAAAATTCGGCATTACATTTTTGATTAAAAAGGCCGTCAAATACTGCATCGGTTTAATTATCGCGGCGGAACAGAAAGACCAGAACGCCGAGTATTTATTCGGATTTGCAATGGTCAAATAAGCGTCATCCGCCAGTTGCTGGAGTTCCGCTTTTATGTCCGCGTCAGTAACCGGCATGCCGGCGGTTTCCAA
>CAZEXM010000167.1:0-3722 GCA_964515915.1 uncultured Victivallaceae bacterium
CACTGGGCTACGATAAGAAACCTCGTTGAGGTTTTTTTACTGATACTATCCCTTAATGCAAATTGGTATAACTTGCGATGGCGACTTTGGAAACCAGGCTCCTTCTGAAAAAGAAATCAAGAAAGTTGAAAAACTCATATCACAAAAATTAATCGGAGATATTCCATAGTTTAGTGATTCGGAGTTAACATATTTAACAGGAAATATGCTGAAGATATTCAAAAAAATATTTCAGGCTTCAATAATCGTTTCAAATTATATAATTTAAAAGCACTTGAAACCTTAAAGAAAGCGGGAACAAATGCAAAAACTTATAAGGTTTCATCTTTTGTCTGTGACAAAATTGAAAATGCAATTCGACATGAAAATATGGATAAAGCTGAATTATGGTTGAGAAGATTATTTGCAAGAATTCGTAAGACCGACATAAAAAATGCCATTTCTCCAACCGAACTTAGTAAATTTCTTGACGATAACAATACAGTTCTTACATTTACAAGAGGCATAAATAGTGCGGCAAAATATGCAGGCAATGCTTTTAAATATTTCGCGGTAGTCGAAAAATCTGTAAAAGCTTTAAAAAGCTTGAAGCAGATACGCTTTTGCCTTTTTATATTCATCTAATTCCATCAAGGTTCACCAATCATAAGTCATTTTTCTTCTCGTTGAACTTTATTATCCCCGTAAGTACCTGTACGGCGCGTTGCAACTGCACATCAGTAAGCATTCCTTTTTTGGAAATGATTCCCGGCGAACTTTCCAACTGCTGCGCCAGAAGCAGGCGCTGTTTTAAGGATAAAGGTACATTGATATGCGGTTCTATCCCTTTGCCGTGAATGACATTGTGCGCGGGAGTATAATATTTCGCGACGGTAAAACGCAGAGTTCCGTTGTTTCTTATTTTGCAAACGCGCTGCACCGAGCCTTTGCCGAATGATTTACTGCCGAGCAGAATCGCGCGTTTATGATCTTTCAGGCAGCCGGCAACAATTTCCGAAGCACTGGCACTGAAACGGTTAATCAGAATCAAAAGCGGAATTTTTGTATATTTCCGGCATTTTCCGGCAAAAATTTTCTGTGCTTTTTCAGGGTTGCGTCCTTCGATGGTGATAACTAATTCTTTTTCGTCAAGGAAACGACTGCACAAAGCCACCGCCACATCAACTAAACCGCCGGGATTATTGCGCAAATCCAAAATGATACCCTGACAATTCTTTTTCTCCAGCGACTCTAAAGCCTTGTCCAGAAATGGAATGGTTTTTTTCCCGAAGTTGTTTATCCGGATATAAACAATATTGTTTTTCAACATTTTTATATTTTTAAGTACAACCGCCTTCCGGGTGAAAACTGAACGCTTAATTTGAAAAACTAAAGGATTATCATTCCCGCCGCGAAGAAGTACAATTTTAACCAGGGTTCCAAATTTCCCCCGCAACAAATCGGCACACTGCTGATAGGTCAAACCGCTGACCGCTTTGCCGTCAATTCTGACAATTAAATCTCCAACCTTAATACCGCCTTTTGCCGCGGGTGAGTTTTTCAGGGTGCAAATTACCTTGAAACCGGAACGTTTGTTTTTTATTCCCATAATACCGATGCCCACCCGTTTCGAGTCGCGCTTATTCGTTTTTCTCTTTTGAAATGGTTCATAGCTGCTGTAAGGGTCTAATTCATGCAGCATGCCTTTCAACGCTCCGTCCACAAGCTTGCGCATAGTAACTTTTTCGGGGTCCACGTAAAGCTTCTGCAAAAGCTTCATTACCGTTACCAGGCGTCTCAGATTGTCGTAAGCTTCGGTGTCGTCAACGCTGGACGGGGACTCCTGAATCGCGGTCAGCTTAAGTTTTTTCAGTTCATCGCCGCGCGCCGGGAAGACAAGCAAAAACAAGCTTGCCGCCAGAATTGGCCGAATTATAAATTTAATGGGCATAATAGATCTCATATTTATTTACTATAACTTAACTTGTATCAGGAAATTAACAAATCACATAAATCCAAATCCGGCGCAATTTCGCGCAAAAACTTTAAATGCGCGTAAAATTCACCAACCTCATATAGATTATGCGAATCACTTCCCAAACTTAATTTAATATTATTTTCGATACAGAGCCGGAAAAATTCCGCCGCTGGCTCATTGCAGTGATAATTTATTTCGACCGCGGTAGCGTAACGCTTCAAAATATTGACTGCCGGCGCGAAAAGATGCCGCGGCAAAGCTAAAGCGCTGCGCCTGAAAATACGAAAAGGATGCACCAGGACATCAACTCCCGAAGCCGCGGCCGCTTCGGTTAAAAACAGGAATTCAGCGTCAATGGCCCGCATCTCCCGGCCATTTACAATGCTGTTCAAAGTATGAACCGCTCCGCCGCGAAATTCCAGCTTGTCCCAGGCCGCGGGCTCGACAATCATCCGCCCGTTTTTATCAAAATCAACTTCCATTCCCAAACGGCAGAAATCATCAGCCTCGTTTGCGTACAAAGCAAAATATTCCGCACAACGCTTATTTTTTTCGCTCGCCGCCAAACCTTCCAGATACTGTAAACGCCGCCCGTAGTTTTCTTTGCTGAAATACAAATGGGTGGAATGCTCACTGATAACGATTCCATCCAAGCCGAACATTTTGCCCAGAGCTATTGATTTCGCGATGTCCATATTTTCATTGCAATAGGCCAGTTTTGTATGCACATGGTAATCCACCAGATGCAGTTCCTCCGGCATGGCAAGGTTTTCCTGTAGACAACTTACCCTGCCGCGGCGGTCAATTTCGACTATCGCATAGCCAAAAGGTTTTTCACATAAAGCCCGCTCCGCGATATAATTGAGCCCTTCATAATCAAGTAATTCAAAACCCTTATGGTAATGCCCGGATAATGCCAGAACATAATTTGTCTCACGCATAATTTCGATAATCTCATCAGCGTTAGTGTAATTATAAGGACAGGCTGCGCTTTCCGGCGGAAACAGGGGAACGTGCTGCAGGGAAACCAGGGGGCCGTTAAATTCCGCGCCAAGTTCGCGCATCCGGGAAAGTTCACCGTCAATGCGAAAAGCATTAAAGTCGGGCTTTTCCCGATCAAAAAACGGCACAAAACGAATTCCATTAAGATCAACAAAATCAGGCTGTTCACCGATGACGCCTGCAAAAACATCCCTGGCCGGATCATGATTGCCGCTGATAACAATTGTCGGAGCCTGAATTAAAGCAATAATTTTTTTCAATTCCGCGAGCAATTCCAAACGGTCCCCGCCTTCGGGCTCGTTAAGCAGATCGCCGCCGATAAAAACCAGGTCAGGTTTAATATAACGGTTTAAACGGTGCACCGCGCGCAACAGCAAAACATCGGAAAATTCGCTTTTATGCTTTGAATTGGCCGGATTGACAGACTTTGAAAAATGTAAATCGGTCAGAATAACAATTTTAGTTTTCATGGTTTCAATATCTGTTTTGTTATAACGGAAGTTTGAAGAAAATTATGTTTTTTGAGGGAAACCGATGTAAAAATCAGTTAAATTCTAAACTACAACTACTTTTAAGCTCAAACTTTCATAGACTTAAAATAGCATAAATCAAAAACAGTGCAAATTGTCTATACTACAAAACAGTGCAAATAATTGTTGTTTAACCTCAAAATTGCCAAAAAAGTCTCAAACTCCCGTTATAATTCACTAGTTATACCGATTTGCAATCTTAGAGATAGTAAAGATTGCATTAATTATCCCTG
>CAZEXM010000168.1:0-3657 GCA_964515915.1 uncultured Victivallaceae bacterium
TTCGGCACTTTTGCAGCAGATTATCCATAAGTCCGACAGGCTGCTAGAGGCGCAAAACTGTTAATGCAGTATATTATTAGTAACTAACTCTTAGATTGCAAATTGGTATGACTATGTACTTTCCTTCCTTTTTTGATAACGAGGGCGACATTCGCCTTTTTTTCCTTTTTTTGCTTGACAATCTCGAAACCAAGCCTATATTGCAAAAATTGACTGTCGGTCATTTTTTGACCATGAGCCAAACACAGGACAAAAAAATATGGGTATATTGGAACGTAAAGCCAGGGAACGCGCCAGTCGGGAGAACTTGATTCTCGATGCCGCGGAACAAGTATTTTTTTCGCAGGGTTTTGACCAGTCCACGATGAATGATGTCGCGAAGACCGTTGAACTCAGCAAAGGCTCGTTATATAACTATTTTGGAAATAAAAAAGAACTCTGCATCGGAATCGTTGTCCGAAGTTTACGACTGCTAATTAAATATATGGAAAAATCATTATTGCCGGAAGCTTCCGGATTAGACAAAATAGCCGGCGCGGCAAAAGCGTTCCTGCTTTTTCAACAGGAAAATCCCGAATATTACTGCGCTCTGCAAAGCTATCGTCAACATCGCACTGGTTGCGACAGCAGCAGTAAGTTTTTGAATTCAACCCTGGATGAGAATCACCACATCAACAAAATATGGATTAATGCCATTACTCAGGGAATCGCCGATGGTTCAATCAGAAAAACTGTGAACCCTAAAAAAACAGCAAGCGCCTTATGGGGCGAATTTAACGGTATGCTGCCCGGATTCGTCCTGAATGACAAGACCGTAAACGTATATGAATACGCGCTTGAATTAATTATAAACGGACTAAAATAAATAAAGAAGAATTACTATGAAACTGTTAATTATAGGTGGAGTCGCGGGCGGCGCGAGTGCCGCGGCCAGAGCTGCCCGTTTGGACAGTTCCGCCGAGATAATCGTTTTCGAACGCGGAAAATATATGTCATTCGCCAACTGCGGCCTGCCGTATTATATCGGCGAAGTGATTAAGCAACGCGACAGTTTGCTGGTAATGACACCGGAAAAATTTAGCGGACGCACCGGAATCGAAGTCAGGATCACCCAGGAAGTTATAGAAATCAAGCCCGCTGAAAAGCAGGTAAAAGTAAAGAATCTGCAGACCGGCGAAGTCTACATCGAGTCATACGATAAATTATTGCTGACAACTGGTTCCAGCCCGCTTATTCCGCCAATCCCCGGCGCGGATAATCCGGATGTGATGACTTTATGGACGATCCCGGACGTGGACCGCATCAAAGAACGAGTCGATGGCGGAGTGAAAAACGCGGTCGTTGTCGGCGGCGGTTTCATTGGACTTGAAGTCGCTGAAAACCTCGTCAAACGCGGCGTCGAAGTTACCCTGGTGGAAATGCTGCCGCAGCTGCTGTCCACCCTGGATGCGGAAATGTCCTGCATGCTGGAAGACGAACTTGTCGCAAACGGCGTAAAACTCCAGCTCAATAACGGTGTCAGCGAAATCAAACACGATTCCGGGAAACATACTGTTATTCTGCAGGACGGCACCCGGATCCCGGCCGAACTGATCGTCATGAGCGTTGGCGTGAAACCCAATACCGGATTAGCCGTCGGCGCCGGACTCGAGCTGGGCAGGTGCGGCGGCATTAAAGTAGATGAAAATCTCCGTACCAGCAAACCGGATATATACGCGGCCG
Organism: uncultured Victivallaceae bacterium; assembly: GCA_964515915.1. Lineage (GTDB taxonomy): Bacteria > Verrucomicrobiota > Lentisphaeria > Victivallales > Victivallaceae > JAHOYW01. The sequence continues at coordinate 1,723 of CAZEXM010000168.1, forward strand.
GCGATGTAATCGAAGTACTCAATCCGATTTTAAACACGGCGGCAATGATTCCCCTGGCCGGCCCCGCCAGCCGGCAGGGCAGAATCGCCGCCGATAATATTTTCGGCGCGAACAAAATTTACAAAGGCACCCTGGGTACTTCAATATGTAAAATATTCGATCTGCATGCCGCCTCCGTGGGAGTCAATGAAACATCCCTGAAAGCCGCCGGCAAAGACTACCTGAAAACTTATATTATTCCCGCTTCACACGCAGCATACTATCCCGGCTCCGAGCCGTTGTTTATGAAAGTGATGTTTGAAAAAAGCGGCAAAATACTAGGGGCGCAGATTGTGGGACGGGACGGCGTCGATAAACGGATCGATCTGCTCGCCACCGCTATCCGCAACGATTTGAAAGTCAGCGACCTGGCGGAACTCGAGCTGGCTTACGCCCCGCCCTTCGCTTCGGCTAAGGACCCGGTAAACTATGTCGGCTTCGTCGCTGAAAACATCATCAAGGGCGATACCATAGTCGTCGCGCCTGATGAAATCAAAAAAAACGATTTCCTCCTGGATGTCCGCGAAGCGGACGAAGTCAGCTGCGGAACAATTCCCGGCGCGGTCAACATTCCGCTGGGCTCACTCCGCGCTAATCTTAATAAATTACCAAAAGATAAAGAAATAATCGTTTTCTGCAAAGTAGGCATCAGAGGGTATCTGGCGGAACGTTATCTCAGAGAACAAAACTACAAGGTAAAAAATCTCAGTGGAGGCTATATGACCTGGAAAATCTTTAATCGCGACGGACTCGACACTAATGTGAAATATGCCGCCTGCGCGGCAGCGTCATGTTCGGTCTTCAGTACTGAAAATTCTGACGCGCCATTGGAACTGGACGCCTGCGGACTGCAATGTCCCGGTCCTATCGTGCAGGTGAAAGGCAAACTTGACGCCATGACAGACGGGCAGACACTCAAAGTTACCGCCAGTGACGCCGGTTTTTATAAGGACCTGCCGGCATGGTGCGAGTCAACCGGCAATATCATCGTATCAATAGAAAAAAAGGACGGCCTGGTCAAGGCCCTGATTAAAAAGGGTTCTGGCTCTGCTTCAAAAGACAGAGCTGTAGCGATTATGCCCAAACGCACTACCATTGTGCTGTTCAGCGCTGATCTGGACAAAGCCCTGGCCGCGTTCATTCTGGCGACAGGTTTCGCTGCTTTGGGACACGAAGTATCAATCTTCTGTACCTTCTGGGGGCTGAATGTCCTGCGCAAAAACAATCCTCCTAAAGTCAAAAAGAACATTGTCAGTAAAATGTTCGCCATGATGATGCCGCGCGGCGCGAAAAAACTGGCATTATCCAAAATGCACATGCTGGGCATGGGAACCGCTATGATGAAAAATGTTATGAAAAATAAAAATATCGATGATTTACCAACCCTCATCGGGCAGGCCAGATTAATGGGCGTCAAGCTTATAGCCTGTGAAATGGCAATGAATATGATGGGGATTCAGAAAACTGAATTACTGGACAATATCGAACTCGCCGGAGTCGCGCACTTTGCCGCTTTAGCCGAAAAATCCGGCCCGGTCATGTTCATATAATAATAAAAAAGCGCACGAATATGTCGACACCGCCAAAACTCGGTATAACTTAAATTCTTGAAAAAAATAAGACTTTGCAGCAAGGCTCGAACGCTCACATCTTTTCAAAAAAATCGCTAGCTCTTTTTTGAAAAGCTTCGCTTTTCGAGGCGGAATTATTCAATTGCGCGACTGCATCGCTTAAGTTTCGCCCGTTGGAGAGGGCTCCTGTTATCAATCACCTTATCCTCAAAAACTTTTAATATGTAACTTTTTTAAACATAAAGTATCTAATTTAATGCATTATTGCCTCAAAGAAATAATCTTCAAAAAATGGTACTTTTCGGTACTTTTAAGTCTTAAAACG
>CAZEXM010000169.1:0-3640 GCA_964515915.1 uncultured Victivallaceae bacterium
GTAGCACAAGCGTCCCGCTTGTGAATATTCTCAAGCGGGACGGTTGACTTTCGCTCTGCTCAGTCTCAGCCTCCGCAAAGTGAGCTACATTGATTTAAAATACATTTTTCTGAATGGAATTTTCGCGCAAACCATGGGGAAAGAACTCTGCTTTGCGATAAATATCTAATGTTCAACAAGATAAACAGTATTTGAATAAAATATTTTTACAATAACTATAATTAAGTAAGGAGTTAATATGCCAACGGGAATTATGGGATTTTTTTTTACCGCCTGGGGATATTTGCGGCCCGTGCTGGAAATTTTCATCCTGGCCTTTATCTTTTACAAAATACTATATTATCTGCGTGGAACCCGCGGCTCCAATATTCTCGCCGGCATGCTCATTGCCCTGCTGATTTTAACCGCCGGCGCTGATTTTATGCAATTTGAAGTTTTGAGTTGGGCGCTCAGCGGCTTGTGGACTTTGCTGGCAACAGCGATGATTGTTATTTTTCAACCGGAACTGCGGCGCGCTTTCGCTCAACTCGGCAGTATATCGTTCCGGCAGAAAGACCGTAAAAAAGAAGTTATCACCGAAATCGCCACCGCCGTACTGAACATGGCTAACCGCAAAATCGGCGCCCTGATGGTTATTGAACGTAAAATTGGAATGCGTTCGATAGTTGAAGACGCGGTAAAACTGGATGTCAGGGTTAACGCAATGATCCTCGAATCCATTTTCTATCCGAATTCCCCTTTGCATGACGGCGCGATAATTATTAAAAATGACCGGATTATCGCGGCACATGCTATTTTACCGCTTACCCGCGACGAAAACTTCGCTAAATCCCTCGGCACCCGCCACCGGGCGGCGGTCGGAATAACTGAAGAAACCGATGCGGTGGTGGTGGTGGTCTCCGAAGAAAACGGCAATATCAGTGTTGCCTGCCGCGGCAGCATTCGATACGACGTTAAGGTCGATAAGCTCCTGCGCTACTTAAGTACTTTGCTGATGGCGCCGGATGATAATTCATTTTTGAACATATTTGGTTCTATGGAGGATATCGGAGATAACGCGGAAGGATTTTCTCAAGGAGACGAACAATGAGTCAAAATATCAAAAAAACAACTGGATTTGCCTGGATTATCGAATTTTTCAGACACGATTTTTTCCGTAAAGCAATCGCTCTGTTTTTTGCCGGATTATTTTACTTCACAGTTAACAGCCGTTTGGGGATTGAAGAGCAAATAACTAATGTCCCGGTGGATATAGACCTGCCGACGACATTAGTCAATATTGGCCAGCTTACTCCTAAAGTTTCACTTATAGTAACCGGCAGCCAGGGGATTCTTAAACAAATAAACCGCAGTTCGTTCAAAATACGCGTTTCCATACAGTTGTCTGATTATATCCCCGGGGAAGTTTATACTTTGCGCCTGAGGCCTGACGATATTTCCACTCCGCTGGGGGTCAAAATTTTACGAATCGACCCCCGGGATTTGTTGTTTAACCTGGATCACAAAGTTTCAAAGAAGGTCAAGGTCGTCGCCGCTTTCGCCAATAAAAATGCTTTGCCGCAGGGATACGCGGTTGATCAAGTCAGTTTTCAACCTTCGGAAGTATTGCTTACCGGGCCGGAAAGTATTCTGGAAAAAATATACAGCATCAAGAGCGCCGCCATCCCTTTAAGTTCCAGTCTGACAGACAGTTTTGACTATGAGACGAAGGTCTTGACGGAGGCATTTGTTTCAGTCTCTCCGGCTAAAGTCAACGCCCAGGTTAAAATAATCCGCCAGAATAAGACCCTTACAATCAAAAATGTCGCGATTAAAATCCTGGAAGCTCCAAATAAAGCGGGTAAATTCAAAGTGGAATTACTGTCTTCTCCACATGTCACGGTGACCCTCAGCGGCTTGAAAAGCACCATTGATCTGCTGAAAAATGATTCCGTCAAACCATACATTGATATTTCCTCTCTGGATACGGCGGGAACGTTTTCGGTAAATGTCGCGTGTTGGATTAACTCCAATGATAAAATCACGGTCAAAAATATTTACCCGGACAAAGTGCAGGTCAAAATAACTCCCGCCAAATAAAAAAAGATTTCAAACTCCATGAAAGCGGCGATTTTTTAATAAGTAAGGTGATTACGAAGAAACTTTAAATTATGCCGACCGGGAAACTGGCCTTGTTTTGACTAAGTTTGCTTAATTATTAACCGGCAAAGGGTTTAATTCCATGTTGAATTGATGTTAGGAAATTGTTGGATTCTCTTTTTTTTCAGTTTTGCAGTAGAATTTGAGATAAAAATGGTTATTGTTAAGTATAGTTTTCAGATATTAGGGAATTTAAATATAAAATACAAGGTTTAAATGAAAAAGGTTTTTATTACCGGACGCGGGCTGATCACTCCATTGGGAAACGGCAAAGCAGCTAACGAAAAAGGATTGCGGGAAGGAAAATCAGGAGTGGTTTTTTCCTCCGACTGGGCCGGACACAATTTAGCGAGCCGGGTCGCGGGTATTGTTGAGCTGGATATAGAAAGTCAACTCCTGGACCGTAAGCGGAAACGCTTTATGGCTCCCAACTCGATTATGGCGGTCCTCGCGGTGGAAGAAGCGCTCGCGGAAGCAGAACTGACGCCTGAATACATAGCGGGTAAACGTATTGCCGTAATCAGCGGCGTTGCCGGCACCAGTTATGAAGAAATCTATGATACCGCCAATAATTTTTCAAGAACCAACAAATTACGCAAGGTCAATCCTTGTATTGTTCCGCGTGTAATGCCGTCTTCGGCAGTTTCCAACCTGTCTTTAGTTTTTGGCTTTACCGGAGAATCGTACGATATAAGTGCCGCCTGCGCCAGCAGCGCGCATGCCACCATTCTGGGTACGAGAATGATTCAGTCCGGGATGTACGATATTGTTATTTGCGGTGGCGCCGAACAATGCGACTGGGTTCAGGCGCTTGGCTTCACCGCAATTCGCGCTCTGTCTAAAAATTATAATGACTGCCCCGAAAAAGCCAGTCGTCCATTTGCCGCTGACCGGGACGGTTTTGTCCTTGCCGAAGGCGCAGGCTTTATGGTTTTAGAATCAGAAGAAAGCCTGAAGGAACGTAAAGTTAAAGCAATTTCACAAATCACCGGATCCTACGGCAACAGTAACGCTACGGATATGGTGGTGCCGGATACGAAAGCAAGCATCGCGGTTATGCGCGGCGCTCTGGCTTCAGCCGGGCTTGCCCCTGAAGACATTGATTATATCAACACCCACGGGACTGCCACATTTATCGGTGATCCTATAGAAATGCGGGCGATAAAAGAGGTCTTTGCCGGCTTACCGGCAATAAACAGCACCAAATCCCAAACCGGGCACATGATCGGCGCAACCGGAGCGGTTGAAATAATCTTTACCAGTATAATGATTGAAAACAATTTCATCAGCCCGTCGCTGAATCTGGAAAATCCGGAAGAAGAATTTACATGGGCGGATTTTGTCCTGAAAACGCGCGAAAATGTCAAAATAAAACATGCCCTGAGCAACAGTTTCGCTTTTGGCGGCTCAAACGCAACCCTGGTTATTTCCGCTGTATAAAAATGCCTGAACGTAATCGGTCAGTCGCCTTGCAGGTCAAAAAATGTAATCAGCCTTTTTT
>CAZEXM010000170.1:0-3358 GCA_964515915.1 uncultured Victivallaceae bacterium
TCAGAAAAAAGGCTGATTACATTTTTTGACCTGCAAGGCGACTGACCGATTACAAGTTACTATTATTACTATTATTATAATCAGTCCGTGTTCGTCCGTGTTTATCCGTTTATCCGGTTTGCTTTCCGGGGGATAGGCTCTATAGTAGATAGCTTATATTTAAGTGAATATAGTCGTACCGGCCTGCATGGTGCTGGTGTTATTTAAAAACTGAATAATCAGGCAATGATAGATTTATACTTATGAGTGATATTGTTATTGAAGATTTGTTTATGACCGCGGCGGAAAATGCTTCTGCTGAGAATCTTGAGAAATTATTTAAGGCCCTGAAACAAGTAGATAAGCCCGGGGATGCTGAAATTGCGGATGAGCTGGAACTTGTTTTTGAAGAATTTGGTGAAGATATGTCTGAGGCTCAAGCTGTTTTCTGCTTGAATTTAGCTAGACTAAATGTTAAAGATCATTCCATTTTCCGCAAAGTTTTGACTGACGCGATAAAAAAAATGCTGCCGCCTTACCTGAATAAGCTTGGCTTTTTACGGGCATTGGGATTACGTAACCGCGATGTGGCTCTTCAGGAAATAGTTGCCCGTTATGACAATATGCTCAAGCTGAAAAACAATATGCTGGTTTTTTTCAAAAGCTCAAAGCGTTGGGGAAGGGTAAGTGATGTTGATGCTGTTTCCGCCTCAGTGGCGCTTGACTCTCTTGCCGGAGGGGCATTTGCGGTTCCTTTGGCGACGGCTCTTAGCGAAGGCAAAATTTTTGAGTCCAGCGCAGCCGCGGCAAAGTTGGCTGGTTTTGCGAAAAACAGTAAATTTTCCGGAGCTGATTATCGCGCCCTGGCCACGGAAAAAAGCCTTACAGCTTTGGATGACGCGGCGATTGAAAAAATCGCCTATGCTACAGTCGTACCCGATATTATGGCCGCGGACGAGTTTGAAACATGGTGGACAAGCGGCGGTAATGACCCGGCGCAAAGCAATAAAGGGCGGCAGTTTTTTGAAGCCCGCAGTTTGCGGGAATTGCATGTGCTGCTGAATAAAAGCCTTGAGCCAATGCATAAGCTTGACGATGCCGGCACCGAAAAGCTGCTTGCGTTTTTCGAACGTTTGAATCCGGCTGCCGCGCTTCGGGACATTAAGGTATTGGCTGAGTCTGTTTCCCTGCTCGTCCCCCGCGGAAATGATGAACAACTGCGGAAAATTTTTGAACCCTTAATTGCTAAAGCTCCATTCTGGCCTGAGGTCCTGGGCATGATACAACTCGAAACTTTAAGTATTTGGGGAACGGTTCAGGCTAAACATGTTGAAAATATAGCTTATGCGATGAACTTGATATTTTCTCCTGAATATTTGGCCGCTTACACTACCTGCCTGCCTTTGCGCTGTTTGAATACTTTTGGCGAAATGATCGATGATGATCTGCTTTATGACGCGATTAAAAGCCTGCATATGTGCAGCTGCGATATTCTCCTGTGGATTTGGCGCAATCGCAAAAAACACGACGAAGAGCTGTTGGAATTGATTTCCATCGAACAGCTTGCCAAAGCTCTCAGCGCGGATAAACTGCCCAAAGCGTGGACCGGAGCTCAACGGGATCTTAAAAAACAATTGATGGATAAAAAAGATTTCCAGGAACATTTGTTGAAGCTTGTCGGCGGAGATATGTGGAGAGTTACCTCAGTCCTGCAAACCGCTAAATTCTGCAGCGGCAGTGAACGGCAAAGCCTCTTGATTAAATTATCCCGTTTGTCCACGGTTCTGCGCGAGCATCTCGAAGGCGGAGCCGGACAACGCGCTCTCGGAAAACATATTACCGAGAAAGCGTCTCAGCAGGTGGAACCACTGTTTACCTCAATTAAATCGCATAAAGCTTTACTGGACGAACTGCAGGAGATTATCAACGTTCATATTCCGGAAAATCGAGAGTCGCTCAAGGTTGCGCGCGCGCATGGTGATTTCCGTGAAAACGCTGAATACGATGCCGCCAAGGAACGGCGGAATTTTCTCGGCCAGCGGCGGAATGAACTTGAGCGCGATATCTTATTGATTCAGCCAATTGATTTTAAAACAGTTAAAGTTAAAGAATATTCAGTGCTTGGTTCAGCGATAACAATCAAATTGAATTCAGTTGAAGAGAAACAATATTTTCTGGTCGGCGCCTGGGATGGTGATCCCGATAAAAATATGATTTCATATAAAACCAGAATGGGTGAAGCCCTGATACATCATAAAGCTGATGATGAGCTTACTTTACCCAACGGTAAAAGCTGTGTCATCACTAGAATTGAGAAATTACCGGAATCTATCATCGAAAAATTAAAAACTTAAATAAATGAATCGCGCGTGTAGTTTTTCTGCACGACTCTATAATTTTATATTTATGCGGAGACGCTTAATTAGTGAGTACTGTTTTTTTAGGATTGGATTTTAGCCGGGACAAGTTTCCACGCCGGGCATTGGAATGGCAGCGGGTAAGCTCATACCGGCAGCGTCCGCTGCTTCGTTCCGGAAAATGTATAGATATTGTGGAATATAAAGTATCCGCTGTAATCCCCGCTAACAAAGGCAAAAAAATATTATGGTTTTCTGATTTGCATTTCTGGGGAAATCTGGAAATAGATGAGGAAGTGGCTAACGAAAGTTCAGTATTCATCAATGACCTTCAGCCGGATTATCTGGTTTATGGTGGTGATCTTGTAATATATTCATCCGTTTTACCGAAAGTGCGGAATTTTTTTAAATCTTTACCTGAAAAATCCAGAAAAATGGCAGTTTTGGGTAATTGGGAATATGCTAGGAGGTGGCTGGGGATTAAAGATTGGCGGGAATTTTACGCTGCCGGCGGTTTTGAGTTGCTGGTTAATGAGTCCTGTGCATTTGATGAATTCTTTTTTTATGGTGTTGATGACCTGAGAAAAGGGAGACCGTCAAGTCCAGCGGAAATACCGGATAATAAAGAGGTCATTTTTTTAGCGCATAGTCCCGATGCTTTTATCCACATAAGTAATCGCGGGACTTTGGGAAAAACCAATTTAGTTTTGTGCGGCCATACCCATGGAGGGCAGATCAGAGTTCCATTTATGGGCGCGTTACTGACTTCGTCGCGTTATTGGCGGAGATTTGATTACGGACGTTTTGTAAATCCCGGGAATGGATGCAATATGATTGTTTCAGGCGGTTTAGGTTGTTCAACGATTCCTTTGAGAGTAGCTTGCCGCCGCGAATTAACGCTGATTAATTTTATTTAGCGTGAAGGGTGCGCCGGGCGATTTAGTTTGCAGTTGTCCCAAAGGGATTCTAATACCAATTTGCAATCTAAGAGTTAGTTACTAATAATATACTGCATTAACAGT
>CAZEXM010000171.1:0-3155 GCA_964515915.1 uncultured Victivallaceae bacterium
CTCTATCGCAGCTTGATATGGGTTTTGACCCAAAAGTCGACTGACCGATTACATAAATTTCATTAAACTATAAAAATATTTATCTTTAATTCTTGATAAGAGTTGTTCCGGATAATATAGTTATTGAACTGTGTGATACTGTGAAAATTTAAAAAGGTGCTTATTGGATATGCTCAAGACTTTAACTGAATGGATTTTATCTTCCACGGCAAAGTTGCCATCCGAAACTATGCGCATAGAAGGTTCCTGGTTGTTAAATTTGAATTACCAGCCCTCTGCTGCTGAAAGACTGTTTCAATATGATGTGGCATTAGTTCAGGTGCAGGCAACCGGCGCCGCGTACAGTTCGTACGGAAGCCTCGACAAATCTGAACTTAACTCTCTGGTCGGCAATGACGCGCGGGAGATGATTACGGAAGATTATTCGCCGGTTAATATTGCGCTGCTGGACGCGATGTTCGCGTCATTGTCCCCGCAGGCGGATGAAAAGTTTTCGCTGTCCGGCAGCAACAAAGCCGGCAAAAGAGCGGATATAGTATGTAACGAAGTTCAAAATTTATGCCGGAAAAAACTCATTCCAAAACACGCTAAACTCGTTAACGTAGGAGCCATCGGCTGCATAATCGAAAAACTTAAGCAGCAGAATTTTTCGCTCACGGCAACTGATTTGGATGAAAACATTATCGATAAGAAGCTCGGCGGGATCAAAATCGCCGACGGCGCGCTGCACACCATGAAATTGGTGGCGGAAGCCGACCTCGCGATTGTAACCGGCATGTGCATCACTAATGGTTCCCTGGCGGAAATAATCGCTGTCGCAAAGAAAAACAATACTAAAATAATGCTGGTCGCTGAAACCGGCGCGGGCTTCGGGCGGACGTATTGTGAATTGTTTGGTATTGACCTCGTTGTTTCCGAGCCGTTTCCTTTTTATATATTTAATTGTCACTCGGAATTATTAATTTACCGGAAAGGGAATTAACATGTCCGGGAAGAACGCAACACGTAAAATACTAAAGGCTGCAGTTGACGAAATCGGCACGCCTTTCTATATTTACGACCAAGGTAAAATAATAGAAAACATCCGGAAAGTTAAAAATGCTTTCGCGGAAATTCCAATTCATTACTCTCTTAAATCCAATCCTTGCCCCGCACTGTGTAAAATTATTTCGGAAGCGGGAATTGAGGCGGAAATAGCATCTCCGTTTGAAGCCCGGGTGGCGGTTGAGGCGGGCTTTGACCCGGCGGAAATACTCTATGACGGGCCGGGAAAAACAGAAGAGAATATTTCAGAAGTTTTGAGTTTGGGAATAAGGAGATTCAATATTGAATCTGTAACTGAACTGGCGCGGCTGAAAAAAATCACGCCTGAAAACAGTGAGCACTTAAGCCTGTGTTTCAGAGTAAATCCCCTGGAGGCAAGTTCCGCCGCCGAAAAAATGACCGGTAAGCCCAGTCGTTTTGGAATTGACATCGAAGAGCTTCCGCAGGCGCTTGACGCGGCCGCCGGCGACGGGTTTAACATCAATGGAATTCACTTATACCTGGGCAGTCAGATACTTTCGGACGGGCAGTTGACCGCGAACTACCGGACGGGGCTGGAGATTATTGATAAATATTGTGAAAAATTTTACCATCGGGGAAAAATCGAATATATTTTCGGAGCCGGTTTCGGAATCCCTTATCTGGACGATGAGTCCGGCATCAATCCGGCATACCTTGCGGAAAGCTTCGCGAAGCTCAGAAAACAGTATTCTTTTCCGGCTGAAATAAAAACCCGTTTTGAACTGGGGCGTTATCTCGTCGGGAACGCCGGTTATTATCTGGCGAAAATTATCGACATAAAAGTATCACGGAGAGAAAAATTTATCACTCTTGACGGCGGCATCAACCATTTTCTCAGATACGTTTTGACCCGCACCCGGCATGGAATTTCTTCATTGAATTCTATTTCAGGGGACTTGGAAACGGTTCAGGTCTGCGGCCGGACCTGCACGCCGTACGACCTTCTTTCGAGCTGCGATATGCCGGAAAATCTTTCCATTGGCGATATCCTCGTCCTGGAAGACGCCGGCGCTTACGGCTGGTCAATGGGAATGCAGAATTTTTTGAGTTTTCCTTCCTGTCCCGAACTGATACTGGACGGAAACAATTTCCACATTGTCCGCCGAAAAAGCACTTTTGAAGACTTCAGCGCATTGAATATCAACTGACTTCCGCAATATACCCCGGCTGGTTTTTGAGCGCGTTGATGAATGCCAGCATGTTTTCTAACGGAACATCGCCTTCGACCGCATGGGCGGGGGCAAAAATATAGTTGCCGGCAAGCCCCATTTTGAGTAGTGTTTCTGTTTCCTGTCCGACTTCTTCAGCTGAAGCGTAGGGGAGGGTTTTTTGAGTTGACAGGCCGCCCCAGAACGAAAGCCTGCCTTTGTATTCACGGTACAACGCCCGTGTGTCCATCACTTCCGGCTGGAAGGGGTTGAAGCAGTCGAGCCCCAAGTCGATCAGGTCGTCAAAGAGTTCCCGGACATCGCCGCAGGAATGAATGATAACGCGTTTGCCGTGTTCTTTAACGAAGCCGTAACTGCGTTTCAGTTCCGGCATGATGAATTCGCGCCAGATATCCGGCCCCATAATCAGGCCGTGCTGCTGCCCCCAGTCATCGCCGAACATCACCGCGTCGAAATCTTCGTCGATAATATTGGCTGTGGCGGCGATATTGAAGTCGGTGATGCGGCGCAGCAGGCCGCGGGCGAATTCCGGATTAATGATGAAGTCCATCAGGAGGTTTTCCATGCCGCGCAGAGTCCAGGCCCGTTCAAATAAGGAAAATCCCAAATGAAAAACCCTGAAATGTTCTTTTTCCCGGAAAGCTGCCGCTTTTTCCAGTTCCGCAGCCTGATACCGCTTGACTTCATCCAATGACGGAAAGCGGTAATCATTCAGTTCCGGTTCCGGCAGCAGGCAGTCTTTTACAATACCTATGTCTTTGTCTTCAGAGCGGTCCCAGACGACGCCGAAAAAGTCCCGGAACAGATTATTGCCGATATCTTTATGTCCGGGGCATATCATACTGCCGTAAAAGTGGTTGTCCAGTTCTTTAGAGCTAATTTCAAAACTATTAGCTTCCTTTTGTTAAAAAATTTATTTTT
>CAZEXM010000172.1:0-3095 GCA_964515915.1 uncultured Victivallaceae bacterium
TGTTTGATCGTTCGTTTTTCGCTCAAATTTGAACTGCAAAACTTGAGTTATTTATTGATTATGTGGTATTTTGTATGCTAAAATACAGCATTGTTTCAACTTTACTTAAACTCGTGCGAAATAAGAAAAAATTGAATATCCAATAACGAACACTCGAAGAGAGCTTGTTGTGGCTCGGAACACCCAATTGATGAAGGGAAGGGAAACTTGAAAATAACCTGAGCGATGTCATGCAAAGTCATAGATTAGGAGAAGCTGGATGAATAATACAAGCAAACGATTTGAAGCAGACCATATGGAACGGTATCATTTTGCGTGTAAATTAGCAAAGGGTAAATCCATACTTGATATAGCATGTGGTTCGGGGTACTCGGCTTCACTGTTTCTTGAAGCCGGAATTATCAGCTATGACGGTGTTGATATCAATGAAAAACTGCTTGAACATGCAAACTATAAATATGCAAACTATGCTTATACCTCAGGCCGTATAAATTATCATGTTGGAGATATTTGCACCTTTAACAATGGTAAAACATTCGATATAATAACGTGCTATGGAACAAGGGGTGTTATTGATTTCTTCCCCTAATCGCCTGATAACTTCTCCCCGCGGTTCGTTACTTCGTGACAAACCGGCGAATAAGTTTCATGTTCAAGAATTTATTCCTGAAGAATTACTGTCAATATTAAACTGTTCCGGCTTTATCGCCGGTCAAAATAATGTATATGGCCAGCGTCAAAGGCGAGTATATTCAAACAAATTATTAAATAAGATTACTCCGGTTGCTTTGTGGAATCAGGAGAAGCGGGGAACCTCAGCGGTTACACCGGTAAAAAATAAAGTGCCAGGATATTTCATTATCATTGCAACAAAGACATGACAGGATTACTTAGGCATCTTCTGCACTTTGTGACATAAAATCCCAGCTTGCTCGTTGCGCCTCTAGGGACAGAGGCGGCTACATCTTTTTCGTGATATTTAAGCTCAATGATGTAGCCACGGCTGTCCCTAGCCGTGCTTCGTTTCACTTCTGAAATAATTAGAAATCCAATATTGTAAATTGATGGCGAAAGGTTCTGGCTAGAAATCTGTGTCACAAAGTGCAGAAAAACCTTACTTAGAGGCCTAATCCGAACGGTGCAGACGTACATTACAACTGCAGCACAATGTGTAATTAACTGAATCGGCTGAACACCGAAAAGGAGGATTATAGGGCTAATTGCAAAAGTATGAAAAAAGTTAGGAATTAATTTGAATTGAAGCGAAAGAAAACTCATTTAACCTTAAATTGATAAGACTCGTGCGAAATAGGAAAAAACGGAATATCCAATATCGAACACGGAACACCCAACTGATGAAGGAATGGAAAAAATTTGTTTCCCCTTAATTATTACTTTGCTTTGTGCTTTCCGGCTCCCGGCCGCGGCTCCTTTGATCGGGATGCTGATGCTCGGTAATTTGATGCGCGAGTCCGGCGTAGTTGACCGTTTGAGCGACACCTCCCAGAATGCTTTGATTAATATTGTTACGATCTTCCTGGGCCTGACAGTTGGTTCAAAATTATCCGCTGACAAATTTCTGAATATTAAAACTCTCGGCATTCTGGTTCTCGGACTGGCGGCATTCTGCATTGGAACAGCGGCCGGCGTGCTTTTCGCTAAACTCATGAACAAACTATCCAAAAATCCGATCAATCCACTTATTGGAGCGGCTGGGGTTTCCGCGGTGCCAATGGCGGCGCGCGTAGCAAACAAAGTTGGCCTGGAAGAAGATCCACACAACTTCCTGCTCATGCACGCGATGGGGCCAAACGTTGCCGGAGTTATCGGCTCAGCCGTGGCCGCCGGGGCCTTGCTCTGCAGTCTGACATAAAAGCTCGCGCGGAAGGCTGTGTCCAGCAGAATCACCTCCGCTGCGATGCCGAATCAACCCATAATGCCGGCGTAGCCAACCACACTAAATACGGCAATATTTTATTTCTGGACGGGTACGCAACAGGTTTTCCGACAGATACATGGTACACAAATGCCGGAGAGTCCCTCATGACGCCTACTATCATAGCTCCTTGATAAAATATGTTCATCATCGAAGGCAGGTGCAGTCTCCTTTTTTTACAGGTATTCGAGCCTGGTTTTTCGCCGATAGCTGGCGGGACTGATGGCGTAATATTTTTTAAACTGTCGTGAAAATGCCGGAATCTCGGAATAACCCAGGTCGAAAGCGGTTTCTTTTATAGAATAATCGTTCAAAATCATTTCAGCCGCTTTCTCAAATTTCAGCCGTGTAGTATATTGCTTTGGAGAAATATTCATTAACTGCTTGAATTTCTTCCTGAACGTCTCATATCCCATGCCCATTTTCTTCGCGGCCTCTGGTCCGGGAGACCTCGAATTTAATGCTTTTCGCATTAAATCGCAGGCACGTTCGGCAAAATTATTTTCAGCTAAATGCTTTCCATATTTTTTTCCGCAGCATGTTTCCGTTATAAACAAAAACATTTCAATTGCGGAATTTAATAATTTATCATTGCTGCATGAGCGGGAAAGAGTAAAAAAATATTTAAAAGAAGCCAGCAATTCTTTTGTCAATTCGAGTTCAAAAATATTGACTGGTTTTGCATGATATTTTTTGAATAACACCCCAAAGTCCGCTGGCAGGGCAATTGCAAACTCAAAATAATCTTCTGAACGGCATATACTGAATACTTCATCTGAAAATCGTAAAAACGTGATGCCCGCTTTTAGTTCACTCATCTTCCGCTTCAATAAAATTTTTCCAGTACCTTGCAGTACACAGGTGAAAGTAAAGTACGGCAGGGAGTGATTTTCTATACTTTTATTCAAACCAGCTACGGCATAAACATTACAGGTTGTCGGAGCCGCAGGCATATTATTTAAAAAACGCCGCTGCTTTTCCGGTTCCAGAGCAATAATTTCAGAAATATCTATTTTTACCATAAAGGATAAGTTTTTTGCCATTTGTGTCATTTACTATAGCAAATAATATAGTTATACTTACCATAGTTGTCAAATAGTAATGAAAAAAGGGTTCTTCACAAAAATCTGTTCTGCGGCATAATAACTACCGCCTTCCT
>CAZEXM010000173.1:0-3001 GCA_964515915.1 uncultured Victivallaceae bacterium
TGGAAATTACGCCCGCTGGCGAAGCATTCCGCAAGGAAAGCAACTGGATGTCAAGTTGAATCGGAATAAAAGCGCAGCGGTTATTGTGATTTCTCACAAAGCTTACTGGGATTGTCAGAGATTATTTGCAAAATATTCAGAGTGGTATATCTTAAAAAACCGTTATATAATCTGACTTGAGAGTACCGAGTTTTAAGACTAACTCATCATGGGTCGGCAATGCGCAACAACATGTAAGTTGTTGTAATTTCGTTCTTCAAGTGTGATTTCTCACAAAGCTTACTGGGATTGTCAGAGATTATTTGCAAAATATTCAGAGTGGTATATCTTAAAAAACCGTTATATAATCTGACAATAACAAATAAAAAAGGAAGGCTTGTGACAAACCCGGAGAAAGGAATCACAAGCCTAAAAAAAGCATGCAATTAATATACGACTTTCGGCTGTGATATTCAAGGTTATAAAGAAAAAAGTGATAAAAATTTTCAAGTTTTGCGTGATGAAGCCCGTCCTTCTATATGTTCGGCTCCCAACTGTACCCGCAAGCATCCGCTATATTTTCACATGACTTATCTTCGTAAGGTTTATTGCAGCCTCACAGTGGACATCTTGGTTTTCAGGTGTCCTGACTGTGGTATTACGGTGAGTATCCTTCCCTCGTTTCTGACCCGTTACAAGCATTATTTGCTGACCGAGATATCGCAAGTATTCTATCTTTATTTCATTATAGGGATGAATGTTCCCCGAATAGTGAACACGCTCATGGGGGCGAGTTGTTCGACCGTTTACCGCTGGCTGAAGGACTGGAGCATAGAGTGCCGTCATTTGTTATTGGACGGCTTTGTGAAATGCGGGATAGCTCCCGCTCTGTCTTACAGCGGCAACAAGATAAAAGACTGGATGCATAGCGCGTTTTCCGCCTGCAAATCTTTTGTTTTCCCTGAAGTGATAAATTGTAATATGGGCTGTTTTGTGAAAGAAGCGCCCGAATGTGAGAATAAACCTTGCGGGATGATTCTTCCCGTGATCCAACTGCGGATACGTTCCAATTCCCCACCGTTATGGCTTTTCCGTAACAATTTGGCATGAGCATCAAATTCCTTTTTTGGAAAAGTCCCCCGCTGTCCTGATAGCGGATTTTTTCAAAAAAAATTGCCGTTATTTCATGTCAATGCCGTTATGACTTTATGACAGGTGATTTTTTGTCATGCAACGCCCCGTTAACACAATCATTTAGATTCCCGGTGAATGATAAAAAGGCTAGTCCATACAATTTGGTTATGGAAAAAACTCTTCTGGCATTTTAGATTAATGGATAAACGCTCCCGGAAACGGGATGAAGAAAAAATCGTTAACATTAGGAGTGTCAAATGGGAAAAAAAGACCGTAGTTGGCGTGAAAAGATGGGTTTGTTTCGTTACATGGTGATCGGACCGCTGTTGCAAGTACGCAGGGACCACTCGCTCAAAAGTCAACTGAAAGCTCTGTCGGAAAAATATTGGGAGCTTCCGGACGGAAGCGTCCGGCAATTTGCCTGGGGAACGATAGAGGATTGGCTTTATCGTTATCGGCGCGGCGGCTTGAGTGCGTTGGAGCCGCGCAAAAGACGCGATTCAGGAGCCTTCAGAAACCTTCCCGGAGCAATTCGGGACGAGATTGACGCTTTCATTGAGAAGAATCCAACCCTAAAAACAAGCACAATCATAACGCTGTTGCGACATGAAGGGAAAATTATCGGGAACCGGCCCAGCGAGAGTACGATTTACCGGTATGTCAGGCATAAGCGTCCATTGACTAAAGACGCGAACGAGAACAAAGACAGGCGCGCGTTTGAAGCACCTTATCCTGGCAGCCTCGTACAAGTTGATATAATGTACGGAGTATATCTGCAGCATCGCGGCAAGGACGGGCGTTACCGCAAGCGTCAGACCTATCTAGTGGCCATTCTTGATGACCATTCCAGGTTGCTGTGCCACGGGCAATTTTATTTTGAACAAAACGTATTGGCCTATCTTGACTGCCTGAAGCAGGCAGTACAGAAAAGAGGAATACCGGAAAGGCTTTATGCTGACAACGGACAGGTTTTTCTTTCAACGCAAATCAAGCGGATAGCGGCAAAAATAGGCACAACTATCATTCACACAAAGCCTCGCGATGCCGCTGCAAAGGGGAAGATTGAAAGATTTTTTAGTACATGTCGCAGCTCCTTTTTTGATGCTTTTAAAGTTAATGGCATTCCCAAATCGCTTGAAGAATTGAACAGGCAATTCGCCGAGTGGTCTGAAATGACATACAACAGAGGCGATCACCGCGGAATTCAAACAAGTCCGTTAAAAAAATGGCTTGCGACCAGCTACAAGCTTAGACTGCTTCCACCGGAAGACGCTGATGATATTTTTACCTTTGAAGATTCCAGGACGGTGAAAAATGACGGGACATTCTCTCTCAGCGGCAAGCTCTTTGAGACTCACAGTGCCCTGGCCAGAAAAAAGATCGATATCAAATACGACCCGTTTTTCCCGAAGCGGGTTTATGTCAGATACGAGGGGCGGAATTTTGGCCGCGCCAATCTGCTCGACCGCAGCTTCAACTGTATAAATCCAAGAAGA
The DNA here is from genome assembly GCA_964515915.1 of uncultured Victivallaceae bacterium. Taxonomy (GTDB): domain Bacteria; phylum Verrucomicrobiota; class Lentisphaeria; order Victivallales; family Victivallaceae; genus JAHOYW01. Next base: position 2,610 of record CAZEXM010000173.1, read on the forward strand.
AAAAATATAAAGGAAAAGGAGTCCCATGAACAATAATGAAAACAGCAGCAATCTCAGGGAAAAACTATCGCGCTACGCATTCAGTCATATGCCGTTTACAGACGAAATAAGCGAAGCGTATCTGGACGACCACCGCAAGCAATCCCTGACCTTGTTCAGGGAGTTTCTGCAATTCAGAGGCTTTGCCCTTTTGTCGGGCGAGCCCGGATGCGGCAAAAGCTATCTGCTTAATCATCTGTGCGGTAAATTACCAGGAAACACCCATAAGGTCATGTACATACCATTTTCTCAGGTCGGTGATTCCGACATGCTGAAATTGATCTGCCATGAACTGGGCAGGTTCTTCACAAAAATCTGTTCTGCGGCATAATAACTACCGCCTTCCTATCCAG
>CAZEXM010000174.1:0-2929 GCA_964515915.1 uncultured Victivallaceae bacterium
GTACTAAATGCCACCCTTTTTGCGAATTTTGAGGCAAACAAAGACCCATCTCCAAGGGGCGAAACTTAAGCGACGAAGTCGCGCAATTGAATAATTCCACCTCGAAAAGCGAAGCTTTTCAAAAAAGAGCTTGCGATATTTTTTTGAAAAGATGTGAGCGTTCGAGCTTTGCTGCAAAGTTTTTTTTTCAAGAATTTAAGTTAGACCGAGTTTTGGCGGTATTGTCTAAGACCTCAGTATTTTTTTTCTGGAACTTCTGCGAGGATTTTTAAATCTTTAAGCCAGCGCATCCCTTGGGGGCGATGACCCCGGTACCACCCTTTTTGTTTTCTTAAGCTTGCTTTTTACTTGAAAACTTAGATTTAAACAGTATCTTTTTAAATCGGGAATCTCAAGAGAAACGGGCTTGTAAAAGTATTATGGTGACGAAAAAAGCACTTGTGAATGTATTTTATACCTAAGGAAGCATTATGGAAAACAGTTTTATTCCGAAAATAGCTGTTATCGGCCTGGGATACGTCGGGCTGCCTTTGGCTGTTGAGTTCTGCAAAAAATATGAAACTTACGGATTTGACTTGAACCCGCGGCGGATAAAAGAATTACAAGACGGAACCGATCACACACTTGAAGTTTCCCCGGAACAGCTTCAGGCAAGCGAAAGGCTCAAATTCACTCATGATCCTGATGACATAGCTGATTGTAATATTTATATCGTAACAGTGCCGACTCCGATTGATAAGCACAATTCCCCGAACTTGACTCCGCTTCACAAAGCCAGTGAAACAGTGGGCGGGGCCTTAAGCAAGGGTGATATCGTCATCTACGAAAGCACCGTATTTCCCGGCTGTACCGAAGAAGAATGCGTGCCTGTCCTGGAGAAGGCCAGCGGTCTGAAATTTAATGAAGACTTTTTTTGCGGTTATAGTCCGGAACGGATTAATCCGGGTGACAAAAAGCACACTTTAACTAAGATTTTGAAAGTTACCAGCGGTTCGACTCCTGAAACCGCCGATACGGTTGATGCTTTATACGGCAGTATTATCAGTGCCGGAACCTATAAGACCTCCTGCATAAAAGTTGCTGAAGCGGCTAAGGTTATTGAAAATTCTCAACGGGATTTGAATATCGCCTTTGTTAACGAGTTGGCAAAGATATTTAATCTTCTCAATATCGATACCCTGGAGGTTCTTGAAGCCGCGGGAACAAAATGGAATTTTTTACCTTTCCGTCCCGGGCTGGTCGGCGGACATTGTATCGGGGTGGACCCTTATTATCTGACTTACAAAGCGCAGGAATTGGGTTATCGCCCTGAGGTAATCCTTGCGGGCAGATGCGTCAACGACGGGATGGGGCAATATGTCGCCACTGAAGTGGTGAAATTAATGATCAAAAAAAATCATGTGATTAATTCGTCCAAAGTACTTGTGCTGGGAATGACTTTTAAAGAAAACTGTCCGGATATTCGTAATTCCCGGGCGATTGATGTTGTTCGCGGACTCGAAGATTTTGGCTGCAGCGTCGATGTATATGATCCCTGGGCTGATGCCGGAGAGGTAAAAGCGGAATACGATATTGACCTGATTGACAGCCTTGAAGACCTTAAAGAATTAAAGAGTAATTATGACGCGGTGATTCTGGCTGTCGCGCATGATCGCTTTGATGAACTCGATTTTAACAAATTCAGCAAAGATGGACTGGTTATATACGATATTAAAAATTATTTGCCCGGAAACATCGTTGACGCAAGGTTGTAAAAATGAAGAAGATGGAAAACTCCAGAATACTTGTAACCGGCGGCGCCGGTTTCATCGGTTCAAATCTGATTGAAGTGTTGCTGGAACAGAATAATAAAGTTATCTGCCTGGATAATTTTATGACTGGAAAACGTGAAAATATAGAAGCTTTTTTGAATAATTCCGCTTTTGTTCTACTTGAGGGGGATATTCGCGATCTCGAAACTTGCCATGCGGCCTGCGCGGGAGTTGACTACGTTTTACATCAAGCGGCGCTCGGCTCCGTGCCGCGTTCAATCAAAGACCCCGTAACTTCCGCGGAAGTCAATATATCCGGTTTTGTCAATGTGCTTTTCGCGGCTCAGGAAGCGAAAGTCAAACGCTTTGTTTACGCGGCGAGTTCCTCAAGCTACGGCGACAGTGAAGCTCTCCCGAAAGTCGAAGATGAAACCGGTAAACCCTTATCGCCTTATGCCGTAACTAAATATGTCAATGAACTTTATGCCGAAATTTTTTCCCGGATTTATGGAATAGAAAGCATTGGTTTACGCTATTTTAATGTATTTGGCAGGCGTCAGGATCCTTACGGGGATTATGCCGCGGTTATTCCGAAATTTGTGATCGGCATGATGAAACACGAAGCTCCGACCATCAACGGAGACGGTAGTTATTCGCGGGATTTCACTTATATTGACAACGTCGTGCAGGCTAACCAGTTGGCGGCCCTGGCGACCGCGCCGGAAGCAGTCAACACCGTTTACAATGTCGCCTGCGGAGAACGCACGACTTTGAATGAACTTTATGTGGAACTGCAAAAGAACCTGGCAAAGTTTGACCCGGAAATCGCAAACATTCATCCCAATTACGGGCCTGAGCGTGCCGGTGATATTCCGCATTCGTTAGCCTGTATTGACAAAGCCCGCAAACTGCTTGCTTACGAACCGCGGTACGGCCTTAGCGCCGGCCTGAAAGAAGCCACAGAGTGGTATTTTAATAATTTATAACTAAGGGTTAAGGGTTAAGGGTTAAGGGTTAAGGGTTATTTGAAAAAAACAATAACAACTCGTAACATATGACTCGGGATAGCGAAAGCGAAGTTGTTGCTAGTGCACTATACAACTTAAATGTTCGCATTGTATATAAAAATGTAGCTCACTTTGCGAAGGCTGAGACTGAGCACAGCGAAAGTCAACCGT
>CAZEXM010000175.1:0-2879 GCA_964515915.1 uncultured Victivallaceae bacterium
CGGAGCTGCTTTGACAACAGGTTTTACCGCAGGAACGACTTTGACAACAGGTTTTACAAGCGGAGCTGCTTTGACAACAGGTTTTACCGCAGGAACGACTTTGACAACAGGTTTTGCCGACTTGACTACTTTCACAACCGGCTTTACGGCTTTTTTGGGGGTCGTAGTGACTTTTTCTCCCGCAATCGCATGATTAGCAATCATTAACCCGCAAGTTACAACGCAAAAAATGATGAATTTTCTCATTTTTCTTTCCCTTTTTTTGAGTTTTCGTCAAAGCTTTTGACTTTATTATAAATTGAGAAGACCATCCGCTCAATTCTAATAATTAAGATATTCACAAAAAATAGTATTGTCAAGTTCAAAAACGAGACAACGCCGACAAAACTAAAAAAGATAACGAAACCGACGTTCGGGACGCGGTCAAGCGGCGGCTTGAGCAGCTCATAAACAAAGCGCGAATTTACTGTTAAACCTTTTATTTCATCTGAACTTCGAGTTTACACGCGCAATTTATTGCGCGAGTGAACTCGATATATAAAAGTTTTTGAAAAGGAAAAGGGGGTTTGGGGGAAAAGGAAAAACTTTCTTCAAAAAGTTGTTTTTTTTCCAAAAATCTCTCCAATTTTATTTATGAAGTCTTGTGAGGTGGACTTGGAGCAATGCTAATTCGGCCGGGGTTACGCCGTCGATGCGGCCTGCCTGGGCCAGGGTTGTTGGTTCTATTTGTTTCAGCTTTATTTTCGCTTCGTTGCGCAAGCCGGTAATCTCATCATAGTTGAAACCATCCGGGATTTTCCAGCTTTCCAGTTTTTGCAGCTTGGCAATAGATGATTTTTCACGATTCAAATAGCCCTCGTAATGGGCGGAAATTGCGGCTTGACGCATGATTTTGCGTCCTTGACGGGTCGTGAGATCAAGCTTCAGTAATTCGGCATTGAAGGGCAGGGGGGCAGTTTCGTCAAAATGGCCTTTCAACTGCTTCAATAATTCCCACCAGCTTTTACCTTTGAGTTTATTAGTTCGCAGAATCTTTTCAACCGCCTTGAGTTTATCGCGGTAAGTGACGAAAGTTTGATATTTTTCATCTGACAGCAGGCCGTTTTGGTGGGCGAATTCGCTCAAACGCAAGTCGGCGTTGTCCTGGCGCAGCCGCAAGCGATATTCCGCGCGACTGGTGAATAGGCGGTAGGGCTCGGTGATGTCTTTACTTACCAAATCGTCAATCATTACACCAATATAGGAACTGTCGCGTGAAAATTCCACGGTTTCCCTGCCCGCGGCGAATTTAGCGGCATTCATGCCCGCGACCAAACCCTGGCCGGCAGCTTCTTCATAGCCGCTGGTGCCGTTAATCTGGCCGGCGGAAAATACATTCAGATGGGTTTTGAGCGCCAGTGAACGATTCAATTGATCCGGGAATATAAAATCGTACTCAATAGCATAGGCATAACGTGAAAGTACGGCGTTTTCGAGTCCTGGAATCGTTCTAAGCATTTGAATCTGGACATTTGTCGGCATACTCGTTGAAATGCCGTTTATGTAATATTCCTGAGTAAATTCACCTTCCGGCTCGAGAAATAACAAATGTTTCGGATGATGCGCAAAACGCAGCACTTTGTCCTCGAATGACGGGCAGTAACGGGCTCCGATACCCTCAATTTTACCTTGATAAAGCGGGGCGTTATGGATGTTTTCCCTGACAACTTTATTAGTTTCCGCAGTCGAATAAACCATATAACAGGGCATATCTTTTTTTACCGCGCGTGGTATTGGCAGGGGCAGGGGGGCCCTATCCTGACAATAGCTGAAATTTTCCTCTGAAATCTCCGCGTCCTGCCGCCGCATCCTGCTGAAATCAATAGTTTTAGCTAAAATGCGGGGCGGGGTGCCGGTTTTTAAGCGTCCGAGTCGAATTTTCAGGCGGCCTTTCAAGGCCGCAGCCAATAGATTTGAGGCGGGATCGCCGGCTCTGCCGCCGCTGAAATTACTGCTTCCGTAATGAAGTTTTCCGCTGAGAAAAGTACCGGTGGTAAAAATAAGGCATTTGCCGTAAATTTTATCCGCGAAATTATTTATAACTCCCACCGCTTTACCGTCTTCCATTATAATATCGCTGACTTCAGCCTGTATTATGTCAAGTTTCGGGCACTGTTCGAGAACGAACTTCATAGCGCGCTGATAGCAGTTCTTATCACATTGAGCGCGCGGGGACCAGACGGCGGGGCCTTTGGCGCGGTTCAGCATCCGGAATTGAATACTGGCGGCATCGGTGACAATCCCCTGGTAACCGCCCAGGGCGTCAATTTCACGAACGACCTGTCCTTTGGCGATTCCGCCAATGGCAGGATTACAGCTCATTTGGGCTATATGATCCATATTCATAGTAATCAGCAAGCTTCTGCCGCTGCCGACGCGTGACGCGGCCAGTGCGGCTTCGCAGCCCGCATGCCCTGCTCCAATTACAATTACATCGTATTTATCCATAGAAAAATTCATTTTATTTATGAGTAAGCTGCAAATATGTATTATAGCCATCTTTTTAGGATTTTAAACCCGTTTTGTCAACAAAGCGCGTCATAAAACTAAAAGTTCATCATCAAGTTATTAACAGGGATGATTTTAAATTAACTCAACATGCTGGACATAAACTAGTTATAAATGCAAATAAAGCAAAAGCAGTTAATCAAAAGGTTAACATAACATACATTATGCGACGTTTGAAAGGTGTAGAAATGATAGCAAAAATTTAGTTTGGGAGATAGCATGTCGATTAGCATCTTTCTATCGTGAGACTTACAAAATGACAAAAAAATATCACAGTTTGCTCGTTGCGCCTCTAGGGACAGAGGCGGCTACATCTTTTTCGTGATATTTAA
>CAZEXM010000176.1:0-2802 GCA_964515915.1 uncultured Victivallaceae bacterium
TTCAATGTTTGATCGTTCGTTTTTCGCTCAAATTTGAACTGCAAAACTTGAGTGATTATTGTTTTGACTTTCTGCAATCCGAACATTGCGGGAGCGGGCTTTATCAGTCTGTTTTCCCTGCTCCTGTTCATAGTTGTCCTGGGCGTGGATTTTGATGATATCGCGCATGGCTGTTACTTTTACAATCCGATCCTTGTGGGAATGTCAATCGGGGCTATTTTTGAATTGAGCCCGACTCTGGTCATTATAATATACGTCAGCACAATTATGACTTTCCTCCTGACCTTGTGCCTGGTAAAAATATTCAACGCTTATGGAATTCCAATTCTCTCACTGCCTTTCGCGATTGTCAGTACCGGGTTTTACCTGGCGGCATCCGGGTATAATAAGTTGTTTTCCCTGGCCCTTTACGACAATAAAGTGTTTTCCGGCGCGGAAGCTTTTATTCCTGATACGGCGGCTTGTTTTTTCAAAGCCCTGGGAACAATTATTTTTATGCCCAATGTCCTTGCCGGGGCGCTAATATTCATCATAATACTGTATACTTCCAGAATCCTGGCGGTTCATGCCGTGCTCGCGTTTATCGCGGGGGTGTTCATACATTCTTTACTGTCCGTGTCCTGGGGCGAAGCTTTGGCCGACCCGTACAGTTTCAATTATATCCTGGTCGGACTGGCGCTGGGCGGAACTTTTATACTGCCATCACTGCGTTCCTCATTGATCTGCCTGCTTGCCGTGGGAGTTACCGTGATATTGATTGACGTAACCTCCGGCTTCGCTGAAACTTTCAGTATTCCGGTATTCACGCTGCCGTTCAACTGCACGGTGATTGTGTTCGCGGCCGCCTTGCGGATAATCAGATACCCCGAATATAATTACGATATCCGGGTATCTCCCGAAATTTCTCTCTCGACCTCAATCGCGTTCAGGAAACGTTTCAAACCCGGTGAAGCAAGCATTTCTCTGCCGCTCCGGGAACAATGCACGGTATATCAGGGACAGAACGGCGACTGGACCCATAAAGATAAATGGAAATACGCCTATGATCTGGTAATCGCCGGGAAAAACGACTCCATGCACTCCGGCGACGGCACCAGGCTTGAAGATTATTATGTTTTCGACAAGGAAATAGTGAGCCCGGCCAGTGCTTATGTGGTGAATTGCGCCGACCTTCTGCCGGACAATCCTGTAGGGGAAATAGACCACACGAATAACTGGGGAAACTATGTAATCATAAAGGATTTGAAGGGAAATTATATCAAAATATGTCACTTGAAGCAACATTCCCTGAAAGTAAAACTAAATGATTACGTCGAAGCCGGACAAACTCTGGCGCTTTGCGGAAACAGCGGCTATTCCCCCTTTCCGCACCTCCATATACAGGCACAAAAATCCTACCTGCTTGGCGATGAGACCGTGCCGTTTAATTTCGCGCTTTACATGAGTAAGGGCGAAGTGAAGATGCAGGAAAAACCCGAAAAGCAGGAGCGTATTGAGCCGGTCGAATACAGCGATGAATTGTCTGATAACCTTTGTTTCACAATCGGTGCCGTATACGAATATGATGTTTTTGAAGGTGATGTAAAAAAATCAAAAGTTCAATTCAAAGTCGAACGCAGTAAAGATTTATCCGGGCTTCTTTTTTTCGAGGACGAAAAAGCTTCGCGATTGTATTTTTCAATTACGAACGGAACATTCTGCATATACGATTATGTCGGAAAAACGTCTTCATACCTCAAAGTCCTGTATTCCGCGATTCCGCGGTTCCCGTTAATCAAGGAGGATGAATTCTCTTTCAAAGAATATCTCCCCCTGCACATTGTCTGTTCCGGTGCCGTCTACGCGTATCAATCAATATTGAGCTGGATTTTGCCGTGGTTTAAATCACCGTACGGGAAATGGCATTATAACAAGGATCATTCTTTAACCGGCACTCTTTTTCAGAATGGAAAACAGATTGCCACGCGATTGATTTTTGATAATGATAATGGCTTCAAACTAATTGAAGCCGGAAAAACTAAACTCATAATCAGGAGAAAAAAATGAAAAGGAAGTATGTACAAATCGCCTGTCTGATTCTGTTTGCAAGCGCTGTAACAGTCAATGGAAAAATCTCTCGCTTAAGATTCAAAACAAAAAAATACAAAAGCATAAAGTCCAGTTCAACGGAAACGACAAGTTACACTTCAGCAAAAATCACCAGTCTGCTTGCTTTAAATAAAAAAAATCCAGGAAGCCCGCTCATTAATAACCGGCTGGGCTATTTGTATTATTCTATTGGAAAATATAAAAACGCGGAATATCATTACAAGCGGGCGATCATCTACAACGCGAAAAACATTGAAGCCCGGCTCGGCCTCTATCTGCTCAGCATGGCAAATAAAAACTATGCAAAGGCTGAGGCCTACTGTCGTAAAGTAAGAAGCATTGATAATTTGAATTATTACGGAAACTTATACCTTGTTTATGCACGCATGGCGCAATATAAATATAAAAAAGCGGAATCCGTCTGTAAAAAAATGCTGGCCGCCTACCCTTGCGACACAACTTTTATCGGACTGTTGAAATTAAATTATTCATATCAGAAACAAACGGGAAAAGCAAGAAAAATGCAGACATATCTCGATATGCTGAAATAGGAAATAAAAACGTATCCCAGGATAACTTTATCGGGTGTATTTCCGGTCGGTAATTTTTCCTGCTGGAATTTGATGTTTTCATGATTCCGACCTTTCGTTATCGATTAAATTATACCAATTTGCAATCTAAGAGTTAGTTACTAATAATATACTGCATTAACAG
>CAZEXM010000177.1:0-2701 GCA_964515915.1 uncultured Victivallaceae bacterium
TCAGAAAAAAGGCTGATTACATTTTTTGACCTGCAAGGCGACTGACCGATTACAAATTTATCAAAAAAAACAGGCTTTTTCTTTGTTTATATTTTTTTCTGCACTAATTAACTGCTATATTACAGAGATTTGTAGGTTTTCATGTAAAAAATAAGGGATATTTTATGTCTAAGATACATCCGACCGCTGTTGTCGACCCTAAAGCAATAATCGCTGACGATGCTGAGATCGGCCCGCTTTGCTACGTTGGCCCCAATGTAAAAATCGGCAGCGGCACAAAACTTTTGTCACAATGCAATATTGACGGTTATACCACCCTGGGCGAAAATAATACCGTTCACCCTTTCGCGGCGCTGGGACAAAACGCTCAGGATTTAAGTTATGTCGGCGGAGAAACCTTCCTGAAAATCGGCAACGGCAATACCTTCCGCGAAGGCGCCACGATCCATTGCGGAACCAAAGTCGGCACCAGTACTGTTGTCGGAAATGACTGTTACTTTATGAATAATGCCCATATTGCGCACAACTGTATTGTCGGGGACAAGGTTGTTATAGTCAATGGAGCAGTGCTCGGGGGTTATTGTCAAATAGGCGACCGGGCGATTCTTTCCGCGTACTGCGCGATTCATCAATTCTGCAGAATCGGCCGTTTGGTAATAATCAGCGCCTGTTCAGTATTTTCTCAGGACATTACGCCCTTTGTCATCGCCGAGGGACGTTTGGGGCCGGTTCGCGGCATCAACGTAATTGGCTGCAAACGCGCCGGAATGGAGACGAAAACAATAAGAGTCCTACGTGATTTATACAAAATTTACTACCGTTCCGGCCTCAATGCGGGAAACGCGGTAATCAAAATAAAATCCGAATTACCACAAATTCCGGAAGTTCTGGAATTCCTTGAATTTTTAGTAAGCAGTGAGCGCGGAATTCATCAGGGCAGAACCGCTGGCAGACGTGCTTAATTAATAATACTACAACGGAGATTTATATAATATGTTGACAGCTTTGAAAAAAAATCCTTCTTTCACGCGGCGCAAAGGGCCTGTAGTCCTGATGATTATGGACGGCGTCGGTTTTGGTAAATACACTGACGGCGATGCTTTTCTGAAAGCATATACCCCCGAGTTGGATAATCTGATGAAAACCTGTTCCTTTACCGAATTAAAAGCCCACGGCCGCGCCGTCGGCATGCCGTCGGACGAGGATATGGGCAACAGCGAAGTCGGACACAACGCCATGGGCTGCGGCCGGGTTTTCGCACAGGGCGCGAAGCTCGTGGAAGATGCCATAGAATCAAAAAGTATGTTCGCCGGCAAGATCTGGAAAGAAATTATCGCCAACTGCAAAGCCAAAAACAGCACCCTGCATTTTCTCGGGCTTTTTTCCGACGGCAATGTCCACAGCAATATCAATCATTTGAAAGCTATGCTCGAAGCAGCAAAAGCTGAAGGTATCAGCAAGGCCCGTATCCATATCCTGCTTGACGGGCGCGATGTTCCGGCGACCTCCGCTTTGGAATACGTCGATTCGTTCGAGGAATTTTTAGCCAGTCTCAATGCGGACGGCACGGATTTCAGAATAGCCTCCGGCGGCGGCCGCATGGTCATCACCATGGATCGTTACAACGCCGACTGGAATATGGTTCGCAAAGGCTGGGAAACCCATGTTCTCGGCAAAGCGCCCGGCTACCAAAACGCCCACGAAGCCATCGAAGATTTGCGTGCTCAAAATGAAGGTATTTTTGATCAGGACCTGCCACCGTTTGTTATTTCCGAAAATGGAACTCCAATCGGCACCGTTGAAGACGGCGACGCTTTGATATTCTTTAATTTCCGCGGGGACCGTTCCCAGGAAATCACTCTCGCTTTTGACACGGGCGGGGAATTCGATAAATTTGACCGCGTCCGGACTCCTGACATTATTTACGCCGGCATGATGGAATACGACGCGGATCTGCATATTCCTAAAAAATATCTGGTTTCACCGCCTCAGATCGACCGCACCATGAGCGAATACCTTTGCGCCTGCGGCGAAAAACAGCTGGCAATCAGCGAAACCCAGAAATTCGGCCATGTCACTTATTTCTTTAACGGCAATAAAAGCGGGAAGTTCGATGATAACCTGGAAGACTACATTGAAATTCCATCCGACATCATTCCTTTTGAGGAACGTCCCTGGATGAAATCCGCTGAAATCACTGATAAAGTAATCGAAGCTGTTGAAAACGGCAAATACGGCATGATCCGTTTGAACTACCCGAACGGCGATATGGTTGGACATACCGGAATTTTCCAGGCGGTCCTGGTGGCGCTGGGAGCGCTCGACATCGCCGTCAAACGCGTCCGCAAAGCCGTTGAAAAAGCCGGTGGAGTATTAGTCATCACCGCCGACCACGGCAATGCCGACGACATGTTTGAACACAGCAAAGCCGGTAAAGTCAAACATGACCCTAACGGCAATATCAGCGCCAAAACAAGTCATTCGTTAAACCCGGTGCCATGTATTATTTACGATCCGGCGGGCATGGGGGAATACAAAACAGAGCTCAAAACCGGACTTGGTATAAGTTCGCTGGCGGCAAGCTGCATTGAATTACTGGGTTACGAAGCTCCTGATTTTTATGATCCCGGCGTATTGGTCATGAAATAATTTACTCAAGTTTTGCAGTTCAAATTTGAGCGAAAAACGAACGATCAAACAT
>CAZEXM010000178.1:0-2684 GCA_964515915.1 uncultured Victivallaceae bacterium
GACTCTATCGCAGCTTGATATGGGTTTTGACCCAAAAGTCGACTGACCGATTACTTGGCTTATTATTTAAATGTCGATTTTATTTTTAAAAAATTGCATTTTCAGCATAAGTGGATATATTAAATGCTTCTGTTCGTGATTGCATCCCCGATCGTCGCAAAAATGAATGGAAATGATGCACTGTTGATTTTAGTTCAAGAAGAAAACTGAAGCAAAAAAGTTGAGACTTAAAAAAATGAAAACTTATTTAGCAAAAAATGACGAAATCAAACGAGAGCATATCTTGTTTGACGCGTCTGAAGCGCCGGTGGGCAGAATAGCGGTACGTATCGCTAACGCTTTGCGCGGGAAAGATAAGCCGACATACACCCCGCATGTGGATACTGGTAATTTTGTTATCGTAATCAATGCTTCCAAGGCGGTTTTTACCGGCAGGAAGAGCGAAAACAAAAAATATGTTAATTTCAGTGGATACCGTGGCGGTTTGAAAGAACACACTGCGGAACAAATCCGCGAAAGAAACCCCGAGCGTATTATTCAAGACGCTGTCTGGGGAATGATGCCGCACGGAAGACTGGGTCGTGCCCAATTCCGTAAATTAAAGGTTTATGCCGGTAGTGAACACCCGCATGAAGCACAAAAACCAACTAAAGTTACTGTCTAAGGAGTAATTATATATCATGGCTGCTAAGACTGAAGAAATTTGGGCAACTGGTCGTCGCAAAGCCGCTGTAGCGCGGGTTCGCATCAAACCGGGAACAGGCAAAGTAGAAGTTAATGGAAAAAAACTGGGTAAATATTTTCCGGCCGAAACTATCGCGACTTTCATTTTCCAACCTTTAACGGTTACCGGAACTGAAAAGGCGGTGGATATTTTTGTTAATGTACAGGGCGGCGGAATTTCCGGCCAGGCCGGCGCAATGCGTCACGGTATCGCCCGTGCTTTAGTGAAAATGGATGCTACTTTGCGTCCTGTTCTAAAGGGTTCCGGTTTATTGACCCGCGACGCTCGCGTCAAAGAACGCAAGAAACCAGGTCAACCTGGCGCCCGTAAACGTTTCCAATTTTCAAAACGTTAATTTTCCCCTATACTTTGTATATATTTTTGAGGCTAAAAAATGGCTATTCAGCTTGCTGTTATTGGCGCTGCCGGTTATGCGGGTGAAGAACTGCTGCGGATTTTAACGCGTCACCGCCGGGTGGATGTCGCGTTTATCACATCCCGCAAATATGCCGGACAAGCGCTAAGCAATGTTTTTCCCCGTTTCCGGGAAAGTGGCTTGAAGTTTTCAGCCCCGGATGTTGAGCAAATCGCTGAAATATGTGATGTGGTGTTTCTGGCATTACCGCATGGTTTGGCGACTGAATACGCGCTTCCTTTGCTGAAAGCCGGATTAAAAGTCATTGACATCAGTGCTGATTTCCGTTTAAAAAGCCCCGAAAAATACAAAGAATATTACCAGGAAGATCATCCGGCGGCCGAACTGCTCTCAGAAGCTGTATACGGCTTGCCGGAACGCTACCGGGAACAGATAAAAGGCGCCAGGCTTATTGCCTGTCCCGGTTGTTATCCTACCAGTTCGATACTTCCTGTCGCTCCATTGCTTGAGTCCGGGCTTGTTTCACCGGACGGCATTGTTGTTTCCAGCATGAGCGGGGTTACTGGCACGGGGCGCAAAGCAGCATTGCCGCTTACTTTTCCTGAATGCAACGAAAGTCTCCGTGCTTACGGAACTGTCGCGCATCGGCATTTGCCGGAAATAGAACAGGAACTGGCTTTCGCGGCCGGGCTTGACCGGGAGATAGCGATCAATTTTGTGCCGCATCTTGTACCGGTCAACCGCGGCATTAATTCAACGATTCTGCTCAACGCCAATGAAGGCTGCAGTTTAGAGCGCATCGCCGAAGCCTACGGAAAAGCTTACGCCAATGAGCCCTTTGTCAGGGTTCTGCCTGCCGGAAGTTTTTCCGACACCAAATATGTAACGATGACCAACTACTGCGAAATCGCTTACAACATTGATTCACACACCAGCAAAGTAATTTTGACCAGTGTCATTGATAATCTCACCAAAGGCGCGTCCGGACAGGCTGTTCAATGTATGAACATAATTTTCGGTTTTGAAGAAACGGAAGGACTAATTTAGAATTACGAATTTTGAAAAATATATAGTCCGGATGACACTTGGCCCATGATCCAAAACGGATGGGATTACCTGAAAAATAAAGTTTTTAAATACTTATGACTGATAGTGATTGAAATATATATTCTAGAGTCTATATTATGCATTTGTTCCACACAACGGGAACAACAAAGGTTTAAAATTACTAACAAGGAGACAGTAAAATGGCTGCAGTAGTAGATAAAGGCACCTGCACAGGCTGCGAAGCTTGTGTGGACTCTTGTCCGGTGGAAGCAATTTCTATGAAAGAAGATCTCGCGGAAATCAGTGCTGATGACTGCATCGATTGTGGTGCTTGTGTTGGCGAATGCCCGGTAGAAGCTATTTCCATGGATTGACGCGATACCCTGAAACTTAGCTTTCAGAACATAGACAAGATTTGATTTTTAAACAAAATCAAAGTCTTGTCTTTTTTTTGCCCCTTTGCTTTTTGCTGAATAACATACTAACTTAAGTTTTGCAGTTCGTTTTTCTGCTTGATATTATGATGCAATTTTGAAT
>CAZEXM010000179.1:0-2642 GCA_964515915.1 uncultured Victivallaceae bacterium
ACAAGGTCAATCTTGAATGGGAACTGGTGACATTAGCATATAATTTCAAACGGCTCGACAAAACTTCGATAATTATTCGTAATTGGCTTTCGCTTCGCTCACCCTCATTGCAAACAAAGTCGTAATTTATCCCAGTCGCTATTGCTTATCCAGTTCTTTGTTGAACAGTACAACTCCGCCCGCTACGGCGATGGGCAGCAGGGGGATTGCTAATAAAGGAATAAATAATAAAAAATATGTCGCGGCGCCAAAACCCAAAACTTTCATCCGCTTACCATTGAGGCTCTGTTTAAATTCAGCCCGGCTCATAGCGCGGTGCTCGGCACTGTACAATAAAAACGACAGTCCGAAAAAATATCCCACAACAAAACTGTACACTATTACTCCGGCGTATGGTACAAAAAAACTCAATGGGAAAAGCACAATTGCCCAGAAAAGCGTTTTCAGGTTCAAAATAGAAGCATTTAAGATTGATTTTCCGAAATAACATATGCTTTGTCTGCTGTTCAGGGCGGGGGGGCTGAACGCAAAACAATCTTTTTCCATTTTCAGGGTCATACGGTCAAAGAACGGTGCTGAAAGCGCGAAATACATTGCCGTTACCGTCAGCAAGGTAAGCATAACTCCAAACAGAAAAATGGAAATATTCACCAGCCAGCGTAAAGGATAGACCAAGCACCTTGACCACTCTGGATATGCCGCCGGCTCAGGCAGAAGCCTCATCAATAAAGGATGCAGGTATTCAAAATACAGCCAGAATCCCAGTACATATAAAATAAAACTGAAAAACAAAGGCCATAAAACATAATGCCAGTAACGCGGCCGCGTCAAAAACAGCTTAAAGCCCCTAAACAAAGCACTGACGCCGATACTGAAATCCTTTAACATAAGTCCACGCGCCTCTCAATACATTGTTTCTTCCCCAATCACATGGGATGCTACTGATTTTTAATTATACGTGTTGCCGCGCACGCCGCGCCGAAACCATTATCGATATTAACCACCGTTACGCCGCTGGCACAACTGTTCAGCATCCCCAGCAAAGCCGCGATTCCACCCAGTGCAGCACCGTATCCGACGCTGGTCGGCACCGCGATTACCGGACAGCTCACCAAACCGCCAACCACGCTTGGCAAAGCTCCTTCCATGCCGGCAATAACAATTATTGCGTCAGCTTTTTTGAAGTTTTCGACTTCTCCAAGCAAACGATGCAGCCCGGCGACGCCGACGTCACTAATCATGTTCACGCCGACATCACAAATTTCCAAAGTATATTTTGCTTCCAGCGCGACATCCAAATCCGAAGTGCCCGCGGTCAAAATTATAACCTTACCCTGTACTTCCGACTTTTGCCGTATCACGAAGACCCGCGCTAATTCGTCAAATTCGCCTTGCGGGAATTTTTTCTTTAAAGCTTTTCCCTTGGCCGCTTCGAGCCGGGTGACCAGCACCGGGCTTTGTTTTTTAATAAGTATGGGAATAATCGCCAGTAATTGTTCAATTGTTTTGCTCGCGCCGTAAATGAATTCAGGGAATCCGCAACGGCTTTTGCGCTCATGGTCAATACGCGCGAAACCTATATTTTCAATTCCCTTTGCGTCCGAAATTTGCGCCAAAGCGGTAAATATATCTATTTTGCCTTTATCAAGTTGTTCGAGAATATTTTTCACTTTATCCGCCATCGAATATTCCTTTAGTTTAGTTTTATTCCGTCATCGGTTATTGTGATTCGGCGCTCTTTATAGAGATTGCCGATTGCCTGCTTGAAAACGCGTTTGCTTATGTGGAAATTGTCTTCTATTTCCTTGGGCGTGGATTTGGAGTTAAACGCCAGAAAACCTCCCGCTTCCTCCAGTTTTTCGAGAATTACCGGTTTTTCCTTGATGATTCCGAAAAATCCCGGTTTTCGCAGGCTGAGGTCTATTTTTTTGTCGTCGCGCAACTTTGAAATATAAGCCGTAAGTTTGTCGCCTGGTTTCAGCGGACAGTAAATTTCATTTTTATAGAGCATCCCCATATACTGCTTGTTAATCAACACATTAAAGCCTGTTTCATCCCGGGTGCAGACTAATATTTCCACTTCCTCACCGACTTTGAAATTGTTTTCGTGAGTTTTTTTTGCAAAAACATGAAGCCGGCTTGAAGCGAAAATCCGGCCGCTGACTTTATCAAAAATCACCCTGACCACATAATTCCTGCCTTTGACCATAACTTCTTTCTGTTCCCTGAACGGCACGAAAAGGTCTTTATCCAGCCCCCAGTCGAGAAACGCGCCGATGCTGTTTACGTCAATAACTTCCAGGGAAACAGTATCCCCTGCCATAGCTTTTGGAGTTTGCGTAGTTGCCACCGGCCTGTCCTCCGAATCCAGATACAGGAAAACATCAAGTTCATCGCCGACCTTTGTGCCGGCGGGCACAAATTTACGCGGCAGCAGTACTTCTTCTTCATTATCAGCCAGAAAGGCCCCGAAGTCTACCATTCGATAAACTTCCAGACGGTTGATTTTTCCCATTTTAAGCATATAAAACCCTTTTTTGCATAAGGTACAACTTAATGGTGGAATTACAAGATGCCCGGTCCCCGGTTCAGTAATAAAGAATGGAATAATATTTTACTACTTTTAAACGGCAGGATATTTT
>CAZEXM010000180.1:0-2604 GCA_964515915.1 uncultured Victivallaceae bacterium
TGCTAGAGGCGCAACGAGCAAGCTGGGATTTTATGTCACAAAGTGCAGAAGATGCGTAAAAACAGATAGATTTTAGATGACAAATTACTCAACTGTTTAAAACGTAAGTCATTTAACAATAAATATTTAAGTAAGAAAAACTAGACATAAAAAGACATAAGTTTTTTGCGTAGTACAGGCTTAAAGCTCGAATGTAGCTCAGCCTCCGCAAAGTGTGCTACATTAGAGTATTACTAAAGTTAAAATCGTCAATATCTCTGGCATTCCAGTTGGCATTGGATAAATCGTAGTAATCCGCGGTGTCGGGCAGGCGCGGAATGGAAAAAACATTTTTGGGATAGACACTTGCCAGATGGGTGCGCCGGTCCTCACGGATCACAAAATGATTATCGCGGGCGTCTTTAATTTCGTTTTTTGTCGAGACATAAGCCCGGGTTGAAAGCAAAGGCGGTCGGCCGTAACGATAAATTTCCACCGGCAAAACGGATTTTTTAACAATATCCATCAAGGCGTCGCGTTCCAACTCGATCCACGCCTGGATTTTAGCCACGCCCCGGTCCGCGAGCTCCTGAACCGCCAAAGAGTTGCAAACCGGCAGCGGAAAACCGCTGACAATCCGGATATCAGAATATTCCTGCAAAAGATCAAGAGCAAATAAAGATGTAATCCTGAAGCGCCTGATTTTGCGGCCATAAGCGTCTTTTATCATTTTGCGCAGACTTCCGAGGTATTGTTCGGGGCAAAAAGACGGCAGAATGACTTCATCGCTCATGCGGTTCATGTCGAAAATAGGATAAGCTTTAATCGCTCTTCGTTTGCCCGGCAGCCGCGTATTAGGCCCCATGACAATGGTTTCAGCTAACTGCGCCGCATTAATTTTAGTTTTCTTTATCGCCAGGTAATCCTTTTGAAACTTTTCCAGGGCCTTAAGATTGTTGTTGAAAATGCTGCTGAGGCCAACATTTTCCAGGGCCCAATCCCAAAATGCCCGTCTCACCTTTTTAAGTTCGCTGGCCGGCACGAAATATTCACCGTCAATATCAACGTGAATATTGCCCGCGCGCAATTCTTCCGAACGGCTCGCCATAAATTCCATAACAACTTTTGCCGGTGCCAGAGGATGTTTTTTAGCTGTCTGCAATAGTATTGACTGTTTCCAGACTGGACAGCTTGCGTTAAGAATTTCAACTTGTATTTCAGTCGATTTCAGTTCTATTTGCAAATCCAGCGCTGAACGTAATTCCGGCAAACTTGCAAGTTTACCCTGCATGTCATCATAATTTTCGCCAATCTTATAAACCAGACCCTTAATCGGAATTTCTTTGTCGCAAAAAATAAAACATTCCTGTCCAGGCGTCGCTTTTATGCTCGGACGTCCGTCTACCGACATCCGGGTTACGGTCAACGACGGGCCTTCATCGCCACTTGCCGGTTGAACACGGAGCCGGTCACCCAAATACAAGCGATGCGCTGTTTTAAAGGCAAAACCTCTGTCTTCGGCAATTCCCACCCGGCCGCAAAGCAGGCCGGCCGCTCCCGGAGTATCATGTTTTATCAGAGTTTTAAGTGATTTTTCAGAATAAAAACCGTGTGACCATTTGCGTCCGTAAGTGCCGCTGAGAATTTTTCGGGCTTCTCCCAGCAGTTTACGATCGGGTATTCCTGCCGTGTCCAGTAACAGACGGTAGGCCGCGACCGCGTTGCGGATATAATCCGGTTTGCGCAGACGTCCTTCTATTTTCAGGGAGGAAATGCCCATTTGTTTAAAATCATACACTAAATCCAAAGTGCTCAAATCTTGAGTGGAAAAGAAAAAACCGTTGCCCTGGGGACCATAAAAACGTCTGCGGCACGGCTGTTTGCACTTGCCGCGGTTGCCGCTCCAGCCGCCGAGCCAGGACGAAAACAAACATTGCCCGGACAAGCTGCAGCACAAAGCGCCATGCACAAAAACTTCCAGGTCAAGCGGCGAGTCCGCCTGCATGGTTTTAAGCTCGTCAAGCGTAACCTGTCGTTCAAGGATAACCCGTTTCGCCCCCATTTGGGCGGCAATCCGCAAACCCGCCGAATTATGAAATCCCATTTGAGTGGAAGCGTGAATCTCCAGATTGGGGAAATATTCCCGGATTATGCGCAACACCCCCAAATCCTGAACAATCACCGCGTCCGGCCGTATCCGGCCGAGTTCCGCGAGAAATTCAACTATTTCGGGCAATTCCTGTTCTTTGATTAAAGTATTCAATGTTACATATACTTTGCGCGAATGTTTGTGCGCATAGGCAACCAGGCAGGACATATCGTTAAATGAAAAATTCTCACTCCGCTCACGGGCGTTAAATTTGCTCAACCCGGCATATACCGCGTCGGCACCAGCGTCAAAAGCGCTTATTCCAGCCAGTAAATTGCCCGCCGGCGCCAGCAGTTCCGGCATTTTTTCTACTTTTTTTGTCATAAATTCAGTTCACATTCGCAGTATTTCAGATTCAACATTATAGACCCCCGAATATACAGCAAAAGTCAGCAACATTCAATCAGGATAGTGTTTTTTGCAGTAATAAAGAATGGAATAATATTTTACTACTTTTAAACGGCAGGATATTTTTT
>CAZEXM010000181.1:0-2537 GCA_964515915.1 uncultured Victivallaceae bacterium
TTTCTATTTGCGATTGTTTACAAAAGCTTTACCCTCAAGGTAACGAGTGCTGAAGGTGTATAAAATCATGAGTATTGTTGATGCTCCGGCAACACAGGTTGCGAAAGCTATTCGGTTTGAACAACCTGACTATTTACCATTTTGGGATGATTGTGAAATTTAATGTAAACTTAACAAACCCGAGCCCTTACATCCGGCTTTTTTGATTTTTTTTGATAACGAGGCCGACATTCGGCTATTTCCGCCCGAAACGGCGTTCTAGTTCTTTGATTGAAATATTGATAATTGTCGGGCGTCCGTGCGGACATGAAAACGGCAGTTCACATTGCGCCATTTGCCGGAACAAAGAACGTGCTTCATGAAGAGTTAACTGGTCATGCGCCTTGACCGCCGCTTTGCACGAAGCCATCGCCAAGGCTTCTATGTTTAGTTTATTAGACGCTTTACCCTCATCCAGCAGCTCGGATAACATATCACGTAAAAGACCGCCGGCATTTTCCTGACTCAACGAAGCCGGAACAGCATTAAGCATTACCGTGTTGCTGCTCAAAGCCTCCACTTCAAAACCCAGCTTCAAAAAACTTTCGGAATATTTGCTGATATAGCCTGCCTCGGCGCGCGACAGTTCAAGTGTTATCGGCAATAACAATTGTTGAGACGCCACTCCTTGACGGGCGGCGTTGAGTAAACGCTCAAACATCACCCGCTCGTGCGCCGCGTGCTGGTCAATGATAATTAAACCATCCGCACTGACAGCTAAAATATAGGTTTCATCAATAAAACCTGAAATCTGCACAACTCCACTTCCAGGCAGGCTTAAAACATCATTGTTACTTAGCGGAGCCGCCGGGGATATTGCCGGCTCCGGAGTATCTGTACTTTGAGCACTCGTATCAATATCATTGTAAATAGGCCGGCTATCGGGGATTTCCGCTTCAAACGGCAAATTTGTCTGTTCTGCAGCCGCTGTCGCGTAATCAATTTGCGCTCCGCGCAAAAGCGATTTTAGCGGGATTCTGGAATCCAAAGTTACCGAAGGCGCCGGTGATTGACGTAATGCTGTACGGATTGCTTCAGTAATGACCCCGCTGACTTTATAGTCGTGTTTTAACCTGACTTCACGTTTCGCGGGATGCACGTTGATATCAATGCTGTGCGGATCGAGCCGGATGAATAAAATACAGGGCGGAAAACGTCCCTTTTCAAGTAAGCCGCCGAAACCGTCACGAATCCCGCGATACGCGGCCGGAGCCTCGACCGGGCGCCCGTTGAAAAAAGTACGTTGTTCGCGGCGGGAACTCCTGGTCAAGCCATGCCGGGCAACAAAACCCGTAACTGAAATCCCTTCATCCGAATAATTGACCGGCAACATATGATCCGCGTAGCTTTTGCCGAAAAGCGTCTTTATCCGCGGCATTAAATCATCATGCGACGGCGACGAAAAAATTTTTCGTCCATCCATAATCAACTCAAAAGAAATTCCCGGATAGGGCAGACTTAACATATACAGAACTTCCTGGATATGCCGTTCTTCAGTAGCATCGGCACGCAGGAATTTTTTGCGGGCGGGAACGTTAAAAAACAGATCGCGTACCTCAATTCTGCTTCCCGGGGCGCACCCGGCGGGTTCCGCTGCAAGCATTTTACCGCCCCTGGCGCTTACTTCAAAACCCTCCAGCGAATCGTGCGGCCTGGTCATTAATGAAAACCGCGATATGGAGGCAATACTGGGAATGGCTTCCCCGCGGAAACCTAAAGTTATGATATTATCGATGTCATCAGCACTCTTGATTTTGCTGGTGGCGTGCGGTTCCATACACATCAGGGCGTCATCCTGGTCCATGCCGGAACCATTATCGGTGACCGCTATCAATTTGCGTCCCGCTTTTTCTATTTCAACAACAATAGCGGCAGCGCCGGAATCAATAGAATTCTCGACAAGTTCTTTAACCACGGAAGCGGGACGTTCAATAACTTCGCCGGCGGCGATGCGGTTACTGATGTTTTCGGATAATACTTTTATTTTGCTCATTTTTTATTTTCCGCGCTCGCGGGTTGGTCAATGTTTTTCTGTTCAATTGATAATTTTTTGTAGGCTTTTTTCAGGATATTTTTGAATTCTTTCTCCTGGCGGATATTATCCAGGGCAGAGTGGTTGGCTACGGTAATTATCCGTGGCCCCAACAGTTTGAAAGCTTTTTTGAAAGAAGCAAGCGATTCCTTTTTTTTCCCCTGCCGCGAATATGCTCCCGAAAGGTTGAGAGCAATCAGCCCGGATTCAGGATCAAGCTCCTGCGCCGCCACGAATTGCAGAGCGGCCTGGGAACATTTTTTTTGTTTCAGCAGTACCTGGCCGAGATTATTATACGCGACAGCAGATTTTTTATTAAGTCTGACTTGCTGCCGGAAAATCATTTCAGCTTTTCGGTATTTGTGCTGCAAATAATAGATTTTGCCAAGCAGCGAGAGAGCCTCATTGTTTTCGGGTTGAAATACAAGAACGGTTTTTACCTTATCCTCAGCCTCGGCCATTTTCC
>CAZEXM010000182.1:0-2457 GCA_964515915.1 uncultured Victivallaceae bacterium
GTGCGCCGCTCGATGGAAAGCTTGATTTCGATCTCAGGAACTTTATGCCCTTTCAGATAAAGGCTTTTCGCGGCGTTTTTCTGTTTTTCGCTGTACTTCACCGTTCCACCCCGGCCGTTACATTCGGCATTGTTATTTTTTAAACAATAGCGCCGTTTCCGGCTTTTTTTGAAAAAAATATTGTGCTGTCTTGTGATTTCGTCAAAATCACAAGAAATCACAATTTTAGTGTGTGGAATTCAATGAATACAGCTCTTAATTTGCTGATAACTGATAGCTGAAAACTAATAGCTGAAAACAAAATAAATGGAGTAACGCTTATGCCGAATAGAACTGGTTTGTTGACCGGCTGGCTGACCATCGGGACCAGCGGCCCGACTGTTGACGGCCGCAATATCAAGCCGCAATGGCTGACGGACGCGGCGGAATTGTATGACCCCGCTGAATACACCGCTGTCGCAAACGCGGAACACTGGTTTGGAAATTACGGCTCGGTGCGTGAACTCCGGACAATTAAAGATTCAAAGGAGCGTATCGCGCTTCAGGCGCGGCTCCGCCCCAACCAGCATTATCTCGCGCAGAACGCGGATGACCACCGCTTATTTTTCTCAATGGAATTGACGCACAATTTCGCCGAGACTAAAAAGACCTACCTTACCGGCCTGGCCACAACTGATAATCCTGCCAGCCTGGGAACCAGCGAAACGCATTTCAAGCAAAAAGATAATGAGCAGACATTCCGCGGCGGCTCTGAGGAGTTCTCCGCCGGCGCGCTGCAGGTAGTCGAAGATCAAAAAACCGAACTTATCCCGGCTTTAAAGGCCGCTTTAAAAGATTTTTTTTCAAACCACAAACATAAAACCCCTAAACAAGAGGAATTTGAAATGACAGAAGAACAAGTAAAAGAAATGTTGGATGGCCAGAAAGCAATCAATGAAAGCCTCACGACTTTGCTTGGCAAGTTTACGCCTGAAACTCCAGCCCCTGTAGTTCCTGAAACTCCAGCAGCTGTAGTTCCCGAAACACCGGAAACTAACGATTTCGCGACTCTGACCGCCGCTGTCGGCAAGCTTAACGAATCAGTGGAAAGTTTGTCCACAGATTTCAAAAAAGCCGCGGAAGGCAAATTCGGCAAGCAAGCCCCTGCAAGCGAAGGCAGCGAAGTTGATGGCGAGTTTCTGTAGAACCATAAAATTTAATGTAGCACAATCGTCCCCGGTTGTGAATATACTCAAGCGAGACGCTTGAGCTACATTTAAAAACTTAAAACGGAGTTTTATAAAAATGAGAAGAGCAACCCAGGAAAAATTCAATCTGATGTTGGCCGCAATGGCTTTGGCGTATGGCGTTGAAACAGCGCGCAACAGTTTTGCCGCAACTGAACCGATGGCGCAAAAGCTCAATGACGCGGTCCAGGAGTCGGACGCGTTTCTGTCGCAAATCTCGCTTATACCTGTTGATGACAAAAAAGGCGAAATTCTGGATATGCAGATCCACAGTACAATCGCGGGCCGTACCGATACCACCGGCGCAGCTGAGCGCGAAGCGCAGTATGCCGGTGCTCCGGACGGACGTCAGTATGAGTGTGAGCAAACCAACTTTGATGCCGGCATAACTTACGCTTTGCTGGACGCCTGGGCGCGTTATAAAAACTTTCGCCAGCGTTATATGAAGGCGGTATACCGCCGTATCTCTCTGGACCGTATTATGATTGGGATTTACGGAACGTCCGTTGCCGCGACTACTGACCGCGCCGCCAATCCTCTACTGGAGGATGTCAACAAAGGCTGGCTTTACGACCTTGAAACCAATATGCCGGCGAACTTTTTGACAGAGGTTGTGCCTGCTTCCGGTGTAATCAATATAGGCGCGACCGGTGATTACAAGAATGTTGATCACCTTGTTTATGATCTCGGTACTTTGATTCCGAAAGAGCATCTTACCGGCGGCGAGGTGGCGATTGTTGGAAAAGGACTGGTTACTCACGATATGAACAAGGTTTTGAGCGAACACGCTGAAACGCCTACCGAAAAAGTTAATTTCCAAATTCTCGGGCATAGTTACGGTGGCTATAAATCTGTACTTGTCCCGCAGTTCCCGGATAACGGGCTCCTGATTACCGACCCGAAGAACCTGCAGATTTACCTGCAGCGTTCAAGCCTGCGGCGTCAGGCCGAGGATCAGTCGAAAAAGAACCGTATTGTTGATTATATCAGCCAGAATGAGGCTTATATGATCGGCAATCTGAACGCCGCGGCCGCAATCAAGGCTTCAAGTGTGGCATTTGTATAGCCGATACTGATAACTGATAACTGAACATGGAGGTTATATTATGTTTAGTCCAGCCTGGGCACATCGTGAGAGGGTATTGAAAGCTGAAGCGGCGAAAGCCGCTAAGGCAGCACTCGAAGCCGCCGATGCAAAAGCTGTTAAAAAAATGGCTTCCGGCAATAAAGA
>CAZEXM010000183.1:0-2390 GCA_964515915.1 uncultured Victivallaceae bacterium
TGAAAGGGCATAAAGTTCCTGAGATCGAAATCAAGCTTTCCATCGAGCGGCGCACAATCTACTTGTGGATCAAGAACGAAAAATGGAACGACGTTCTCAACAAAGAAGACACCCTGTACACCATAAAAAAGCGTATTCGCTTATTGGCTGAACGCGAAAATAAAACCGAATTAGAAATCAAAGAACTTTCCTCTTTAGTTGACAATCTTATTAAGCTGGAAAATCTCTACGATAAATTAAAACGAAAAAATAACGAGGACAGTAGTTCCGAGCCAGCGAAGCGAGGCAACGGCCGGGGACGTTCCCGGAAAAAGAATGATTTTTCCGGGATCGATGAAAAAGACCTGCTGGAAAAATTCAAAGAAGGCTTATTTGGCTATCAGCTGGATTGCTGGGAACACTTAGACGAACGAACCCGCAACATCCTGAAATCCCGACAGATCGGCATGACCTGGTATTTTGCCCG
The DNA here is from genome assembly GCA_964515915.1 of uncultured Victivallaceae bacterium. GTDB lineage: Bacteria > Verrucomicrobiota > Lentisphaeria > Victivallales > Victivallaceae > JAHOYW01. The sequence continues at coordinate 467 of CAZEXM010000183.1, forward strand.
GGAAGCTTTCACCAACGCGCTGCTGACCGGTGATAACCAAATATTTTTGTCAGCCTCCAGAAAACAATCAGACTATTTTCGCCGTTATATAAATGATTTTGCTCTGGAATCGTTTAATATAGAGCTAGTCGGTAAAGATATTATTGAACTAAAAACACGACATGGTGTCGCTAAACTTTATTTTTTATCCACAAACAGCAATACGGCTCAAGGAGCAACTGGTCATCTTTATGTTGATGAATATTTCTGGATCCCGAAATTCACCACCTTAAAAGGAGTTACAGCTCCTATAAGCAGCCACGCCAAATGGCGTAGAACATACTTTTCAACCCCGTCCGCAAAATCACACGAAGCTTATCCGTTTTGGTCCGGTGACGAATACAACGAGCGAATGAAACGCGCCGACAAGCCGATTATCAACTTTCCGGGACGCGAGGAACTAAGAAAAACCGGAATCCGCTGCGCCGATAACCAGTGGCGCCGGATCATCACGATTGAAGACGCGGAAGATCAGGGCTGCGATTTATTCAATATCGAACAACTGAAAGTCGAATATTCCGAAGACGAATACAAGCAGTTTTTCATGGCTCATTTCATTGATGACACCGCCAGCGTGTTTAAATTTTCAGAACTGGAAAAATGCCTGGCGGATATTTCAGAGTATAAAGATTTTAAAGAGGGGAACGCGCGTCCGTACAGCGGCGCCGTCTGGATCGGCTATGACCCGAGCAGAAGACGCGACGGCGCCTGTATCGCAGTCCTGGCGGTTCCTAAAAAACTCCGGGGAAAATTCCGGGTACTGGAAAAAATCACTTTACACAACGCCGCCTGGCAGTATCAGGCGGAAACCATCAAAGAGTTATGCGCTAAATACCGGGTCGAACATATCGGTATCGATATTACGGGCCCCGGCGACGCGGTCGGAGAAGCTGTAGAGCGTTTTTATCCCGCTGCGGACTGTATTTACTACACGCAGGAAAAGAAAAATAAACTTGTCCTGAAAGCGCAGCAAATCATTTCTGACGGGCGTATCGAATGGGATTCAAGCTGGAGCGATATCGCCGCCGGGTTCCTGCATATCCACCGGGCAGTTACCGGGAACGGCGGTATAACCTACGTCGCCAGCCGTTCAGACGCCACCGGCCACGCGGACGCCGCCTGGGCCATCATGCACGCCCTGATCAATGAAGACCTTATCCTGCCCGATGATGACGGCGGCGAATGCAGCTTCGCGTTTTCGAATTAGGCGTGAGCCGGAACAAGCTCACAGCGATGAATAGTTTTAAGCTCTTTTTCAAGCTTATAACGGGTTATACGCATTTCATAGTGGCACTGCAGATTAAGCCAGAATTCATTTGACATTCCAAAGTATTTTGATAACCTCAAACCAGTATCCGCGGTAATTGCCCGTTTTCCATGCACAATTTCATTAATCCGTCGTGCCGGGACATGAATCGCGATTGCCAGTTGATTTTGACTTAACTCCATTGGCTTTAAAAATTCTTCCAGCAGAATTTCGCCCGGATGAATAATAATCCTTTCATTCATAATTTACCTCCTAATGGTAATCCGTTATTTCAACACTATCAGCACCATCATTCCAACGGAAACAAATACGGTACTGTTGATTGATTCTTATTGAATATTGCCCTTTACGATCACCGCTTAATGCCTCAAGGCGATTTCCCGGCGGTAAACGCAAATCCTCTACTCTGTCAGCGGCATGCAGAATTTCAAGTTTCCGCATCGCTTGTCTTGCTATTGAATTAAAGTATCTACTGTTTTCTTTATCCCACAATTTTTTTGTCTGTTTACATTTAAAACTTTTGATCATCTTTAATGTCCCGGTTGTTTATTATAAAATACACCCGCCCTGCGTTAAACGCAAGCCGTTAAACAAAAAACTCCGCTAAAATTAATTAGC
>CAZEXM010000184.1:0-2385 GCA_964515915.1 uncultured Victivallaceae bacterium
AAGACAAGAAATCAATTTGACTTTTTAGACATAAGGTATTGCAAATCGGTATTAGATAGCAATTTGGACCAAGATGAAACAAACAGGCTGGAGGCTTGTAAAGAAAAACAGATATAAGTAAGGATGTCGGTATGAGGAGTTTATTTGTCCGCGTAATACACCCGAAGTGTCCCTTTCCAGTAAGAATGGTTGGTGGCTGAGTTAAAATAATGTGAAGATTCGACATTTTCTATTTTTATCGGGTGGAGTTTGCGTTTACGGGCTTCAGCAATCCAGCGCGCTATTTTTTTGATTTTAGTTCTGGCGGTGAATGTGGTTTTCGCGCTTACCCCGCCGAGTTCGAATTTGTAATAAGTCATATCGATTCTGAAGCCGTCATTATAATCTGTAACTTTATATGTAGTATAGCGTCCGGATTTATTCGCGAAATCCCTTCTGAAAGATGGCGGCGTCAAACATCCGGTCAGGCATAGTGCCAAACATAAAACTATAAGTTTTTTCATGAAAATATATTCCTCAAGCCGCGAGGGGATTTTTACGCGGCCAATATTAGCGTTGCACCAGGTCAGGGATAATTGACTTCAGTTCTTTATCAACAACATTTTTCTTCTTTGGAGTGCCCGTCTTCTTTTCTGGTATTTTTACTGGTGAAAATTTTGTAGTATTTTGAGCTACTTTCGTGTCTTTCCGCCGTGTGTTGACTCTTTTTATCTCATCAATAATCCGGTTAATTGTTTCCGGCGTAAGATCCTTAATACCAATGGTGTTGAGCAGGCGATAGTAGGCAACATAATAATTACTCATGGAAACTAAGCGGTTAATGTAAGTTTCGGCGGTTTCGAGTTCAAGCCTGTCGAGTTCGAGCCGGGATAAGGAACTGCCGCTTTTGTAGGAATAACTGGCTGCGAGTAAATATTTTTTGTAAGCCTGATAAGTGCGGTCGTCCAATTCGTAACGTTGTTTTACTTCCTGAATATTCGCGTGAGCAATACGTACCTGCGCCATAATTCCGATTGAAAGTGCTAAAGTCCGCATGGAAACTTCATCTACTTCCGCGTTTGTCGCGGCGTATTGAGCGATTCGCTGAGGTAAACGGAGCAGATTGTAAGCCGCGTGAACAGCCACTTGCGACCAGCTCTGTGTATAGAGAAAGGAGTTATTTGAATTAGTGAAGTCAACGAAAATTCTTACTGTCGGGAACATTGTCAAAATGGTTTTGCGTGCTTCGTTGACAAGGATGTTGGATTCGAAATCCAATTGATAAAGCTCCGGGCGTTCAGTCAAAGCGATTTTTTCCATTAAGTCTATTGAGGGCAAAGTAATCAGACGTAATTTCCTTAACCAGCGGGTATCGACTTTTATCTTTTCGTTCGGCACATAGCCCATCAGTGAGCGTAACTCAATACATGAATCCAGATAATGGCGGCGATATACCATTAAACCTTTTTCGAGTCTGATAAAGCGTTTTCTTTCGTCAAGGAGACGGAAAGGTGAAACGGATTTGCTGTTATTTAATTCAATAAAAACTTTTTCCAGCCGCCGGCATTTGACCAGGAGTTTTTCCGCCGTTTCGATAGCGTCTTGAGCCGCAGCTACTTTAAAATAAGTTTTCACGACATCAAAAACCAGATTTTGGGCAGCGCGCCTTTTCTGTTCGGTCGTGATTAAGCGGCGGTCTTCAGCCTGGGCAGAATTGAGATAGGCCAGGCCGAAATCCAAAACACTGATAGCCAGTTCAATTTTAACATTATTAATCGTATTGTTGACGCTTCGGCTGGACACCAGGCTTTCTTTGCCGGTTTCTATGCTGTAACTGCTTGAGCCGGGAGTGCCGCTACGGGATTTCAATTGGTTGTTAATATTCAATTCGGGTAGCATTCCAAGTACGCGGGCGGTAACTTTCTCACTGGCAATTTGTTCTTTCAGATCGTAGACTTTCAGGGCAAGGTTATGTTTGAGAGCGGCACTGACACATTCATTGAGCGTAAAGATTTTTTTCGCGTCGATAGTTCTTTTGCTGATTTTACTAAAATCTTTGCGTGCTTTTTCCACCCGCTGCAGCCTGTAGTATTCAGAGTTATGGCAGCCGGTAAAAAATATTCCTGCCAGCACCACAATCAATATTCCAAAAACCTTGAACATTTCCGGCTCCTTTAAATTGTCTATAACACAAAACTTTGACGTAATTACAATAATATAATAAGTTTCTCAAAAAACTGTACAGAGTACAAGTTAATAATCACCCCGGTAAAGCAGGATTCCGCAATATACTGTGATTCCAGTCAAATGTCAAATTATTTTCTCGTTATAATCGCGAGTAAAATTATCCGCAGTAATCGGTCAGTCGACTTTTGGGTCAAAACCCATATCAAGCTGCGATAGAGT
>CAZEXM010000185.1:0-2149 GCA_964515915.1 uncultured Victivallaceae bacterium
TAAGATACTATAGCATTAAACTGCATGTTTGTAAAGTTTATTTATTTACAATCCCAAAGAACTACTTTGTAAAAAATTATTGCAAGAATAAGATAGCATTAGAGGCATGTTGATACTATTTATTTTTGTTCCGTTTGCGGTCAAGCGCGCGCAAATAAATTTTCCGCAGCCTGATGCTTTCAGGAGTAAGCTCGACTAATTCATCGTCTTCGATGTACTCCAAAGCCTGTTCAAGACTCATTTCGGTATGCGGTGCGATTTTCAGATTGCGGTCTGTTCCCGACGCCCTGACGTTAGTCAAATTTTTGGTTTTCTGCAAATTAACCATTAATTCGCCTTCGCGACTATGCTCACCGACGACCATGCCTTCATAGGTTTCGGTATTAGGCGGAATAAAGAAAATTCCGCGCTGCTGTAAAGCGTCAATGGCATAAGCCGCGGCGGGGCCCTGTCCCATACTTACCAGGGAACCTACCAGACGATGCGGAATTTTACCTTTAAAAGGAGCGTATTTAAGAAAACGGCAGGAAACAATCGCTTCCCCCGCACTAAGGGTTAAGGCTTTGCTCCGCAAGCCGATAAGGCCACGCGTCGGAATGGCGAATTCAATCAATTGGCGTTCGCCGCGTGCTTCCATATTGGTCATTTCTCCTTTGCGGAGGCCGGCCAGCTCAATAATTTTACCGGCAAATTCACCCGGGACATCTACAGATAAAGCTTCAATCGGTTCGTGTCTGACTCCGTTAATGGTCTTATAAATTACTTGTGGTTTGGCCACGCCGAGTTCATAGCCCTCGCGGCGCATGGTTTCAATCAAAATAGCCAAATGCAAAACTCCGCGGCCGCTGACTTTGAACGCGTCGGCGCTAGTTTCCTCAACATGTAAAGCTACATCTTTTTCGATTTCTTTGAACAGGCGCTCGCGTAAATGACGGCTGCTTACATACTTGCCTTCGCGACCATAAAACGGCGAATCATTAACCTTGAAAAGCATGGAAATTGTGGGTTCGTCAATCGCGATAAGCGGCAGCCTGTCCTGATGTTCGGGATCGGTTATGGTATCGCTGATATCAATGCCTTCAATACCGACGATCGCACACAAATCCCCGCATTGAACGCAATCGGTTTCTTTTCTGCCGAGTCCTTCAAAAACAAACAATTGCTTAATTTGAACAACTTGGATTGAGTCATCGCGTTTAATAATACTTAAAGGACTGTTGATACGAAGTTCTCCGCGGTAAACACGGCCGATTCCGATACGTCCGACATAATCTGAATAATCAAGGGAAGCCACTTGAACCTGTACCGGGCCGGCAATAACTTCCGGAGCCGGGATGTATTCGAGAATCGCGTCCATCAGGGGCAGAATAGAGCTTCTGGAATCCGAATCCAGGTCATTAACCGCCCAGCCGTCGCGCCCGCTGGCGTAAAGCATCGGGAATTCGAGCTGATCATCGTTCGCGTCCAGTTCGCAGAATAAATCAAATATTTTGTCATGAATAATGTCCGGACGAGCGTCGGATTTATCAATTTTATTAATGACAACGACGGGTTTCAACCCGAGTTTCAGAGCTTTATCCAGGACAAAGCGGGTTTGCGGCATCGGGCCTTCCGCCGCGTCCACAAGCAGCAGCACGCCGTCGGCAAGCTTGAGTACGCGTTCGACCTGTCCGCCAAAATCACTATGCCCGGGGGTGTCAATGATATTTATTTTAGTATTTTTGTAGGTAACGCTGATATTCTTTGAAAGAATTGTTATTCCGCGTTCACGTTCGAGGTCGTTGCTGTCCAAAACACAATCCTGCACTTCCTGATTTGTGCGGAAAATATTCGCCTGCTTAAGTATTTCATCCACTAAAGTTGTTTTGCCGTGATCGACATGGGCAATAATCGCCACATTTCTAATTTCTGTCATATTCTTCCTTATATATATTATATGTAGAGCTACTGCTCAATCCCCTAAGCCCGGTTAATTTTAAAAGCAAAACGCATAATATACAACTAAACTGGATAAATAACATTAAAAAGTCTCAAAAAACCATTTTTTTTATTTGACATTAAAAAAAAAGAGCGTATACTAATGGCTCTTTCAGACGTCCCCATCGTCTAGAGGCCTAGGACACCGGGTTTTCATCCCGGCAACAGGGGT
>CAZEXM010000186.1:0-1912 GCA_964515915.1 uncultured Victivallaceae bacterium
AAATTCCGCTTTATTCGGACAATTTTTCGCGACGATTCCCAAAGTCCGACAGACTTCTAGGTGATGTTAAACGTCGTTTTTGGAACTTGCTTTTCGAGCTTATTGAGGAGGCGCAATAATATCTTTTTACAATTTGAGGCAATTGCAAAATTCTCCACAACAGTTTTTTTATTTTTTCCGGCTTGAATCCACCAGTTCGCTGAATTTACTTACTACTGCGGACAAATTTTCACTCAGTTCCGCGCTTACGGGAATAATTTCGATTAATTCGCTGGATAATTCGTCACGGAGCAGTTCCAGATTGTCGGCGCTTTCCGGCAAATCCATCTTGTTGGCGATGATAACGGAAGGATGTTTGGATAAACCCTTCATGTAAAGTTCCAGTTCATTTTTGAGATGCTGGAAATCCTCCCAGGGCTCCCTGCCGTCAACACCCGCCGTATCCAGTATATATGCCAGTACATGAGTACGCTCAATATGTTTCAGGAACGCATGCCCTAATCCGATATTTTCGTGAGCGCCGTCGATTAATCCGGGAATGTCCGCGACCGTCATGCGCTTGAAATCAGGCAGTTCGACGACGCCGACAACCGGATGCAAAGTGGTAAAAGGATAAGGCGCGACTTTTGGATGCGCGGCCGAAATTTTACCCAGTAAAGTTGATTTGCCGGCGTTCGGGAATCCGACAAAGCCGATATCGGCCATGGTCTTCAGTTCCACAACAATTTTTCGTTCTTCACCCGGCCAGCCCGCTTCGCGTTTCATCGGAGCCCGGTTGAGGCTGGTGGCAAAACGGGCGTTACCGCGTCCTCCGTCTCCGCCCTTGGCGATTACGTAATTAATGTCCGGATAGTCTAAATCGACAATCAACCCGCCCGTGTCCGCGTCGCTAACAACAGTTCCAACCGGCACCCGGATAATAACATCTTCGCCGCGGCGTCCATGCAGGGTTTTGCCTTTTCCATGCGGGCCGCGCTGACCGACATAATGACGTTTATAGACCAAAGCCACCAGGCTTTGTTCGCCGGCGCAGGTGCGCAGGATTATACTGCCGCCGCCGCCGCCGTCGCCGCCGTCCGGGCCGCCTTTGGGAACAAATTTTTCACGGCGGAAACTGCAGCAGCCGTCGCCGCCGCCGCCGCCTTTCACCATAATTGTCGCTTTATCTACAAACATTTTTCAGTTATCAGTTATCAGTTATCAGTTATCAGTTATTAGTTTTTTTCTTTTGCTGATTACTGCACCCTTTCTTTATTATACAAAAAAAAGCCCAGTTTAGAAACCGGGCCTTTTCAGCAAAACATAAGTGTTTATACACTAGCAGGAACAATACTCACGCTTTTGCGGGCGCTTTTTTTGAATTCAACCACTCCGTCGCAAAGCGCGAACAAAGTGAAATCTCTACCGCATCCAACGTTTTTACCGGGATGGAATTTTGTTCCGCGCTGACGGACGATAATGCTTCCGGCAGTTACCGTTTCGCCGCCGTAAGCTTTAACCCCGAGGTACTTCGGATTACTGTCACGGCCGTTTCTACTACTTGACTGACCTTTCTTATGTGCCATGATATTGCCTCATTATTTCAAATTATATATTATTGTTTTCTCTATAAAAAATTACTATTCCAAGCAAACAGAAAAAAGAATATATCCGTTTATTGTCTGATATCAAGCAATTAAGCAAGAAAATGTGCGAAAAAAATAAATCCGTCCATGTCTGGCGGTACCGTCGGGTTACTCCTCGCGCAGCAATCCCGAATGAAAAAATAGTTCGCAGACTTTGCGCCCAAAAAATATTGCATAGATGACTAAGAATAAATTTTTATTTCGCTAAGTGCTGATTTTTGCCAAAAATTAGCACTATCATCCCGTAACTTCTAAAAATTAACTATTTTCAAGCTGTTTTGAGCTTG
>CAZEXM010000187.1:0-1880 GCA_964515915.1 uncultured Victivallaceae bacterium
AACTGTTAATGCAGTATATTATTAGTAACTAACTCTTAGATTGCAAATTGGTATTGATTACGAATTACGAATTTTAAAAAAGTACATTACATAGTCCGGATTAATCTGGACTGGATTATTTTTGCCTTTTTGAAGAATGGCTGTCTATTTTTTTGAGAATTTCGCCTGGTTCCGCCATGCGTCCAAACCCGGCATCGCCGCAAGCGACATGACCAGGCTCCGGGCCGATAAACTCAATGCCGCGTTTCTTCAAGGTCGCGACATTGGCTTGAACCGTAATATTATTCCACATTCTGGGGTTCATCGCGGGAGCCAGGAGGACTTTGCCGCTATGGGTAAGGGCGTAGGTCGTCAAGGCGTCGTCAGCGATACCATTAGCGAATTTCCCGATAAAGTTGGCGGTGCATGGCGCGATGACTAAAAGCTCGGCGTTTTCGGCTAAAGCCACATGGCCCGGCTGCCAGTCCGGTTCATTCCACAAATTGCTTATTACCGGGTTTCGGGATAAAGTTAGAAAAGTACGCGCAGTGATTAATTCCTGCGCCGACCCGGTCATGATTACGTGGACATCGTAAGATTTTTGCGTCAATTTACTGCACAAATCGGCGGCTTTATAAGCCGCGATGCCGCCGGTAACCCCAAGAACTATGCATTTTTCAGACATTGAAAATATCCTCCGGCATTCTTTTTATATTTAATCTCAGCGCCCGGATAAGGCTTTCCATTTCATTGACGGCGCGCGCAAGTTCGTCATTGACTATCAGATAATCATATTTCCGCCAAAAACCGATTTCATGTTCGGCTTTTGCCAGACGCTGACGGATCTGTTCTTCCGAATCCGATGCCCGTTCGTGTAAACGTTTTTCAAGTTCAGCCATTGAGGGCGGAACGATAAAAATAAATTCACAGCATTTTTTCAAAACAGGATCATTCAGGGCGGCCTGCCGGATTTGCATGGCTCCCTGAATATCAATATCCAAAAATACATCCTTTCCCGTTTCAAGCTGGTCGATGACCTCACTTTTCAAAGTACCGTAATAATTGCTGAAAACTTCCGCATACTCAATAAATTCGCCCGCTTCAATACGTTTCTCAAATTCATTTTTACTGATATAATAATAATCAACAGAATCCTTTTCGCCCTGGCGCGGCGAACGGGTTGTGCATGAAACTGAAAAAAACAGCTCAGGCATATCTTTACGCACTTGACTGAAAATTGTTGATTTCCCGGTGCCGCTGGCTCCGGAAACCACTATCACCATACCAAGTCTTCTGGATACATCGGATGTCATAGCATATTTACCTTTCTGACCTTGAAAACATTCTTAGTAAATAATAAGGCAAAAACCGGAAAATGCAAATATAAAGACCTACAATAAATCTTTTGCTCCTTCACATTCGTCCCGCCAGTCAGGAAAATTCCAATGATGCGGGAAATCACGGCATTGTCTGGGTTTTACTGGATTGATGGCGCAGCCGGGCGGGTCATCGTTGAAGAAAAGCTGCGGCGAAAATGCATTTACGTTTAGACCTGCGTTCTTTTCTTCCCAGCTTTGTAGTGGTGAAATCAGCAGACAGCCATGATTCCCAAGAAGCCAGAACTGTTTGTGCTGGAGTGAATTCTGGCGAAACCTGCGTATTTGATAAGGCTTATGTTGATTTCAAACATTTATACGAGCTGCTTGTTCGTGGCGTTTTCCGGGTTACCCGTGCCAAGACTAATATGAAGTATGAAGTTATGGGACAGCATAGCGTACCCAAAGGCGATATTTTGCGGGATGAAGTCATTAGACTTATTGGAGTTAGAACTTCAAAATGGTACCCCAAAGAACTTCGCCTCATCGAAGCAATGGTTGAAGTTGACGGAAAAATGAAAAAGA
>CAZEXM010000188.1:0-1585 GCA_964515915.1 uncultured Victivallaceae bacterium
GTGCTACATTAATTTGTGAAAAAAATACGAAGTTTTAAATTTTACAGTATACTAGCAGCCTGTCGGACTTGTGGATAATCTGCTGCAAAAGTGCCGAATTTTGCTGAGATTTCCACCAAAATCGTCAAATATGTTCAATATTCTCGTGATTTTGACGAAAATTCCGCTTTATTCGGACAATTTTTCGCGACGATTCCCAAAGTCCGACAGACTGCTAGGGACAGCCGTGGCTTAGATTTAAATGATGTAGCCGCCTCTGTCTCCAGAGGCGCAAAAACCGACAATTAATTCTTGACATGACAATAGGTTTGAATATAAATAAGCAAATAAAGCTCAGGATCATGAAAAATAATAAAGTTTTAGTAGTTGGCGCCGGCGGAGTCGGCGCGTATTTCGGCGGCCGCCTGGCGCAGGCCGGAATGGACGTTTCAGTGCTTTGCCGCTCAAATTATGAACAAGTCAGAAAAAACGGCTTTCACCTGAAAAGCATCGCCGGGGATTTTTCCTTTATGCCGGGCGGGGTTTACCGTTCCTGCGCGGAATATCCCGGGACGGCTGATTATTTAATTGTCACGACTAAGGTTTTGCCGGATATTGATGTGGTGAAAATAATTAAAGCCGCGGTAAAACCCGGTACGATGATTGTCTTGATCCAAAACGGTATTGAAATCGAACCGGAAGTTTTTGCCGCATTTCCGGACAACGAACTGGTCAGTTCAATCGCTTACATCGGAGTTTTTCAACGGGAAAACGGTAAAATTGAGCATCAGGCCGCGGGCCGTTTGAAAATGGGCGTTTATAAAGGCGGCTCATCCGGAAAAATGGATTTATTGAGTGCGAACTTCAATAAAGTTAATGTCGAATGTGAAACTGTTGAAGATATTGAATTCTTCCGCTGGGTCAAACTGGTCTGGAATGTTCCTTACAATCCGCTTTCGGTGCTGGCCGGCGGAGCTGATACCAAAGTCATTTCAACGACAAAAGTTCTGGAGGATTTATGCGCGGAACTGATGCAGGAAGTTTGCGCCGTTGCTAAAGCCCGCGGCATTCATCTGCCGGAGAACATCATTCAGAAAAATTTAGAGTATACAAGGAAATTCCCGCCTTACAAAACCAGCATGCTGCTTGACTTTGAAAACAAACGCCCGCTGGAAGTGGACGCTATCGTCGGCAATGTTGTGCGTATCGCCCACGAAGAACAAGTCGCGGTGCCTCATCTGGAAACAGTTTACGCCCTGCTAAGCGCTGTCGATATTAAAAACAGAGTAACTAGACGGCATCGCCAAAACTAAAAAAGATAACGAAACCGACGTTCGGGACGTGGTCCAGCGGCGGAACGCTGGTTGCCCGTCTCCAACGGGCGAAACTTAAGCGACGAAGTCGCGCAATTGAATAATTCCGCCTCGAAAAGCGAAGCTTTTCAAAAAAGAGCCTGCGATATTTTTTTGAAAAGATGTGAGCGTTCGAGCCTTGCTGTAAAGTTTTATTTTTTTCAAGAATTTAAGTTAGACCGAGTTTTGTTGGACGCGTCTAATACCAATTTGCAATCTAAGGGATAGTATCAGTAAAAAAACCTCAACGAGGT
>CAZEXM010000189.1:0-1529 GCA_964515915.1 uncultured Victivallaceae bacterium
GGAGAATAGCGATTACTGTTATAATTTAATAGTTTTTAACGCTTAAGTCAAGCCCGATTGTATTAGTATTAGTCGCCGCGTTAAGGGAAACTTTAGCTTTCCGCAGGGCAACCAGTGCCCTTACCAGGTTAACTTCGGCGTCAACCAGAACATTCTGGGCCAGAAAAAGACGGGCCAGTTCGGTATTTCCAGCCTGATATTCCTCTTCCACCAAGTCGCGCTGTTTGGTTACCAGTCCCAGAGTCTTTTTGTATATTTTCGCCTGTTTAGTGCGTATGACGTAATTGATATACGCGTTACGAACCTCTTCGATGACTTTCAGCCAGGATTCGGCGACATTGAATTTTGCCTGAGCTACCAGAGCTTCGGTCTCCCGCACGCGGTTGAAGCGGCTGAGGCCGTTAAAAATAAGCCATTCAGCCTGGACGCCGCCGTCGAAAATGCCGCTGTTGTAATTGCTGTTTGAAGTCGGGGAAAGATTCCGGGTTCTGCTGGTGGCGTAGGTCATTGTGCCGTAAGCCGTGACGGTCGGGAAATACGGGCCGAATGATTGATACATAGTGTATTTCGCGGTTTTCAGCAATTCACGGAACCGGCGCAGGTCCGGACGATTGTTTAAAGCAGTGTCCAGATAAACGTCAATTGAAGTCAATTTATCATCGGTTGCGGAGTTTATTGTCGGGAAGTGAATTGTTGACGGCAGGTTTCCGTCCGGATAGCCCATAAGGCGGGCAAGCGCGTAAACCGCGATTTCGTACTCATATTCCGCCTGGATCTGATCAACGGTTGCAACGTTGGCCTCGACTTTAAAGTTAAGTACTTCACTCAATGGTACTGCGCCGGCATCGAATTTTAATTGTGTGTCCCGCAGGTTGCTTAACTGGAACTCCATATTCGACTTGGCAATCCGCTGCCGTTCAATTGCCAGCAGAATATCGTAAAATGCAAACGCCACGCCCCGCATCAGCAAACGCCTGGTATCTTCCAGCAGGGCCTTTTTCGCTTTGAAGGAATGGCGCCGCGCTAAAACATTCATGGTTCTCGCCAGGCCGTCGAACAACAGCCAGGTGGCATCCATGCCCGTACCGGAATAAATCGCGTTGTTGTCCTGCGTTGAAGAGTTTTTCCTGCCGGAATAGCGGTTGGTCGCGCCGCCGCCGATGAAAGTCGCGTTGATGGTGGGGGAATAGGCGCCGATTGCTTGATAGTAACGCATTTTCGCCGCATTGACGGCATGGTATATGGAGGTATAATCAGGATTGTTTTTTACGGCGATTCTTTGTGCTTTCACCAGGCTCAGAACTTTTATTTTTTCAAGAAGTTTACTGTAACGGTCTTTTGCCTGTTGGGAAAAAGTGTCTTTTTCAGTCGCTATCTGCGCCGCCGGATAGCTGTAACATCCGCCCAGCAATAAAATAATCGCGACAGCCGAAAAACTGATACTTAAGAAATTTAAGAAATTTAAGAAATATTTATTTATTTTTGGAAAAAATTTCAATCTGCTTTGTCTCATGTCATATCTTAGTATA
>CAZEXM010000190.1:0-1522 GCA_964515915.1 uncultured Victivallaceae bacterium
TCAATGTTTGATCGTTCGTTTTTCGCTCAAATTTGAACTGCAAAACTTGAGTTAAAAGTTTCCAAAGTTTAAATATACCAGCAAAATTCAAAAAATAAAGTCTTTCTATATAAATATTTTTAAGCTTGGGCACCCGTGCTTTTTAAATTTTCGCCAGTAAAGGCGATTACATTTTTTCGAATATCGCGTGAGACTTCTTTTTTTGCCGCGAACTATAATTATATAAATGCTTGAAATAAAAAATAATAACAATATAATAAACTTATTTAAGGAGAATATCCCGTGAACTTTAAATCCGAATTTAAACCGGCTTGCAAAAATTATGCTGAAAAATTAAAAAAATCCAAATATTTTTTTAGCGGTGCAATATTTGTTGATTACATTTGTTGCCTGGAAACTGATATATTGGTGGGCTATTTTCAGCAAATAAAACGGAGTGGATTATGAGCATAACTGAAACTGCGCATCCGGCACGCTGGTGGAAGGCGTCGGATGATCGAAGCGTGCAATGTTATCTTTGCCCTCGTGCCTGCCGTATCGCGGCTGGCGAATACGGTTTTTGCGCGGTGCGTAAAAATATTGCGGGCAAATTGTATTCATTGAGTTACGGCAAACCCGTTGCTTTAAATATTGATCCCATCGAAAAGAAACCATTGGCGGAGTTTATGCCCGGTACCAAAACTTTTTCGCTGGGAACTTTCGGCTGTAATTTGAACTGTTCATTCTGCCAGAACGCCTCCCTGGCGCGGGGCATCTATACCGGCGCTGCCTATGAACGCTGCCTGCCGCCTGAAAAAATCGTCGAACTGGCCCTCCGGAATAACTGCCGTTCTGTGGCTTTTACTTATAACGAACCGACGGTTTTCGCGGAATACGCTATTGATATAGCGCGCCTGGCCCATGAACAGGATTTGCGGACGGTGCTGGTCTCAAACGGCTGCATTACACCACGCGCCGCGCAGGATTTGTATCCGCATATCGACGCGGCCAATATTGATATGAAGGGCTTTTCGGAAGAGTTCTACGAGTCAATGACGGAATCGCGGTTAAAGCCGGTATTGGCGGCGGTCAAGCTGCTTTACGGCCTGGATAAGCATATTGAACTTACTAATTTAGTCATTCCCGGTAAAAATGATTCCATGGAATTAATTGATTCCTGGCTGGATTGGGTGGAGGTGAATTTGGATAAACAAGTGCCGCTGCATTTCAGCGCCTTTTTCCCGGCGCACAAATATACCTCGAGTCCGCGTACTCCGCGGACGACGCTTTTGCGGATAAAAGAACACGCTGTTGACCGTGGTTTCAGCGCGGTTTATCTGGGAAATATTTGAATGAGGCGTCTGCAATTGCCTTTGTATATAAATTTGTGCCTGAGACCTTGTAATATGTGCTTGAATGTATATATTGACTAGTGATTTTGTCTGTATAATTTTTTGTCTAGCTGAGAATGACTTAAAAAAAGGATTTGATAATGGTGCGCCAAGAACCAAACACACTAAGTGTTAAAGACTTGCATTTCTTG